>JAATGQ010000232.1 GCA_015654595.1 Chitinophagales bacterium | reverse complement strand
TCTAATGGCTCGTCTGCCAGATGTGTTGTGACAATAACGTGCGCAAAGGTTTTTTGATCGTAGTGGAAAGGGACGCCATAGGCCGACTCCAGTGTCTGGAATATCTGTGTAACGGGCGTCTCTTCGAAGTTGAAGTTGACGGCGGGCAGGTCTTCTTCGGGTATCCTGTCCATCTTGTCGGCATGGAGTTGTACCAGCCCTTTTTTTTGACCATCGAATAGAGCCTTTTGATCGGACATCAGGATCATCGCCGGATGAGCGGCGTCGGTGCGGGAAGAAACGGCCACCTTGCCTGTTTTTACCAATACGGTGACGTTGCCATTGGTCTTGTTGGTAGAAACTTTGAAGCTGGTGCCCAATACGTGGACGACGAGGTCGCCTGAGTAGACAAAGAAGGGGCGTTTGCTATCTTTTGCTACGTCGAAGAAGGCGTCCCCTTGCAGATAAACTTCTCTTTTGTCTTTTTGAAGAAAGGCGGCATGACGGATGCCCGCACCGGGCTGAAGGGTAACCTTCGTGCCATCGACCAGGTAGATCACCTGGCTGCGATCGGTCAGGTTGACGCGGTCGATGTCTTCTTTTACCAACAGGTTAGCAATCTGCTGTCCTGGCATCTCCGTCGTATGGTGATGACGGTAATAAAGCGAGCTGCCGAACAGCACTGTGCCGGTAAGCGCAGCGGCGATCCACCAGGATCGGGCTGATCTTTTTTGTATAGGAATGATGACAGTGGAAGATTCCGGTTCGCGGTCCGGTGCCTGGACGGAGGTGATTTGCTGGGCGGGCGTGAAGGCGGCTGCTTGCCGGGCTGCGGCAGTCCGTGGCTGGACTGCGGCGGCGGGCTGGTCGATCTCCGCTGTAATACCGGACCAGATAGTATCTGCGAGGGAAGATGGATTGGCCGGACGTTGTGTATAGGCCAGATCCTGGGCGATTTCTCTTGCTTTGAAGAGAGCGGTGATGCTGTTGGGATGTTCCTGCATCCATTTTTCCCAATAAACGGCTGTGGCTTCATCGGGGTCAAGAACCCATTTTATCAATCGGTCCTCCTCCAGCAATCTTTGTACTTCGTCGTTGAATTCGCTCACTCTGTGTAGTAGAATTTTTGAAATAAGCAGTTACCGGATAGAAATGTATCCGATCGCAAAAATATACTCAGTCTTGCTAAACTTTTTTTAGAAAAAGAAGAAAAGGAAAATAAAGGATTGGAAGACAGGCATTTTCACAATCTCTTTTAGCCGGACGAGGGCCCGGTGCATGAGGTTACTGACGGACTGGTAGTTCATTTCCATCAGCTCGGCGATCTGGTCATGGGAGAACCCCTGATAGTAACGCAGTTGGATGATCTCCTGCTGACGGAGCGGCAGGCTTCGGATAGCCCGGCGGAGGACGGCGGTCTGGGACTCGTGCATCTCCTTTTCGATGATACTGGTCTCGACCGGGTATTGCAGCAGGCTGCCACCCTGATCCATTGCCAGACGGGCTGTATTGGATCGGGTGTGGCTTACCTTTTCGATGCGGATCAGTTTATACCGCAGTGCGCGGAAAAGATAGAATTTGAGGGAGCAGTTTAGTGAAAGATTTTCGCGGGTATTCCAGAGCTCGACAAACAGTTCCTGTATCTGATCTTTCAGCAGATGGCGGTCCGGGCATAACTTCAAGCCATAACCGATAAGGGAATGACTATGCTGCTGATAGATAACAGCAAACGCCTCCCTGTCACCGCTTTTGAATTGCGACCAGTAGTAATGCTCTTCGTCAGACCTTAGTTCCATCCTCTACAAAGTATTACTTTTTCCTGAATTTATGTATAGCTGTACGAGAGAAATCACTTAATACCAATCGACCGCTGACAGCCGCTCTTTCAAGCAGCAGCTCATCCCAGTGTTCCGTTCCCTTCCAGAAACTGGCTTTTAATGCGGCCATCGCTTCGGGGTTGGAATGTGCAAGTGAATGCGAGAGGCGATGGATGGACTCATCCATTTCGACGATGCCGCCGTGCAGTTCGGAATAGAGTCCCCTGCGACGGGCCCATTCGGCATCCCGCCACATCGCGGCATCGATCGCGAGACTACTAAAAGCCGCGAGTCCGATCTTTCTTTCTACGGCAGGGCCAACGACAAATGGACCGATCCCAACAGCCAGCTCGCTCAGCTTCACATCGGCCCCATCCGCGGCAATCGCATAGTCGGCCGCAGCGGCGATCCCTACCCCACCCCCAACGCATTTGCCCTGGATACGGGCAATGATCAGGCGGGAACATTTTCTCATTTCATTGATCAGCCTTGCAAAGCCGCTGAAAAATTCGAGCCCCTGCGCGGCATTTTCGATAGCGAGCAGTTCGTCAAAAGATGCGCCGGCACAAAATGCTTTTTCGCCAGCGGATCGCAGCACGACGACCTTTACTTCATGGTCGTTGCCGCAGGAATGTATTTCGTGTGTAATTGCTTCGAGCAAACTGCCGGGCAGGGAATTACTTTGCGGGTGGAAGAACTCGATGGTCAGGACTCCGTTATGCAGTTCGGTCTTTACATGACCGTCCTTTACTTGTTTTAACATGAAAAGAATGATTAAAGGTTAGGATTGCTTTTGAACCATTGTCAGGATTGTAGCGACTGCGACACTTTCTCCTGTCTGATCATAGACATCTACATACCATTTAACGATGCCTCGCGGCGTATCGGTTGGTTCCTTTTTTTCCTGTGCTATTTTTTCTTTGCAGGTAAGCCGGACTCCTATCGTCGTCCCGGCATAAACGGGTTTAAGAAACCTGCACTCATCCAGTCCATAGTTCAGCATCACCGGCCCCTTTGCCGCATCCACAAAGAGACCAGCCGCTGCGCTGAGGATCAGGTAGCCGTGGGCCACCGGCTTTTCGAACAGCGTGCCTTCGATCGACGTATGATCCGTATGCGCATAGAAATGGTCCCAGCTCAGGTTTGCGAAGTTGGAGATATCCGCTTCTGTGATCGTTCTTTTATGTGTGATCACCGTATCACCGATCTGCAGCTCTTCGAAGTATTTCCGGAATGGATGTTTTTCGTCCGTTGTCTGTCGTGCATGCGGCTGCCAGGAATGTGTCAGCGTCGTCAGCATACTTGGCGAGCCCTGAACCGCTACGCGCTGCATATAGTGTTTTACGCCGCGGATGCCGCCCATTTCTTCCCCTCCGCCGGCTCGGCCGGGTCCGCCGTGTACCAGCAATGGCAGGGGGCTGCCATGGCCGGTGCTTTCCTTTGCGCATTCGTTGTTGAGGATGAGGATACGACCGTGATGGGTGGCGGCGCCGAGGACATAGTCGCGGGCAATGATTTCATCGGCAGTGACGATAGAGCTGCAAAGCGAGCCCCTGCCTTTCTTTGACAATACGATCGCTTCGTCCATATTCTTATAGGGCATGATCGTGCTGACGGGGCCAAAGGCTTCGATGGAATGAGGCTCCTCGCTGGTCAGGGGAGTTTCGTTCAACAGCAGCAGCGGGCTTAGGAAGGCGCCCTTGTTTGCGTCGGCGTCGATCAGGTCCACGCTGTCGAGTGATCCATATAATAGCTGAGAGGAGGCCAGCAGACGACGGACCTGCGCCCGCACCTCTTCGCGCTGAGACTGACCGGCGAGCGGACCCATCCGGACCTTTTCGTTTTCCGGGTTGCCGATCGTTGTTGCCGAAAGCGATTTGGTCAGGGCCTTCCAGGCGTCTTCCATTTTGTCTTCCGGTACAAAGATGCGGCGTACCGCTGTACATTTCTGACCGGCCTTTACTGTCATTTCCTTGCGCAGCTCTTTTACAAAGAGATCCCATTCCGGCATACCCGGCTCTACGTCATCGCCAAGTACGAGACAGTTGAGAGAGTCCGCTTCCATATTAAAAGGCACGTTCTCCCGGAGAATGGCCGGGTGTGATTTGAGCTGCTGACCGGTAGACGCCGATCCCGTAAATGTGATCACGTCCTGGGCCGTGACATGATCGAGCATATCCCCGGCGCTGCCGCAGACCAGTTGAAGCGCGCCTGGCGGCAGGATACCCGAGCCGGCGATCTTTCTGACGACCGCCTCGGTCAGGAAAGAGGTAATGGTGGCCGGTTTGACGACAGCCGGAACGCCGGCCAGCAGGTTGACGGCTATCTTTTCCAGCATTCCCCAGACCGGGAAGTTAAAGGCATTGATATGTATTGCTACGCCTTCTCTTGGGACGAGCAGGTGCTGGGCCATAAAGGTGCCGCCTTTCCCAAGAGAGAGCGATTCCCCGTCGAGGCAGAATGGCTCGTCCGGAAATTTACGGCGGAGGCTGGCATAAGAGAACAGATTACCGATACCTCCTTCGAGGTCGATCCAGCTGTCCGTGCGGGTGGCGCCCGTCAGATAGCTGACCCGATAGAACTCCTCGAGGTGATCGCGAAGATAGAGGGCGAGTGCGCGGAGCATCCGGCCTCTTTCGTGAAAGGTCATTTTGCGCAGGCTGGGGTTTCCAACCGTGCGGGCATATTCGAGAATAGAAAAGAAGTCAAGCCCTTTTGTGCTGGCGTTTGCGACAATCTGTCCGTTAAAGGCGTTATAAAGAGACTGTCCGTCGCCATCTCCGGTGATCCAGCGGCCGGTGATGTAGTTTCCTAGCTTCGGCATATTGATTACAATCGTTTATTCCAGTCGAAGGTAGTCAAGTTTTACTTTGCGCCAGTCTGGCAGGTAAAAAATCTGGTCAGCATTTTGAATCTGTCTAGCCATGGAAAATACTTATTCATGGATCGACTACGCACCCCAAAAGGATGCCGAACTGCTGGACAGTTATTCGCGCACGATCACGGGTGTCGTAGCGCATGTGGCGGAAGCCGTTGTCCATATACAGGTACAGAAACCAGTCAATGACCCGAGGAACAGAGAAGTAAAAGTGCAGCCCGGATCGGGTTCCGGTTTTATCATTTCGACCGACGGTTTTGTCGTGACCAATAACCATGTGATTGAGAATGCCCAGGATATACGTGTTTCGCTGGCCGATGGCCGGATGGTAAAGGCCGAATTGAAGGGAACAGATCCTTCGACCGATATTGCGGTCTTAAAGATCGATGTATCGGGATTGCGGCCGCTGGTCTTTGCCGACTCCGAATCCCTGCAGCCCGGTCAGATCGCGATTGCGATCGGCAACCCGCTGGGGCTTCAGCATACCGTGACGGCGGGTGTCGTCAGCGCCCTGGGCAGGACGCTGCGGGCTAATAACGGTCGGTTGATCGACGACATCATCCAGACTGACGCGTCTTTGAACCCCGGAAACTCTGGCGGGCCGCTGGTCGACTCCAGCGGAAGGGTGATCGGGGTGAATACCGCGACGATCATGTCGGCTCAGGGATTGTGTTTTGCGGTCTCGTCCAATCTGGCCGCCTTTGTAGCAGGAAAACTGATCATGGAAGGCCGGGTAAAACGCGCCTATCTTGGGATTGCGGGACAGCTGGTCAACCTTACCGGCAGGATGATTGCGGCCAACCGGCTTGACAAGACGACCGGTGTGTATGTCTATGAGGTGGTTGCCGATCAGCCGGTCTACAACAATGAAATCAAACCAGGGGATATTATCGTATCTTTTAATGGTAAGGCGATTGGTACGGTCGACGAACTGCATAAGCAGCTGAATGCCGATGCCATTGGCCGTCGTACCGAAATAGAGGTATTGCGGAACGGGCATAAAGCGACCCTGCGGGTGATACCGGGGGAAATGAAATAGGTTAGCGGTGCAGGCCGCGCTGGCGGCGCCGTGATGTGTGGTGATGCCGGCAGAGGCGGGTCGAGAGGGTCCGGAGGGATGCCGATCGACTAAGCCCGGTCCTGATTGCGGAGATCGATCTCCCTGCTCAGGGCCTGGAAGATATCGTCGATATCCCCTTCACCTTTGATTTCCACGAGTTTGTCGAGATTCTTGTAGTGTTCGGCAACTGGCATCGTCTTTTTCTGGTATTCCCCGAAACGGACCCGGATCTTGTTCTCGTCCGTATCATCGGTACGGCCGGAAGTAAGACCACGGTTCATCAGGCGTTTAACGAGTTCCTCTTCGTCGACCTGCAGGGCGAGTACGACGGCGATGGAAGTACCTTTCTGAGCGAGCAGCTTGTCGAGGGCTTCAGCCTGGGCAACGGTACGGGGGAAGCCGTCAAACAGGAAGCCACCGGCTTGGGGGTTGCTGTCCAATGCGGAGTTGATCATTCCGATAACTACTTCATCGGGAACGAGTTGTCCATTGTCCATCAACTCTTTTGCAGCGAGGCCCAGGGGGGTTTGAGCGGCTATCTCAGCGCGAAGGATATCACCAGTGCTAAGGTGCTTGAGGCCATACTTGGAGATAAGTCTTTCCGACTGTGTACCCTTGCCGCTTCCGGGAGGGCCGAATAAAATTAAATTGAACATAATACGTACTACTTACCCTTGTGAGGGAACAAAATTAACGTTTACCCTTTGAAAAACTTTAACATTTTTTAACCCGTTCTGTTTAAAAACAAGCTGACGGCAAAAAAATGTCGGATTCCGAACACCAAACCTGATCATTTGTTGAAAGAAAAGCAATCCCAAATATGAGACGTGTACTCAATTTTGTTCTGATCCTGATGGTGTTAGCTATCCAGCCCGCCTGCACACAACCAGTCAAGAATCAAAAAATAAGCACTATGGATACAGTAAAAAAAGAAAACAACCCGGCGTACTCCCATACGGATACGACTGCGGTCAACCTGTCCGACGAGCAATGGAAGAAGATCCTGCCAAAGGATGTGTATGATATAGCGCGTCAGAAAGGAACCGAGAGGCCTTTCACCAGCCCGTTGGAGACCAGTAAGGAAATAGGTACTTACTATTGCGCGGTCTGCGGCAACCCGCTGTTCCGTAGCGACACAAAGTTCGAAAGCGGATGCGGATGGCCCAGCTTCTATGAGCCGATCAGCAAGACCAGCGTCATTTACCTGGTGGATAAGTCCTATGGGATGACCCGGACGGAGGTAGAATGCGGACGCTGTAAGTCTCACCTTGGACACGTTTTCCAGGACGGCCCTCCTCCAACAGGACTGCGGTATTGCATCAATGGGGTCGTGCTTGATTTTGAAAAAGCGCAGGATGCCCAGAAAAAATATGACGCTGAACACAAGGACAGTTCTAAATAAGCCTGGATGCCCTCAAAAAAGCTTTGCTTTTCTGGGGGCATCTCATTAATTTCGCACCCCGATACCACCGAAAGGTGATTGTCCGCCAACTTAGCTCAGCTGGTAGAGCATTTCATTCGTAATGAAAGGGTCGTCGGTTCGATTCCGATAGTTGGCTCATGACGAAATTATCCCAGCTTGCCGAAACACTCATTGGTTCCGAAATCGTCAAACTTGGCGGTGAGATCCGTGAAAAAGTAAGAAAAGGTGAAAAGATCTACAATTTCACCGTTGGAGATTTCGATCCAGCTATTTTTCCCATCCCCAAAGAGCTGGAAGACGCCATCATCGACGCCTACCGAAAGCATTTTACAAACTATCCCGCAGCAGAAGGGAACCTCGATCTGAGAGAAGCCATTTCCGCCTTTCTGAAGGACCGGGAGAAGTTGAGCTATTCGACAGATGAGATCCTGGTTGCCAGCGGCGGCAGACCATTGATCTACTCCGTGTTCCGGACCCTGATCGACAAGGGGGACAAGGTTATCTACGCTGTTCCGTCCTGGAACAACAATCACTATACGCATCTGAACGAAGGGGTGCATATCGTCGTCGATGCCGAGCCGGGCAACAATTTTATGCCGACGGCGGAATCGCTAAAACCGCATTTGCCGGGCGCCACCCTGCTCTGTCTCTGTTCTCCGCAAAACCCGACGGGTACGACGATGTCCAAAAAGGACCTGTCGGCGATCTGTGAGCTGGTATTGGAAGAAAATGCGCGGCGCAGCCCCGATGCGAAAAAGCTGTATGTGCTTTACGACCAGATGTACTGGCAGTTGACATACGGCGAGATCGAGCACTACAATCCCGTTTCTTTGAATCCCGCGATGCGGGAATACACCATCTATATCGATGCGATCAGCAAGGCCTTTGCCGCTACCGGGGTTCGGGTGGGCTGGTCATTTGGTCCGGCTGAGATCATTGGCAAAATGAAGGCAATCATGACGCATATCGGGGCCTGGGCTCCCATGGCGGAGCAGAAGGGCTGTGCTGTCTATCTCAAACAGCAGGATAAGATCGATGCTTACCTGGATGGTTTCAGGTCGGCGGTGTCAAAACGGCTGCAACAGATCCATGACGGGTTTGTGGCGTTGAAGAAAGAAGGCTTCCAGGTGGATGTGTTGTCGCCTGAGGCGGCGATCTACCTGACGATCAAGATCGATCTGAAGGGCAAGAAGACAAAAGAGGGCTTGACGCTGGCGGATCAGGGACAGGTGACGTCTTATGTGTTGAATACGGCGGGGCTGGCGATAGTTCCCTTCTCGGCGTTTGGGGCGACGAAGGAGAGCCCTTGGTATAGATTAAGCGTTGGGACTTGTAAGTTGGAGGATATTCCGGAGATGCTTACAAAGCTTCGGGAGGCGATAAGCTTGTTGTCTTAAGGCTTGCGCGGCGAGACTGTAAATTAAACTGTGTCAAAGGTTAAAAAATAAGACCTTTAATACAGTTTATATGGAAAAGAACGAAAAATTCGACTACAACGAGCTCAAGAAAAAGACCCTTGAGCAACTTCGATCGGGCAAATCGCTTTTTGGTAAAGACGGAGCGTTTGCTCCCTTACTCAAGGATAT
>JAATGQ010000164.1 GCA_015654595.1 Chitinophagales bacterium | reverse complement strand
GACCTGGTTGCTGAAGTACAAAGCAGGGGCGCCGCCTGTCGCAGCCGGTGCAACGGGTTCTATTTGCGGCGGGGCTACCCATTTTATGATTAGCCGTACCTGGGTATTCAGTGCACAGGAGAAAAAATGGGTGTCACAGCTGAATCGATATGTCCTCGTCTGGATCGGTAATTTTATACTGAACGTATCCGGACTATGGCTGCTTACTCACTATACAAGGATGGATTTGATGATAAACAAGGTGATTACTTCCACATTGGTTGCAGTATTCTATAATTATACGCTGCAGAAAAGATTTGTATTTAAATAACAATTGGATGATAAAGATCGGATGTAGATTAAAAGCTTGGACCTTATTACTATTTCTCTTGACAGTCTCTTGGTACAGTCAGGCGCAGGATGTTTTACTGCGCGGAACCGTCCGGGATTCTGTTTCGAAAGCTCCTTTGAACAACGCCAGTATAACCATTAAAGGTCTTCGCGGAGGCGCCAGGTCAAAGAGCGACGGCCGTTTCCGGATCACGATAACTCCACAACGCGCCATCGACGTCGTTGTCTCCAATGTGGGTTATGTCAGCACGACAGTTCACCTCGATTCGGTACCCGACAAAGAGATTGTTTTTTCGCTCTCTCCCAAATTCAATCAGCTCGAAGGAGCACTCGTAAAAAACAAAAAACAGAAGTACCGCAACAAGGGAAATCCCGCGGTAGAGCTGATCCGCCAGGTGATCGATCACAAGGATTCTAACAGGATGGAAGCCTACCGTTTTGCGACTTATGATAAATATGAAAAATTAGTCGTCTATCTCGACAAGATGGATCAGCTGGAGGTCACCAAAAAGAAAGGGGTAACGGGGAAGATCCTTGCTCCCTATCACTTCCTGATCGAAAACAGCGATACCACAAAACTCGAAGGAAGACGTCTGTCGCCGGTCTACCTGGAAGAAACTTATTCGCAAAATTATTATCGCCAGGACCCCGAAAAGACGAAGTCGATCATTACGGGGAAGAAAAAAGTGGACTATGGGGAATTGATCGATATGCAGGGGATCAGTATGTATCTGAACCGCCTCTACCAGGACTTCAATGTCTACGACAACAATATTTCTGTCTTCACCAATCTGTTCCTCAGCCCTATTGCCGGCACTGCCCCCACCTTCTATATGTATTTCATCGAAGACACGACGGTAGTGGATGGGACCAAACTGATCCGGTTGTCTTTCCGGCCGCGTAACCCGGAAGATCTGCTGTTCCGCGGAACGATGTGGATCACACTGGATGGCCGGTATGCCATTCAGAAGCTCCGACTGCTGGTGAGCAAGGGCATCAACTTCAACTTTGTCCGGGAGATGCATATCGATCAGGATTTTACCAAACAGCCGGATGGCCGGTTCCTGCTGACTAAGAGCGACGTGCTTGGGGACTTTGGGATAAGTAAGAAGGGAACGGGGCTTTTTGGTGAACGGGTCGTGACCTATGATAAATTCAAGCCGGATATTCCCATTCCCGATAGTATAATGAAAGGGACGGCGACGGTCATGCTGGACAGCGCCGAATCGCGGCCCATGGATTTCTGGCTGGCCAACCGGACGGATACGTTGACGGGCGCCGAAGGAAAGGTGTACGCAAACGTAGACAGCCTCAAGAACATGAAGTCGTTCAAGCGGCTGGTGGACTGGAGTACGTTATTGCTGGCAGGATACAAACAGGCAGGATGGGCCGAGATCGGTCCGGCCAGTACCTTCTATAGCTTCAATCCGGTCGAAGGTTTCAGACTTCGTTTCGGCGGACGAACGACGACCCATTTCAGCACGCGTTTCTATTCCGAGGCATACGCAGCCTATGGTTTTAAGGATGAGAAGTGGAAATACTTCCTGAGCGGTACGTACTCGTTGAACAATAAGTCGGTGTATAGTTTTCCGCAGCATTACCTGCGGGTATCTTACCAAAAAGACATCGATATCCCCGGTCAGCAGCTGCAATTCGTACAGGAAGACAACTTCCTCTTGTCCTTCAAGCGGGGGAACAACGACAAATGGGTATACAATAACAACTTCCGGATACAGTACATGCACGAGCTCCGGAATCACCTGTCTTACAACTTTGGCTTCCGCTGGTGGGAGCAGACGCCCGCAGGTTCTATCTATTATATAAAGAACAACACGGGGGATTCGATCCACCAGATGACGACGACAGAACTGTCGGGCGAGATCCGCTGGGCGCCGCATGAGCAATTCTATATCGGAAAATTGTACCGTGTTCCGATCATCAATAAATGGCCGATCCTGGATTTCAGCTGGACGACCGGGGTACAGGGACTGTTCCGTGGACAGTATAATTTCCAGAACCTGGATTTCAATGTTTACAAGCGGTTCTATGAATCCTGGCTGGGTTACACCGATGTGACCGCTGACTTTGGCTATATCATCGGAAAGGTCCCTTTTCCGCTGTTGGACGTTCATCACGCGAACCAGACCTATGCTTATCAACTCCAGAGCTATAACCTGATGAACTTTTTGGAATTTGTCAGCGACCACTATGCGACCGCCTATATCGACCACTATTTCAACGGTCTAATTTTCAATAAGATCCCGTTCCTGAAAAAGCTGAAGTGGCGCGAAGTCATCGAAGCGAAGATCCTTTATGGCGGGTTGAGGTCGGAAAATGATCCGGCGAAAAATCCATCGACGGTGAAATTCCCGACGACCAACGGTGCGATCGAGACCTATTCGCTTAGCAGAACACCCTATATCGAAGGCGGTTTTGCGATCGCGAATATCTTCAAGCTGGTCCGGGTGGATTTCATCAAACGCTTTACCTATCTGAACCATCCGGATATTCCCACCTGGGGCATCCGGGTTCGGACCAAATTCGATTTCTAACGGCATTTATCAGAATGAATACAGTATCTTTGCCAATTGTCTAAACAGGAGAGCTACTGACTTATGAGCACGCGAAAAAAATTACAGCTTGGCATTTATAAGGTCATCAACCCCGTAGTGAAGTTGTTGATCAAGGCAGGTTTGACGCCTAACATGGTGACAACCATCGGACTTTTATTGAATATCGGAGTGGCGATCATCTTTATCTGCGGCGCCGAAGAAGGCCGTCGCGGCGATCTTTCTTATGTCGGTTGGGCCGGGGCCCTGATCCTCTTCGCCGGACTCTTCGATATGCTGGATGGGCAGGTCGCCCGCCTTGGCAATATGAGCTCACAGTTCGGGGCGCTTTATGATTCGGTGCTGGATCGCTACAGCGAACTGGTGCTTTTCCTTGGCATCTGTTATTACCTGGTTTCGCATCACTACTTTTTAAGTTCCTTATTCGCATTTATAGGTTTGATCGGGAGTATGATGGTCAGTTATACCCGCGCCCGTGCAGAAGGACTCGGTATCGAGTGTAAGGACGGACTGATGCAGCGGCCGGAGCGGGTGATCATCATCGGCGTCTCGGCACTGGCCTGCGGTATCGCGTCGAAATGGATGGGGGGCGACTATAAGATCTCCTGGCCCGGATCGACATTCCCTGTTTTCGAAACGATCTCGATCTTTACTATCCCATTGACGATAATGGCTTTCCTCGCGAATTTCACGGCGATCGGAAGACTGCGTGACGCGAAGAAAACGCTGGAGGCGAGGGCTGCTTCGCTGGCTGGCCCGGCAAATGCCACTGCCTCGACCGGTCCGGTCAGCGCAAATCAAACGACCGGCTCGAATCAGGCAACCGGCTCCACGGCCTCTTCCAAACACTCCTCGCTGCCAGGCACGACACTGGTGCTTGTCTTATTTATGTTGTCTGCCATTACGGTTCTGCCAGGCGTCGCGCAATCCGCCGCCAGGTCGGGAAACCCTGGCGGTCCCGTACCAACAGAGAAGAGGGCCGTCGATACCTTCCCGATCCCGCCGTCGAACAAGAATTCGTTATTTTATCTGCAGCGTACACCCAATACCAATACAGTCATCTGTGAGTTGAATATTAAGGATGGCGTTTTGGACAAGGAAGAGCCCGTGCATGTCTTGTGGATCCGTTATACGGAACAGAAGCAAAGAGCGGAGCTGAACTGGATTCAGAAGCATTTTGCCTACGGCTTGAAAGAGACGTATCTTGGCAATGGCAAATACGAACTGCGGTTTGTGTCGTATAAGAAAGTGCCGATGTACCTGATGAAGTCTCCTGTCGACAACAAGATGCACGTATACGTAAACATCAATGGACGCCAGTCCATTCTGAGTCGCGTTTATATCCATATCGATCCGGGCGGCACCTTCTGGTCGCCCAATGTGAAATATCTCGAGCTGAAAGGCACTGATGTTGTCAGCGGGCAGGAGCAGGTTGAACGGTTAAAAGTTTAACGCAACATGACATCTACTTTGATTATGAACGAGAGGCCGGCTCTGGGACTCCCAACGGGAACTCCGCTGACCTGGCGGAATGCAGGGATCGCAACGGCCTTTTCGATCGGCTATTTGCTGCTGGCCGGGGTGCTGATCGGATTCAAGACGGATCAACTTTTCCTGGTTGGATTGTTTAATACTCTTTTCTATTTGTCGGGACCCACCCGTCGGTTTATCCTTGGTTTTACGGTCTTTATTGCCTTTTGGGTCTTGTTCGATTCGATGAAGGCCTTCCCGAATTACCGGTACAATACCGTGCATATCGAAAGCATCTATCACCTCGAGAAAGCCTTGTTTGGCATAAAAGGCGCGGACGGTGTTGTGTTGACGCCAAACGAGTTCTGGCAGATCCATCATACGACCCTGCTGGATATCCTGGCCGGATGTTTTTATCTGTGTTGGATACCGCTGCCGCTGGGCTTTGCAGGTTATCTCTTCTATAAGAACAAGGCCGCCTTCTTCCGTTTTTCCTTGAGTTTCCTGGTCGTCAACCTGATTGGTTTCGTCATTTATTATGCCTGCCCGGCGGCGCCGCCCTGGTATGTACAGCAATACGGATTTGCATTTAATGCGCATACACCCGGCAATACGGCTGGTCTGGCGCGTTGGGATGCCTATTTCCATGTCTCTGTCTTCTCCGGGCTGTATGCGAAGAGCAGCAACGTGTTTGCCGCAATGCCGTCGCTGCACTCCGC
Source organism: Chitinophagales bacterium (assembly GCA_015654595.1). Taxonomy (GTDB): domain Bacteria; phylum Bacteroidota; class Bacteroidia; order Chitinophagales; family Chitinophagaceae; genus Puia. Next base: position 28,950 of record JAATGQ010000164.1, on the reverse strand, counting down.
CTATCCGCTGACGGTCTTATACTACGGGATAAAATACCGCTGTAAGTGGTTTAACGCGTTGTTCGCGACGATCATGGTTGGGATCTGGTTTGCAGCCGTATACAGTTCGCATCACTATGTGCTGGATGTGCTGGCAGGGATCTGCTGCGCCGGAGTCGGGATTGCACTTTGCAACTATCTCTATAAAAGGTCGGGCTGGTTCAACCGGACGGTTGCGCGATGGGTTCGGGCCATCAGCGAGCCGGCAAAAGTTTAGCGGCGCCGCAATCCAGCAGCAGGAGAGAGACGATCAACTCCCGATTCCGTCGATCATGATAGAAACGATGGAGTCGATCTGCTGGTCAAGACGAGGACTGCGGTTTTGTCCGACCATCAGCGGGACGGCAAGTCCCCTGAAGGAAGAAACCATCAGATAGGCGACCAGCTCGATATTTTCTTCACTGATCTTACGGAACTCCCCGTTACGAGCGCCTTCTTCCAGTATCTCTTTTACGATTCCGACGTGGGAAGTGTCGAACTTATTTTTTAGATCGGACATAATGCAGTGCAGCTCAGCAATTTCGCTTTTTAAGGCATCACTGAGGTTACAGAACTGGTTCAGCTTATTGAGCCGGCAGCGGCAGTAGTTGATCAATTTCTCGCGGGAAGATCGGGCTTGTTGAAGGGCTTCGTTTATCTCATCGAGCAGTTCGTCCATTTCTGTGTGGAGTACAGCCTCGAATATGTCTTCTTTGCTCGGGTAATAATAATATAGCGAGGATTTGGCCTTACCGAGACTACGGGCAATATCGCCCATCGTCGTTTTTTTAAACCCGGACTGTTTAAAGAGGGACCGGGCCGTATCGATGATATCTTTGACAACAATTTCGTCTCGTTGTAGCGTCTCAGTCATACTCGGTAAACGGTTATTTGTAAATTTACACTAATTCCCCGCTGCTGCTGGTTAATCCTTCGTGAATGTTGCATCTATGGAGGACTATTTATACATTTGTGGACGACCCGATCCCTTTATTAAACAATTCCACAGGCTCTTTTAGTTCATGATGACCTTTATTCGCACGTGATTTTAAAGTACTCAATACCTGCGTAACCATGAACAGAAAACTCAATTGTATTCTTCTCATCGATGACGATGAACCCACCAATTTCCTGAACAAGATGACATTGGAGCAGGCGAATTGTGCCCAGCACATTCGTATTGCGCAAAGCGGTCAGGAAGCACTGGACTATCTGCATGTATGCGATGCTGTTGCCGCCGGCCCTGTATCCACGACATCCGGATGGGTAGCGGAAGATCTATCGCATCGACCACGACCCGATCTGATCTTTCTCGACATCAATATGCCGGCGATGGACGGATGGGAATTTCTCGAACGTTATCGCTCTTTGCCCGGCAAGCAAAAAGCAGATATCGTACTGATCATGCTGACGACTTCGCTCAATCCGGATGATGCCAGCAAGATCCGTACGATACCGGAGGTGTCAGGCTTTTGGAATAAGCCTCTGAGCCAGGATCAGCTCGATAAATTGATGGAAAAATATTTTTCTTCGTAAAGTGCTTGCAGACCCTGGGGCGGACGGCGGCCGCGGTTCAGCCAGACGACGGGAAACCCCGCCGGAAAGCCTGGGCACGGATCGGTGCCGCTGTATCAGATCCCGGAATGCAGATAGTCTTTCAGATGCGTGATCGTCTCTTCGTGTGTGAGGATGGTTTCTCTGACAACGTCGTTGATGGAAACGATCCCTACCAGCATCTGATTATCGAATACGGGGAGATAGCGGATGTTCTTGTCCGACATCAGCTGCATACACCATTCTACTGAATCGTTTGGCGACACAGCGGGAAAGTCATCCGACATGATCTCCGATACCGGTGTGTGCGTGGAAGATTTTCCTTTCAGGATCACTTTACGGGAATAATCTCTTTCTGTCATGATGCCGAGATAACGGTTGTTCTCCATTACCAGGACGGATCCGATATTCTGATCGGCCATGATCTGTAAGGCTTCCAGGACGGTTGTTTCGGGGGACACAGAAGTGATGTGGCTTCCTTTGTGGGAGAGTAGTTGACTGACTTTTTTCATATAGCCTTGTTTATTTTGGTTAGGAATCGCTTTACTCAATTTACAAAAAATTGGTTAAAAACTTTCCTAAATTGCAGCAATTGCCTGCCATGACGATCAGATGCCGGATCATATTGCTGCTGTTGCTGCTGGTTTCCGCTGGTTTGCGGGCACAGGATAGTCCTTACTTGTTTTCCCATCTCGATATTTCCAAAGGACTCTCGCACAATGAAATAACCTGTATTCATAAAGACGAAAAAGGCTATTTATGGCTTGGGACGCCTTCGGGGCTGAACCGCTACGATGGGTATTCCTTCCGGGTTTTTAAAAAGGATCTGCGGGACAGCAATTCGGTGATCAGCGACGATATCACCCAGCTGCTGGAAGGGCCGGGGGGAAGGTTGTGGATTGGTACCAGCCGCGGCTTTTGTTTGTATGACCCGAGGACCGAACGGTTTGACCGTCATCCCCGCCGCTATCTCCAACAGATCCATATCGATACAGATTCCGTTACCGATATCCGCAAGGACAGCCGGGGTGCATACTGGTTCGTGACGATAGGGGATGGGCTATACCAGTATTATCCGCGCAGCGGCCAGACCAGTCATTACAGCCACCGTGCTGGGGTTGCAGGGAGCTTGCATGCTGACAGTCTGAGTGCTGCTGCTCCGGATGGAAAAGGAGGTTGGTGGCTGTTATACAGGGATGGCTGGCTGGAAAAAATGAATGATGAAGGGCTGCTTTCGATGGGGCGGCGGGTACCGGGTGAAGGTTCCAATACGAGCCAGGATTATCGATTGTATGTAGATGGAGAAGGAGATGTATGGTTTTATACGCCGGGGCGCCAGGAAGGAGTATTTTATTATCATCCCGAATCCGGCGTCTGCCGGCTGTTTGCAAAAGACAACAGCCGCAGCGGATTGAATACCAACCTGGTGACGGGTATCGTGGAGGACGATAAAGGCTATATCTGGATTGCCACCGACCACGGCGGCATCAATCTGCTGGATAAGAAGGACTTCTCTGTCCGATACCTGCTGGCAAGGGAAGGTGATGACAAGAGTCTTAGTCAGAACAGCATCAATTGCATTTATAAAGACAATTCCGGGATTGTATGGGTAGGCACTTTTAAAAAGGGGGCGAATTATTATCATGCGGATATCCTGTCCTTCCCATTATTCCGCCATCAGCCGGCCGATAAGAACAGCCTGCCTTACAATGATGTCAACCGGTTTGTCGAAGACGCAAAAGGCAATATCTGGATTGGGACGAATGGCGGCGGTTTACTTTGTTACAACCGTGCGACGGGGCGCTTTTCTCAGTATGTGCATTCAGCTTCCGACGCAGGCAGTCTCAGCAATGATGTCATTGTGAGCCTTTGTATCGATGCTGCACAGCGATTGTGGATCGGTACTTATTACGGCGGCCTGGATTGTTTTGATGGCCATACGTTTCATCATTACCGGCACAGGGATTCCGACAGCAATAGCATTGGAGATGATCGTATCTGGGAGATCAGGGAAGATTCAAGGCACCGGCTATGGATCGGAACGCTGGCAGCCGGCCTTGATCTTTTTGATCCGGCAACGCATCACTTCCGGCATTTTAAGCCTGGGGCTGCGGGCTCTGTCCGCTCTGCTTATATATCCGAGTTGATGGAGGACCGTCTGGGCAATCTCTGGGTCGGCACGGCAACGGGAATCGATGTGCTGGAGGCTGGTTCGGGCAGGTTCCACCATTATGGCAGCGATGAAAAAGATGCGGGCAGCCTGAGCAGCAATGATGTGCTGACCATTGTGCAGGATCATCGCGGGTTGATCTGGGTGGGTACCCGGGATGGATTGAATTTGTTCGATACTGCCAGTAAAACATTTACCAGCTGGCGGATCAGGGATGGGCTGCCGGATAACACCATTCTTACGCTGCTGGAAGACAATAGTGGTAATTTATGGGCAAGCACTCCCAATGGGTTGGCGAACCTGGTGATTAAGGAAGACGAACATCATCCGGGGCATTATACCTTTTGCTGCCGCAACTACAATGAATCAAGCGGCTTGCAGGGCCGTGAGTTCAATGAGAATGCGGCGCTCCGCACGCGGGAGGGCGAGTTGTTGTTTGGCGGAGCCGGCGGTTTCAACTGGTTTAATCCGCGCCGGCTGCCTGGGGGCTGGCGATCGCCTTCGCTGGTGCTGACAGACCTGCAGCTATTCAATCGTCTCGTTGGCATCGGGGAAGAAATAAATGGGCATGTGCCGTTGCCGGTAGCATTGACGGAGGCACGGGGTCTTACACTTCGCTACAACGAGAACGTTTTTTCGCTTGGTTTTGCAGCACTGGATCTGCTCAATGGGGAAAAGGTCCAGTATGCGTATACGCTGGAGGGGTTTAACAATGACTGGCTGGTCAGCGATGATCATACCCGGAAGGCGGTGTATACCAATCTTGATCCGGGACACTACGTTTTTAAAGTGCGCACGGCGACGGAAGACGGGCACTGGAATGAACCTATGCTTTCCCTTCCGATCACCATCCTGCCTCCTTTCTGGAAGACGCCGCTGGCTTATGGGGTGTATATATTGTTATTGGCGGGAATCCTTTTCCTGGCGCGGCGAATGGTGCTTGCAAGAGCGCATATGCGGTTTGCATTGGCGCAGCAGCAGCAGGAAGCGCAGAGGCTGCAGGAGCTGGACCGGATGAAGACGCGGTTTTTTACCAATATGAGCCACGAGTTCAGAACGCCTTTGTCTTTAATCCTGACGCCGCTGGAAAAGATCATCGGCAATACAGAAGACGCCCGGTCGCAGCAACAGTTTCAGCTGATCCACCGGAATGCGCGCCGGCTGCTGCATATGGTCAATCAATTGCTGGACTTTCGGAAGCTGGAACTGCAGGAGCTGCGACTCCATGCGCAACCGGCGGATCTCATCCGGTTTATAAAAGAGTTGTCTTTTTCCTTTTCCGATATGGCGGGCAAAAAGCATATCGACTTTACGTTTCAGAGCGAAGTCAATAGCCTCGTACTTCCTTTCGATGCGGACAAGCTGGAACGCATCTTGTTCAACCTGCTGTCGAATGCGTTTAAGTTCACCCCGGAATACGGCAGTATCCGCGTGGAGATAAAATTCTCTGCTTCGCCCGCGTCGATTGCGCTGATAGTAAAGGATACGGGGATTGGAATTACAAAAGACAAGCAAGAGAAAATCTTCGAGCGCTACTTTCAAAACGAAGTGCCGGATTCCATGCTGAACCAAGGGAGTGGCATCGGGCTGGCGATCACAAAAGAATTCGTGCGGCTGCATCAGTGGACGATTGAAGTCGATAGCGAGCCGGGGAAGGGAAGTTGTTTTACGGTGGGGATACCAGTGCCGGCGGCTGCCTCGCTGGCGGCTGCTGCTGAGGGCGCCTCGTCGCCGGCTGCTGCTGAAGACATGGCGTTACGGGCTATGGAAGACAGATCGCTGGCGGAAGCCGCGAAGGGCGTTGCGCCGAAGGCTGCTGGCATGGGAGCAGACAGGACTGGCCGCGCAGGAGGGAAGAAACCGCGTATCCTGCTCGTAGAGGATAACGAAGACTTCCGGTTTTATCTGAAGGATAATCTGAAAGAATATTTTACGATTCTCGAAGCCGGCAATGGCCATGAAGGATGGCGGCTGGCATTGAGCGAGCATCCTGACGGCGTGGTCAGCGATATCAGTATGCCGGGCATGAATGGGATCGATCTGTGCCGCAAGATCAAAGGCGATAGCCGCACTGCATTGATCCCGGTTATTCTGCTGACGGCATTGATAGGCGAAGCCCAGCAGCTGGAAGGATTAGAGACAGGAGCAAACGATTATCTGACCAAGCCTTTCAACTTTGAGATCCTGCTTTCGCGTATTCGCAATCAATTAGCGCAGCAATCCAAAGCGAAGAAGGCATGGCAGCGGCAGCTAAAGACACATCCTGAAGAGAGCCAGGCCGAGTCGCCGGATGAAAAGTTCCTTCGGATGGCGGTAAAGTTGATTGAAAAAAACATTGCCAATACTGATTTCTCGGTGGAAGAAATGAGCCGGAGCCTATATATCAGCCGGGTAGCTTTGTACAAGAAAATACTCGCGCTGACTGGAAAAACACCTATCGAATATATCCGCTGCATGCGGCTGCAGCGGGCTGCACAGCTGCTGGAGAAAAGCCGTTTTACGATTGCAGAGATTGCTTATGAAACCGGTTTCAACAATCCGAAGACATTCAGCAAATATTTCAAAGAAATGTATGGCTTGCTGCCATCTGCTTATCAGCGTGTCAACAGACCAGTTGAATAATTCAAATTCATATCTCGGTACATGGCATGTGGAATAAATTCCACATGCCATGTAGTTTACCTTTCCGGGTTATTGAATCATGTTCAAAAATACTATTGGATTGAAGGACTATCCCTATATTTAGGGCTAATTTAAAATTTTCCCTCAAATGAAATCTTTGGCAGCCCAGTTCTTGCCTAAAAAACACGATGAGATATTGAACGTTTGGATGAATCAACAATTGTTGCATGAAGGATTAAGGGAGGACCTGATGCCAAATGATGATTTGCGCAAGGACTCGGACGAATTGCTGAAAGCGATCCTTGAAGTGATCAAAAAAGATAACTTTTCTGATGTTAACCCGGATGAATTTGAAAAGGTGAATGAAGTGTTGGCAGGAATATCTACCAGCAGGGCAATGAATGGATTTTCTCCAAGGGAGACTGCCCTGTTTGTTATCAGCCTGAAGGAAGGGTTACGGATAGTGTTGGAGAAGAATATTGAGGATCCCAAGGCGCTTTACGACGAGTTTGTCAGAATCAGTACATTTCTCGATAAGTTAAGTTTAGTAACCTTTGAAACATTTATCAAGGGAAGGGAAGAGGTGATTCTGCGTCAGACATCCGAGATCTCAGAGATCTCTACGCCGGTGATACAGGTTTGGGATGGGATCCTGGCGCTGCCAATTATCGGTACACTGGATAGCTCCCGTACGCAGATCGTAATGGAGAGTTTGCTGGTAAAAATTGTTGAGACGGAAAGTACGATTGCGATCCTGGATATTTCAGGGGTACCTGCAGTAGATTCGCTGGTTGCGCAGCATTTGATCAAGACGGTTTCGGCAACCAGGCTGATGGGGGCGGAGTGTATTATCAGCGGAATCCGGCCGGAGATTGCGCAGACGATAGTTCATTTGGGCATTGATCTATCCGGTATCAATACAAAAGCGTCGCTGGCGCACGCATTGAAATTTGCATTTAATTTGAAGAGACTGGAAGTGAGAAAGGCTGGTGAATTTAAAAAAATCGCGGCTGAATAACTATGGATAAGATTCCTATTTTAAAGATGGGACAATACCTGCTCGTTACGGTGCAGGTTGATTTATACGACCGTCTGGCTTTGGGTTTGGAAAGTGACCTGGTGAACATGATTCGTAAGCATTCATCAAGGGGGGTATTAATCGACATCTCCGCTGTTAATATCGTCGACTCTTTTATGGGGCGTATTTTGGGCAATATCGCCCAGATGTCCAAAATACTCGACGCCCACACCGTTGTCGTAGGAATGCAGCCTGCGGTTGCAATTACCCTGATCGAGCTGGGTTTGCCCATGACCGGTGTCCATACTGCACTAAATGTTGAAAAAGGAATGGATTTGCTTCGGGAACAATTATTGGCGCAGGAACCGTTAACACCCGAAGAAGATGACGATTATCAGTAAGGAAACTATTGCGATAAGGACGGAGCAGGATGCCGTCTTTCTTCGTCATCGGGTAACAGAATATTGCGTCAAGATCCGGATGGGGCTTGTCAACCAGACCAAATTGCTGACGGCAGCCAGTGAATTGGTACGTAATATGCTTCGCTATGCGGGCGGCGGGGTGGTGTTGTGTGAAGTAGTCTCTCAATCAGTTTTGATGATGGGCGTCAGGCTTACCTTTACCGATAAGGGACCCGGGATAGCAGATATAGCCGCTGCCATGAAAGACGGGTTTTCTACCGGAAAGAGCCTGGGGCTTGGGTTACCAGGAACCAAGCGGCTGGTTAGTCAATTCGACATCAAAAGCCAGCTGGGGAAAGGAACCAGTGTTACAATTTTAAAGTGGAAAAATGGTTGATCTTCCCCATCGTAAACTCGCCTTGCCTGATCGCTCATATCAGGCTGTAGTCCGATCCGAGCTAAAAAGAATGGCAGAACAGGCAGGCTTTTCCGGTCACCGGCTGGGGGAAGTGGAAATCATTATAGCCGAGGTGACCAGTAATCTTATCAAATATGCCACGAAGGGAGGCTCTATTCTGGCCCGCCCTTTGACATATCCTTCCAAAGGCATGGAGATCATTGCGATAGATGATGGCCCGGGAATGAGCAAGCCCGTGAAGATGCTGGAAGATGGTATTTCCAGCGGGGTAACACTTGGCCAGGGATTGGGCGCCATCCGCCGTTTGTCGGAAGGTTTCGATCTCTATTCCTTGCCTAAGTGGGGAACCATTCTCTATTCGAGGTTTTTTGTCGACCGTAGTCATAAGTCCCCCCGTAATGTGATGGAGATTTGTGCACTGAATGTTTGCAAACCGCAGGAAAGTGTCAGCGGGGACTGTTGGGGCTATGTAACATCGGGAAGAAAGACGAGGGTCATCCTGGTCGATGGGCTGGGACACGGTCCTGCTGCTCATATCCCTGCCAGGCAGGCGGTGGAGTTGTTCCGGGCTGCATCACAGACAGAGCCTGCCGAACAGTTGAAGGCAACACATGCTGAGTTAAAGAAATCACGTGGAGCAGTTGCCACGATTGTGCATATCGATGAGGTCAACAATCAGCTGCTATATTCTGGTGTGGGGAATATTACTATGAAACTGCTGTCCGGGGCGCGCAGCAAGGGGTGTTTTTCCTACAATGGGATTGTAGGTCATATCATGCCTAATGTATTGGAAGATCATCAACTGCAGTGGGACCGGCAGACGGATACGCTGGTAATGCACAGCGATGGCATATCTGCCCGATGGGATATACAGAAGTACCCGGGGATATTGCAGCGGCCTGGTATTATTCTTTGTGCGGCATTGTATAAAGATTTTAACCGAGACAATGATGATTCGACCGTGGTGGTTGCGAAATTTGTAAAATGAGGTTATGGAAATCCCAATCATGTCCCTTGACATAACGAACGAGATGGATATCATGCTGGCACACCGCCGCGGAATGCAGTTCGCGCGGTATGTGGGCATTGGACTTTCCGAACAGACCCGTTTCGCTACGGCCGTGTCGGAAATCTGCCGCAATGGATTGGAATATGCCGTCGAGGCAGCGATTTATTTCAGCGTAACCAAAACGCTGGAACGCTGTTTTTTAAAAGCAATCATAAAAGATAAAGGAAGGGGAATTGCTGATCTGCCTCATATCCTGCAGCGGCGTCCGGACGAGCACCGGGGCAGAGGAGTCGGGCTTGTCTTTGCCCGCAAACTGGTGGATGTGTTCCAGGTGACGAGCAGTCCGCGCGGGACCAGTGTCTTGCTGCAAATGGATGTTCCGATCAAGAATGCCGTCATCAACAGACTGGTTGTACAGGGCTGGGTCAAGCACCTTCAAAGCGAGCCGGCCATCAATGCGTATGAAGAATTGAAAATACGCAATACTCAGCTGGTGGAGTTATCCGATCAACTGAAGATCAATTCGGGGGTGGTGGAAGAACAATTGAAGGAGATTCAGCTGCTGAACGTTAAGCTGTCCAAGAGCAATGACAGGATGAAAGAATTTACCTACGCCATTTCCCATGACCTCAAGACCCCGCTGAGCAATCTTAAGATTGCGTCGGAATACCTGCAGTCCAACCCGCAGGGGGAGGATCTGTCTTCCTACAAGGCGATCCTGTCCCGGTCGGTAACGAGGCTCGATAAGACCATCCATAGCCTGATTGAAATCCTGGACATCCAGAACCCTGATAAACATATTGTGCGTGAACTGGATTTTGCCGTAGTCTTCGAAGAGATCCGGGAAGAGTTCGAGCTTCAGATCGTGGAGAGCAGAGCTGTGATCGTGGCAGATTTTTCCCTTGCTCCCAAGGTGCACTATATAGAGGGATACCTGCAGAGTATTTTACGCAATTTGTTGAGTAATTCACTCAAATACAAAGATGCAGGCCGGCCGCTGAAGATCCATGTATCGACGGAAAAAGCTGCGGGCGGCGTTTGCCTGTCCTTTACCGATACGGGTTCGGGGATGGACCTGGAAAGGATAAAAGAGCGACTGTTTGTCCCCTTCACCAGGTTTTCAGGAAATTCAGACGGGAAGGGAATCGGCCTTTACCTGATAAAAGGAATGGTAGAAAGCAACGGGGGTATGGTAATTGTAGAAAGTAATACAGGGGTTGGGACCACGTTTAAATTTACCCTGGTCCCTTACACTTAAAAAGGTATTATTCCGAAATGCAGGCCCGCCCTATTAGGATACTGATTGTGGATGACGACGCTGATCTTTTGTTTCTTCTGAAGCACCAACTTTCGATGCCTGGATATGCCGTCGAGTTGTGCCCGGATGGTATCGGGTGCATCGATCGGCTGGTGGAACACCAGCCGCAGGTAGTATTTCTCGATATCAGTATGAATGGTATTCATGGTGATGACCTTTGCCGGCAGATAAAGAAGGACGAACGGTTCAAGGACGTCAAAGTCTTATTGATGTCCGGGAACCTTGATATACAGCATATTGCTGATGCGTGCCGGGCGGATGATTTTATTGCGAAGCCTGTCACACCGCGTATGATACGGGATAAGATTACCCATTTGATTCCCTGAGCGCGCCTCTTCTGCGGGTAATCTCCTGTTTAGTTAACATTTTCACCCCTATACGGAAACATTTCGATCCCTTCAGGCTGGCGGGACCGGGGTAATTTTACTCCGATGAAACCGATTGCTATGACCGCCAGCCGCCAGCTTTACTTTACCTTTTTATTTATTGTTGTCTGTTTTACGGCCGCCGCTGATGAGGCACCGGGAGGCGCTTTCCGGGCTATTACCGGGGGGAGGCTGGAAATCCCTATGCCGGCGAAGGCGGCTTCGCCGCGGGAAACCTGGGCGCAGGCGACTGAGCTGCGGGACAGCTGGAAGCAGGTTGCCGATGGGATCGTGGTATATCCCGATTCGCTGGTGACCGGGACGACAGCGGTGAGGCTGCAGGTAATTGCCGATAATATTATCCGGGTCGTGTCGAGCCCTGTAGGGGCGGGAGTGGGCAGGATGGCAGCTGTTACGGCTCCCGCTGGGGAAGGGGCTGGCGAAAGCCTGATTATTGTGGGGACAGCTGATTCTGCGGTGAAATGGACGACGCACGGGGACGAAAATTCCGTCGTTCTGTCGACGCGCCTCCTGACAGCGACGGTGACCGTTTCCACCGGGGCGGTTCGCTTCTCGGATGCCCTGGGGCGCGAGATTGTTGCCGAAAAAGCCAATGGCGGGCGTCAGCTGGAACCGGCGCTTTATGAGGGCGAACCCTCCTGGCATATCCGCCAGACCTTCCAGCTGCATCCGGAGGAAGCCCTTTATGGGCTGGGGCAGCACCAGGACGGGGTCATGGATTATAAGGGGCGCCAGGTTTTTCTTTTTCAGAACAACACCGAAGTGGCCGTGCCTTTCCTGGTCAGCAGCAGGCACTATGGTATCCTCTGGGACAATTATTCTATCACGACGGCAGGAGACATCCGTCCCTATCATCCGCTGAATGCTTTCCGGCTGTATTCGACGCGCGGGCAGCGCGGATGGCTGACGGCGACTTACAGCAATGACCGGGAACGCCCGGAACAGGTAGTGCTGGAAAAGCCGGAATCGGGGATCGATTACTCCTACCTTGGTGATTCCAAAGCAGGACTGCCGGCGGTGTTTCGTCCGGGCCGGGGTGTGGTGACCTGGGAGGGAGAGCTGGCCTCCGAACAGCCGTGAGAGCATCTTCTGCGCTTTACCTATGGCGGTTACCTGAAAGTATATATCAATGGCCAGCTGCTGCTGGACCGGTGGCGGCAGGCCTGGAATCCTGCGTCTGCCTTGCTGTCGCTGCCGATGGAAAAAGACCGGCGCTACCCGGTAAAGATCGTCTGGATACCGGATGGAGAGGAGTCATACTGCTCCTTGAAGGAACAGTCGCCGGCGCCGAAGGGACAAGAGGACGAGTTTAGTTTTTTGTCGGAGAGCGGCAAGCAGCTGGACTATTATTTTATGTACGGCGATAACCTCGACGGGGTGATTGCGGCTTACCGGTTTCTGACTGGAAAAGCGACTATTGCCCCGCGCTGGGCCCTGGGGCTCTGGCAAAGTCGCGAACGGTATAAAACTCAGTCTGAAATCCTCTCCACGGTAAAAGAGTTTCGCCGCAGGCGGATTCCACTGGACAATATCGTATTGGACTGGAATTACTGGAAGGAGGATGCCTGGGGCAGCCAGGAGTTCGATGCAAATCGTTTCCCTTCACCGGACAGCATGATCCGGAGTCTGCACGAAGACTATCATACGCACTTTATGATCTCTGTATGGCCGAAGTTCTACGAAGGCATTCCAGTCTATCAATATTTTGACCGGATGAACTGGCTCTACAAGCGCAATGTGGCCGATAGTCAGCGGGACTGGATCGGCAAAGGTTACGTCTCCACGTTCTATGATGCCTTCAACCCCGATGCGCGAAAGGCTTTCTGGGACTTGCTGGACAAGAAGCTCTACCGGAAAGGCGTCGATGCCTGGTGGATGGATGCAAGCGAGCCTGATATTCTTTCCAATGTCAACAGCGAGAAGAGAAAGCTGGAGATGACGCCGACCGCGCTGGGACCAGCTGCGGCGTATCTGAATGCTTATCCCATGCTGAATGCCAAAGGTATCTATGAGGGCCAGCGGTCGAGCAACCCGGATCAGCGAGTATTTATCCTGACGCGGAGTGCTTTTGCGGGTTCTCAGCATTATGCCGCGGCGGTGTGGAGCGGCGACATTGCAGCGCGCTGGAGTGACATGAAGGCGCAGATTGCTGCCGGTGTCAATTTCTCGTTATCGGGTTTGCCTTACTGGACGATGGACATTGGCGGGTTTGCAGTGGAGCGGCGGTTTGAACATGCTGCCGGCGCGGATCTCGACGAGTGGAGGGAGCAGATGACGCGCTGGTACCAGTTCGGCGCTTTTTGTCCTTTGTTTCGTGTGCACGGGCAGTATCCTTACCGCGAGATCTACCATGTTGCAGAGCCCGGGCAGCCGGCGTATGAAAGCATGTTGTGGTATGACCGCCTGCGTTACCGGCTGCTGCCTTACCTGTATTCCCTTTCCGGCTGGGTGTGGGCCAGGGATTATACGCCGATGCGCGGGCTGGTTATGGACTTCGATGCGGACACCACCGTGCATGCGATTGCAGACGAATTTATGCTGGGGCCGTCTTTACTGGCAGCACCTGTGACGACTTTTAAAGCCCGTTCGCGATCCGTCTACCTGCCTGCAGGGCAGGGTTGGTACGACCTTTATTCCGGCGTGTATACTACGGGCGGCCAGCGGCTCGATGTCCAGGCCCCCTATGAGCGTATTCCCGTTTTTGTAAAAGAAGGAACTATTCTGCCGGTGGGGCCTGCGCTGCAATATACCGACCAGCGGCGGGCGGATACGATCACCTTGTACGTCTATTCCGGAAGGGATGCCCGGTTTGACCTGTATGAAGATGAGGGCGACAACTATAATTATGAGAAGGGCGCGTCTTCGACTATCCCCCTGCTTTATACCGAGGCCGGTCATCAACTGACTATCGGCGTCCGGGAGGGTCAGTTCGCGCATATGCTTTCCCAGCGTGTATTCCGTGTGGTGCGTATCTCTAAGGGAAAGCCCCATGCTTTTGATCCGGATTGGTTACCGCCTGTAATCCTCCGCTATCATGGTCAGCCCATTACTATTTCTTTACCATAAAAATCCTTATTCATCATCACTAATTGTTTGCAATATGAGAAAAAGTACAACCTGGAAAAGGGGGCGGCTTCTCCTTCCTTTTTTCCTTTTCTTTTTGTTTATGAATCCGGTCTTTGCCCAGGAAGGTGAGCCCGTTGCCGGCAAGGTGATCGGCGCGGCAGATGGCCGGCCGCTGATCGGTATCACCGTCAAAGTAAAGGGAAGCGCAAAGGGGACTTCTACGGATGAACACGGCGCTTTCTCTATACGGGCAAAAGCCGGGGATGTCCTGGAGCTGAGCGGGATCGGTTACCTGTCGCAGGAAGTCAATGCCGAACCCGGAAAGGTGCTGACGATCGCGTTGAAGGAAGCGCCAAATGGCCTCGATGAAGTCGTTGTCGTGGGATATGGCACCCAGAAGAAAAAGGTGGTGACGGGTGCGACGGTTCGTGTCGGGGGAGATGATCTCGATAAGAATCATACTATCTCGGTAGGAGAGGCGTTGCAGGGACAGGCGGCCGGCGTACAGGTGACGGCGAATTCCGGGCAGCCGGGAGATGCACTGAAGATCCGTATCCGGGGGGTAGGAACGAACGGCGACCCCAGTCCGCTGTTTGTTGTCGATGGAATGCCTACTACGGATATTTCTTACCTGAACACCAACGACATAGAGTCGATCGACATTCTGAAAGATGCGGCTTCGGCTTCGATCTACGGGACGGAGGCTGCCAATGGCGTGGTACTCATCACCACGAAGAAAGGGCGTGCCGGTTTCCGGCGGCTGACGTTCGATACATATTATGGCTGGCAGAATCCCATCCGCAGGCTGGATGTACTCAACGCCAAAGAATATGTGATGATTATGAACGAGTCGGGTATCAACTCAGGTAAGGCGCCTTATGATCCTTCGATTTACCCCTTCAATAGTTTTACGACGGCGCAGCTGGATTCTATTGGCAATGGAACCAACTGGCAGAAGGCCGCGACAATGAACAACGCCGTAACGGAAAGCTATTCACTGGGGATGAGCGGCGGTAATGACCAGACAGTCTATTCT
Source organism: Chitinophagales bacterium (assembly GCA_015654595.1). Lineage (GTDB taxonomy): Bacteria > Bacteroidota > Bacteroidia > Chitinophagales > Chitinophagaceae > Puia. Next base: position 13,934 of record JAATGQ010000164.1, on the reverse strand, counting down.
TCTTCGCTGAATTACCAGCGGCAGCAAGGGATGATCGGGCTGCCGGGAAAGTCTTACCTGGAGCGGATCAACTTCCGCATTAATTCCGAGCATAAAGTATACAAAGACATCTTCAAGGTGGGAGAGGACCTGACCTATACCCACTCCAATCAATCCGGTATCCTTACCGGCAATATCTATGGCAATTCCTTACGGGCGCTGCTGAATACCAGCCCGCTCTTCCCGGTACGTGCTCCTGACGGCTCCTATGCCTATTCGAAGGAACCCGAAGAATCCAATCCCATAGCGGCTATGGACTATCAGAATAACAACAAGACGATTACCGACCGCATCTTCGGAGACTTGTACGGGGAAGTGAATATTCTGAAGGGGCTGACTCTCCGGTCGAATATCGGTATCGACCTGGACTATTATTCCACCAATACGTTTACTCCGCATGATTCCCTTTCGATAGACGCTTTCACGACGACGACTACCGCTGGCATGGGCCTTTACCGGACCTTCATCTGGGACTGGAATAACACGGCAACGTATAAACGGACTTTTGGAAGCCATAACTTCACCTTGCTGGCAGGGACCGATGCCAAGAATACAAGTGTCTTTTATGTCAATGGAACGAAGCAGGGACTGGCTGTAGCGGATCTGAATAATGCCGTCATCAATGCTGCTACCAATCCGCTGACGCAGTTGATCTATGGAGACCGATCGGAGATCGCGCTTGCTTCTTTGTTTGGCCGGTTGATCTATAGCTACCAGGATAAATATCTGTTTACGGGCTCGGTCAGGAGGGACGGTTCTACGAGTTTTGGGGAGAATAAACGGTATGGCGTCTTCCCCGCCTTCTCGGCGGGATGGGTAGTAACGAGTGAAGATTTTTTCAAGCCGGTGAGCTGGCTTAATTTCCTGAAACTACGCGGCGGATGGGGGCAGAACGGCAATGACCGGATCAGGCAGTTTGCTTATGTTAACGTAGTGAGCAATCAATACCAGGGGTATTACTTTGGCGGAGAGGATGCCACGTCACTGTCGGTGGGTGCGTCTCCTACCCAGATTGCCAATCCCAATCTTCAATGGGAGGCTTCCGAACAGACAGACGTTGGTTTTGACGCGACGGTATTCCGTGATTTTACCGTCAATTTCGATCTATACAACAAGACCACGAAGGAATGGCTGGTGGTAGCTCCTATCCCGGCCAGTGTGGGGACGGGTGCTCCGTATATCAATGGCGGGGATATCCAGAATAAAGGGTTGGAACTGTCGGTGAACTATCGTCATACGTTTGGCCAGGTAACCCTGGGCCTGGGTGGCAACCTCTCTTTTATAAAGAATACGGTGCTGCAGGTGCCTACGGCGGATGGCATCATCCATGGCGCCACGAACCTGCTCTCGTCCAATACAGAAGAGTTTTATCGTGTGCAGTCGGGTCATCCCCTGGCTTATTTCTGGGGCTACAAGGTGGCGGGGATCTTCCAGTCGCAGGAGGACGTAAATAAGTATACCGGCAAGCAGGGGCTGATTCAGCCCGGGGCTTTACCGGGTGACGTCAAATTTGCCGATCTGAATGGCGATGGCGTCATCGATCAGAATGACAAGACGCAGATCGGCAGTCCGCAGCCCAAGCAAACTTTTGGGATCAACTTTTCGTTAGGCTATAAAGGCTTTGATCTGATCGTCCTGATGAGCGGTGTGGGCGGCAACCAGATCGTCGACGGGGTTCGATCGAACGACCGGTATTACAACAACTATACGACAGACATTCTCAAGCGCTGGCATGGAGCCGGTACGAGCAATTCCCAGCCAAGGGTAACACTGGGCGATGAGGCCAACAAGAACTGGAACCGGTTTTCCAGTTTGTATATTCAGAACGGTGCGTTCCTGCGTATAAAGAGCGTCAACCTGGGGTATGATTTGAAGCGGGTGCTGCTCCGGGCTACGCCGGTCAAGTCGATGCGCCTGTATGTCTCTGGGCTCAACCTGTATACATTTACCCATTACCGGGGTATCGATCCCGAAGTCGGTTATGGCAATACCGAGACGGATGGAACCAATTGGTCTTCGGGAATCGACCTGGGCTATTATCCGCAGCCAAGATCTATCATTGTGGGACTGAGCGTGGGATTGTAAATTATAAAACTACTTAAACGTGAAAAAGATATCATACTTCGGAATATGCCTGGGGATCGGTTTGCTGGCCGGCTCCTGCAGTAAAAGTTTTTTGAATAAGCAGCCTATCGACGAGGAAACTACTGCCGACTTTTACAAGACGCCTTCGGATGCTTTCGAGGCGCTGGTTTCAGCTTACAGTATACTGGACGTCAGCGGCTATGGCAATATCTGGCTGAGCAGCGAAATCACTTCTGACGAATGTTTTAGCGGCGGAGGAACCGGCGACCAGGGGACCAAACAATGGGACCAGTTTACTCCTTACACCGATCACAACACCGATGCCTGGACGAAATACTACCAGGGTATTTACCGGGTAAATGTGTTTTTACAGAACATCGGCAATGTCGATTTCGGTTCCGAAAATGCGTTAAAGGACCGCTATACGGGCGAGGCCTGCTTCCTGCGGGCTTATTTTTATTTTGACCTGGTCCGGATGTTTGAGAATGTACCGCTGGAAACCAAACCAGTGGAAGGGGCCAATTACTATATTCCCCAGGCTAGCCCGGACAGCGTATATGCGCTGATTGCGAGTGATCTGAAGCAATCAATTTCTTTGTTGTCGGCATCAGCGGCGGCTTATTCCCAAATTCCGTCTACGGAATATGGACGGGCGACAAAGTGGGCGGCAGAGGCGCTGCTGGCGCGGGTATTTCTCTACTATACGGGATATTATGGCAAGCCGGACCTGGTCGGGCAATACAGCAAGCAGGATGCGACGGCTGCGGTGGCCGATGTCATCAACAACAGCGGGTATTCGCTGGTTGGGAACTATGCGAGTTTATGGCGTTCGTCCTCTATTACGGCAGGAATCAATTTCGCCGGGCAGAATAATCCCGAATATGTCTTTGCGATCCAGTATTCTTCCGGTGGGCTGGGCAACTGGAGTCAGAACAATGGCAACCGGGTGCAGGTCATGGTGGGCTTGAGGGGAACGGTGCCTGCTCCTTATTATGAAGGATGGGGTATTGCGGTGGTCAATCCTTCGGCCTGGAGCATGTTCGAGCCGGGCGATACTATTCGCAAGCGGGCTTCAATCATTTCTATAGCCGATGAGAACATTGGCTATACGCCGCCTTCGGATCAGTTTCAGTATACCGGTTATTACTGGAAGAAGTATACGCCGATGTTACAGGGCAATGCGCCTTCTCTGGGCGGGGATTTCCAGATCGACAATTTCGACAACTATGCGGTGATCCGGTTTGCGGATGTGCTGTTGATGGGGGCGGAGTTGAATCTGATGACGGATCTGGCGACGGCGCAGCAGGACTATAATGCTGTCAGGGACCGTGCTTTCGCGGGTGATGTGTCGCACCGCAAGACGCTGACGCAGGATGCAGGCGGGATGAGTCTCATTATGAATGAGCGGAGGCTGGAGCTGGCATTTGAGGGGCAGCGTTACTGGGACCTGCTGCGGCAGGGGTTGGCGGCGGCGAAGGCGGCGATCGACAATCCGACGGGGGATCAGTTCAATGTAAGTTTCCCGACGGCGACGCGGGGGCTGTTTGAGATTCCCGAGTCGCAGATCAGTTTGTCGAATGGGACGCTGAAACAGAATCCGGGGTGGTAGGGTACGCCGTCTCTTGCGCGGCGTGGGGCTGTGCCGCCGCAAAACACTTCAATAAAATAAAAACCATCATCATGCAGTTAAAAATACTATATGGAGCGGCGCTGGCTTTACTGGCAGCAGCCTGTTCTCCTTCCGAAAAGAGGGTCGATCTTCCTTCGCCTCTCAGTGCTTCACAATTCAAATTCTCCGTATCCCAGGAGCAGGGATATGACAATCATGTGTACCTGATGAGTGAAACGCCTGACGTCATTCCCTACTGGAATTATGGCGTAGGTACTTCGACGAAGGTGGCGGATACGGTCGATATTCCCTTCTTAGGAACGCATACGATTTACTATTCGGCGGAGACGGCTGGCGGATTTGTAAAAGGAGATTCCGTTCAAATCCAGGTCTCCCAGAATGACACGGCTTATTTTTCCGATCCCCACTGGGCGGCATTGGCGAATGGTGCGGCGGGCAAGACCTGGGTGATGGATATGACACAGCCTGTTGGCTGGTATGGGCTGGATTATCTTAAGCATAATGGCAGTGCGGATGATTGGTCTTATCATCCAACGTACGTGGGAAATGAATGGGTGCTGCCCAACCAGGACTGGGGCCAGATGACATTTGACCTGGACGGGGATTATCATTATACGGTGGCGCAGAAAGATGCGAATGGGAATGTTTCGACCTGTAAATGCGGTTTTGTGTATGACATCAATGGGGGGACGATAAAGTTAAGCGGCTGTGCCTTATTGTATGGCGGGGATTACTACAGCCAGGTGAGTAATTGGGGGGCTGTGACGGTAATCGATTTTTCTGCTACCTCGATCACGCTGGGAGTGATCAGGGATAACCCGTCTGCGGGCGGGCTTTGCTGGATCGGTTTTACGTATATTCCAGAACAGTAAGGTGTTATAAATGAAGAAGCGGGTTTGAGGCCCGCTTCTTCGTTTGTTTTGGTTAAAATATATTACAATGGGCGAACCCAGATATTGCGAAAGCTGATCGGTTCGCTTTTGTCTCCATGAGCCTGCAGCTTGATCGGAGAGGGGCCGTGTGCGTGGTAGTAAGGCTGTCCGATATAGCGGGTTTCACCTTTCAATTCATAATTATTCTGAACGAGCACTCCGTTGAGGAATACCGTAACTCGTGCGGGAGAGATCAACTTTGTGCCGTCTGCGCTGAACACGGGGGCGATCCAGACCACATCGTAGGAGCTCCATTCTCCAGGCGGCCGGCTGGGGTTTGCGAGCGGAACACTTTGTTTATAGATGCTGCCGACCTGGCCATTCGTATAGGTCGTGTTCTTGTAATTGTCGAGGATCTGCAGCTCGTAGCCGTCATCGCCTTTACCGGTAGAAGCAAGGAAAAGACCGCTGTTGCCGCGGGCCTGGTCGGAGCCGGTGATATTGGCGGGGATGCGGAATTCCAGGTGCAGCTGGTAGTTGCTGAATACTCTGCGGGTCTGGATATTGCCGGAGTTCTTGTTGACGGTAAGGATGTCGCCGTCTACGATCCAGTCGGCTGGAGTGCCGTCGGAAACTTTTACCCATTCATTCTCGTTTTTGCCGCCGAACAGTACGATGGCGTCAGAAGGCGGGTCGCCTACTTTTGCAGCGGGTGTGACTACGGGCGGTACCGGGCTATAGATTTCTGTGGCTCGGTGGTCGGTGGAATCATATTGGGTTTGCTGGGCTTGGGTGAGTGATACGCCGCCCAGGAGGAGACCTGCTGAAAGGGCCAATGCCCTCGGTAGTGAAGGACAAGCAAAGTGCGTCATAATCATGGAATTAAATGAGGGGGAAAGGTAAGGGATTTTTTTCGAAAACAAGACAGATGATCACTAATGTGAGATGTTGCATTTTAGCCGGGAATGATCGGGCGCTTCTCCAGCAACATTGTCCAATAATCCAGTAGTGAATGGAATACCGCGTGCCGCCCAAACCCGGGAAAGCCGCGCGGCTATTCAACGTCGAAGCTATTTGCCCACCCATCAGCCTTGAGACGATCGACTTTTTCGAGGACCTCCTGTTGGAGTTTGCTCTTGTAATCGGCGACGCGGTTGTGCGTGACCGGGTCAAATGTGCCGATGATGGAAGCGGCAAGAATACCCGCATTTTTTGCGCCGTTGAGAGCGACCGTTGCGACGGGTATGCCGCCGGGCATCTGCAGGATAGAGAGAATGGAGTCCCATCCGTCGATGGAGTTGGAAGATTTTACGGGGACGCCGATGACGGGCAGAGGAGTAAGAGAGGCCACCATACCAGGAAGATGAGCGGCGCCGCCTGCACCGGCGATGATGACCTTCATTCCACGACCGGCAGCCTTTGTCGCATATTCGACCATACGCAGCGGAGTGCGGTGTGCCGATACCACGGTCAGCTCATAGGGCACGCCAAGATCTTCGAGCATGTCCGCTGCCGGTTTCATAACGTTAAGATCGCTGTCGCTGCCCATGATGATGCCTACCAGTGGAGTGCTCATTTTATCCTGTTTGTTTGTTCACGTATCCGGGCCGCTGGATGATCCAGGGCCGATGTTTTATTCCGGCCTCTGTTGAAACCGGACGCAGCCGTAATTTCGCGGCCGCGAGGTATAGCGGGCGCAGGAATCAACTATTGATGATCCCGCATTTCCGACGTGGACGCTGCATTGGCCGCCGTCTCCGCGGCTTCCTTTGCTGCTGCGGCATCGGCCTTGCTCATCACCTTCAGCGTATTCTTGATGCGATGCGCTTTATAGGTCAGGTCCTGTTTTTCGCGGCTGATGATCGTCACATGCCCCATTTTCCTGCCGGGTTTGGTTTCTTCCTTACCGTAAATATGGACAAAGACATTATCCATTTGCATGACTTCTTCAAGACCGACGTAGGCCGCTTCCCCCGAGCTTCCTTCCGTGCCGACCAGGTTGACGATGGCCGCAGGGAGGATCGCTTCGGTATTGCCGAGCGGATAGCCCAGTATGACCCGCCACAGCATATCGAACTGAGAGCTGTAGTTCGCTTCGATGGTATGGTGACCGCTGTTGTGTACGCGCGGAGCCGTTTCGTTTACATAGACTTCGCCTCCCCGGGTAACCAGTAATTCGACCGCAAAAATGCCGGGACTCTTCAGATCTTTTACAACCCGAAGGCTGATGGCTTCGACCTTCCAGAGAACGCTCTGCACCAGTTCGGCAGGACTGATCTGGTAATCCAGCAGGTTGAGCCGCTGGTCGAAGACCATGTCGACAGGAGGATAGATGACCGTTTCTCCCTTGTCGTTGACCGCAACGATCTGCGCGATCTCTTTGTCGATCGCAATCATCTTCTCCAGAACGCCGGGCTCATGGAATCCCTTTTCTACATCTTCGGCCGTCTTCATCAGCTGTACGCCCTTGCCATCATACCCCCCCATACCGATCTTGTGAACGGCTGGCAGGAAATCGGTCCGCTTACGCACATCCTCCAGACTTTGAGTGATGATGTACTCTGCTGTAGGAATACTGTTCGCCGTATAAAACTCCTTCTGGGAGATCTTGTTCTTTATGATGCGCAGGGCGGATGGCTTCGGATAGACGCGAACGCCTTCGGCTTCCAGTCTTTCCAACGCATCGACGTTGACGGATTCGATCTCGATCGTCAATGCATCGAGACCCCTGCCAAAATTGTAAACGTCATCGAAGCTACGGATATCCCCCTTGGTAAAATGGTGGCACAAATGTGCAGCGGGGCAGTTCTCGTCGCTTTCCAGAACGTGGGTCACAACGGGATAATTGGCCGCTGCCTGTAAGAGCATCCTGCCTAACTGCCCACCGCCTAAAATGCCTGCTTTTACCATAATCACGATTTGGGCCCGAAGATAGATAAAACTGAAGTTATAGGACTGAAAACTACCCAACTAATCGTAAAAACACGGCTTTTCCCTGTAATTGTACGTAAGCAGGTTTTGCGCATGCCGGACAAAAGCAGTTAGGCTGATTTCAGGGGATACTATAGAACGCCCGGCGTAAATTTGACGTTTTACAAATAATACCTATCTTAGTCTCGTATTATGCGTCCTGATTATTCCCATAAGATTTTCAACGACAAGCGCTTGCATCACTTCTTGCTGATGGACGCCCTCACCCGCGCCGCCTGGGCCTAAGCCTCTCTTCTCTTCCCCCTGATCTATTTTCAAATACGGATCGACACGTCATTTTTAATTAATAATAATTTTTAATTATATGTCAACGATAGCTACGCCTGATATGCGTAAACCAGCGGCCGCTGCGGCCGATTTCCTTCCTTTGCAAGGAACTGATTATGTTGAATTTTATGTAGGCAATGCCAAGCAGGCAGCGCATTATTACAAATCCGCCTTTGGCTTTCAGTCCGTAGCCTACAGCGGCCCCGAGACGGGGAACAAGGAGACGGTCAGCTATGTCGTCCGTCAGAACAAACTGACCTTTGTATTTACAACCGCCCTTCGGCCCGGTCACCCGGTTTCCGAGCATACGCATCTGCATGGCGACGGCATAAAGATGCTGGCCCTTAGGGTCGAAGACGCAGCGGACGCCTGGAGGCAGACAACGGCGCGCGGCGGTAAAAGCTATATGGAGCCTGCCACGTTGAAAGATCAGTTTGGAGAAGTGGTGATCAGCGGTATCCATACTTATGGAGAAACGGTGCATCTTTTTATACAGCGCAAGGATTATGAAGGCGCATTTATGCCCGGCTTCAGGGAATGGAAGAGCAGCTATAATCCGCCTTCCACCGGTCTGCTCTATGTCGACCACTGCGTGGGTAATGTAGGCTGGCATCAGATGGACCCCTGGGTTCGTTTTTATGAGAATGTAATGGGATTCCGGAATATCCTCTCCTTTGACGACAACGATATCTCTACCGAATACTCCGCTTTGATGAGTAAGGTAATGAGCAACGGCAATGGCTTTGTCAAATTCCCGATCAACGAGCCGGCAGAAGGCAAGAAGAAGTCGCAGGTCGAAGAATACCTTGACTTTTATAAGGGCGAGGGCGTACAGCACGTGGCGCTGGCGACAAAGGATATTGTCGGAACAGTGACGCAGCTCCGCGACCGGGGCGTGGAGTTCCTGCAGGTGCCAGCTTCTTATTATGAAGAACTGATCAGCCGGGTAGGGCAGATCGATGAACAGATTGCACCCCTTGCTGAACTGGGCATCCTGGTGGATCGGGATGAAGAAGGCTATCTGCTGCAGATCTTTACAAAGCCGGTAGAAGACAGACCAACCGTTTTCTTCGAGATCATCCAGCGCAAAGGCGCCCAAAGCTTTGGTAAAGGAAACTTTAAGGCGCTGTTCGAAGCGATCGAACGCGAACAGGAGGCAAGAGGAAATCTGTAAGCACCTTCCTTATATATAAGTTAAAACAGATATAAGAACCTGCACATATTTGCTCAATATGGCAGGTTTTTTGTTATTTTGTTGGAGCTTCCATACAAATTATTGTTTTTTTACAGTTGAATATCCATCTGATTGTTAGCCACAATAATAACCATAGTAATTTTTACCCTATTTATGCCTGTAAGGAAATGTGTCTTCGGTGTTATGTTGCTGGCGCTTAGCGGTCTTTTCCCGTTCCAGGGCTTAATTGCACAGACCTCCGCCAATTCGGTAAGGTTGGTGGACTATCAGCGGGCTATCCCGAGAATGGTTGATCAGCTGCATCGAAAGGAAGACACACTGGCCAGACAATTCAGGGAAAAAGGACTGGTCTGGCCCGCTCGGTTCATCTATATCCGCAGTTTTAAATATGACAGCCAGCTGGAAGTATGGGTGAAGAATACCCGCGATGAGAAGTACCGGCTGTTCAAGACCTATAAGGTATGCGCGATGGCAGGAACGCTTGGCCCAAAACGTATGGCAGGCGATTACCAGGTGCCGGAAGGTTTCTACTATATCAATGAATTTAATCCCCGGAGCGAATACCATCTTTCACTTGGTTTGAACTATCCCAATGCCAGCGATCGGATATTGAGCGATTCTCTTCAGCCTGGCGGTGATATCTATATACACGGCAGCTGTGTCACGACGGGCTGTATCCCGATCACGGATGCGCAGATCGAGGAGCTTTATGTACTGGCTGCGAATGCCAGGGACAATGGTCAGGATTTTATCCCTGTTCATATCTTCCCGGTAAACTTTAATAACAACCGGAGCGTCGATTATCTCAACAAATATCTTCAGACCTTCTCTGAATATACGCCCTTCGCGCGCAGCATGCGGAGCGCCTTCTACTACTTTGAAAAATATCGCCAGGTTCCCTTCGTCATGGTCAATGGCAAGGGAGAATATGTGACGGAAGAAGTAGCGCCGACAGAAGCGAAAGTAAAAGTGGCCAACCTGGTAGAGCCCGAGGTTGCCCCGGTTGCGGCAAAAAAGCCCGTCCATGTCAGACCGGAACGGATCAACCCGATCCCGGAAAATCAGCTGGCGACTTCGGTTGATAAGCTGCCTGCTTATCCCGGCGGAAATGACGCTTTTCAGGAGTTCCTGAATAAGGTAGGACGCGATGGTAAGAAAGATCTCACAGAAGGCCAGACAAAGGCCTTTATCATGGTTGAATATGTCATCGACTCCGTCGGCAAACCGGTTTACGCGAAGGTTATCCGCGGCGGGAATGATACGATGAACGAAAAGATCGAAGACGCTTTTCTCGCGATGCCGCAATGGGAGCCCGCCGTACATTTTGGCCAGAAAGTGGCCATCCGCCTTAAGCAGACGGTCATGATCGGGGAGTAGGGCGCCCAACACCCTATCGCATCAACACCTGCACCGTCGAAGGCGTCTGCTGCCGAAGCACTTCCTGCCGCCCTGCAGTGAGCCGATCGAGGGTAGCTTCGTCATAGTGGCGGATGGTGAGCAGCGTAAGCCCCCGCTCGATTTGCACATCGAAGAGTTCTGCCGCTGCAAGCGCCAGCTTTTCGACCTTATCGATGCGATCGTCGAGACAGAGCTGCAGGCTTACAGCGCCGCTTTGCATCAGGTTGGGCTTTATACGTATCCCGGCTAAGAGATGGTAAAGCTGCTCGATCCCGCTCTCGCCAACAAAGGAAAAATCTCTTGACCGCAGATGAACAAGCACCTGCTCCTGCTTTAAAATAAAAATTGGCGGCAGGTCCTTTAGCGACTTGCTATGGATCACCGTACCCGGAAGAGCGGGGGCCAGAAAACATTTTACATATAGCGGGATCCCTTTATTCTGCAGCGGCTTGATCGTTTTGGGATGGATCACCTGCGCGCCGTAGTAGGCCATCTCGATAACTTCATCGTAGTTGAGTTCCTTCAGGATGCGGGCCTCGGGGAATTGTTTGGGGTCGGCATTCATCACGCCTTCCACGTCCTTCCAGATGGTCTGGTCATCGGCGTTCAGCATGTTGGCAAAGACCGCAGCGGTATAGTCGCTGCCCTCACGGCCAAGCGTTGTACTTTCATTCTCGGAGGTAGAGCCGATAAAACCCTGCGTGATGATGATATTGCTTTCCTGCAAAAGTGGAAGGACCTCTTCACGGACCTTTTGTTCGGAATAATCCCAGTCGATGGCGGCATCACGGAAATTGCCATCGGTACGGACCATATCGCGTACGTCGATCCATTGGTTTTCGATCCCGGACTCTGCCAGGAAGGCGGCAACGATCGAAGTCGACAACAACTCTCCGATACAGACTATCTGGTCGTAATAGTAATCGTAATCGCGGACAGGTTTATCGTGCAGCAGCCATTCGACTTCGGTAAAGAAATCGCGGAGCTGGGCCTCTGCGGCCAGGTAGTTGCGAACGAGCAGGTATTTTGCTGTGGTGAGGTGTTGGTCCTTTACTTGTTGGAAAAGCCGAAGGGCTTCGTCGCGATGGCCGGAAAAATAGGCTTCTGCAACCTTTTCCAGCGCATTGGTGGTCTTGCCCATGGCGGAAATAACAACGACGAGTTTTTCATCTTTATAGGAACGGAGGATAGGCAGCAGCTGTTGTATTCTTTCTACGCTATTGACACTGGCGCCTCCGAATTTGAAAATTTTACTCACAATTATATTTTATCTTTTCAATGGGGTTCGTAAATGCTTCGCATTCATGCCACAAATATAAGATAAACAGCAAACTGCACGCTTGATCCTTCCATCGGAGAGTTTACACTGAGCCATCGAGGCTACTCTATTTCGTTGATTTACTCGTTAAATGACGAAATTTCGCCATCGGCTTCGAAAGGCCATTCGTATTCGATTGATAGTCACAAGCTAATTCCTGGGCATATTCTTTGAAAAAAGGGAGATGCCATGACCATTAAACACGTTTGGAAGATTGATTCCATACAGTCCAGGATTGCTTTTAAAGTCGGATACATGCTTATGGGAGTTATTGCCGGGGAGTTCCGCAAGTTCAGCGGCCGCCTGCTGGCTGACGAGTCTTTCCAGGAGCCGGAGCTTCGGTTAAGCATAGAGGCCCGATCGATCACTACTTTTCAAAAAGAGCGCGACGATTATCTCCGCGGACCTGGTTTTTTGGATACGGAAGGGTATTCTTACATCCGCTACGTGTCCATCAGTTATCGCCGGGTCAGCACGGGCGGGCTGTTTGAGATGACCGGACTGCTGACGATCAGGGACATCACGGCCCCCGTGACGATCGTCCTCAGCCTGGTAGCGCTGATACAGGATAAATCGGAAACGGTCAGCGCGCATTATAAAGTTTCAGGAGCTTTGCTAAGAAGCGCTTTTGGATTGGATATAAACGCGTCAGGCAAGGAATGGTTTGCCGATGAAGTGACTTTTTGGGGAGATATAAGACTCCGGCGGGAGAAGACATAGGCTCGGTATTTGTAAAAGAAGGACGTATGCCTACCCGTTTAGCTTTTCTTTTTTGGTTGACGCTGGTCGTAGGGCAGATTGCAGCGTCAGCGCGTCCCCCGGCTTCGATGCCTGGGGATATTTTAAGATATGTAAACGAATATCGTCATTCGAAACACCTTCCGCCTTTGCAGGCTAATTCCTATATCTCCTCCATAGCGCTGGATCACAGCAGGAATATGTTGACGGGCAAAACGCCTTTTGGCCATGAGGGATTCAAAGATCGTATCGCGCTTATCCGCAAACGGCTTGGCCCCTTGCATGTCGCGGCGGAGAATGTCGCCTCGGGGCCTATGTCTGCCCGGGAAGTGGTAGACGGCTGGCTGCATAGTCCGGGGCATCGCCGGAATATTGAAGGGGATTTCCGGCTGACGGGCATCGGACTGGCGCATGCACGCAATGGCATGATCTATTTTACGCAGATCTTTGTGCGGTAAGGCAGGCATTGATCCGCAGCCAGGCGGCGATGAGGGCGGTCGCCGACCCGCGCGCTAGAGATAGGCGGCTCCGATCACGTATGCGTCGGCAAGGCAGTCGACAAATTTTCGCGCGCCAAAGTCCGCGTAAAACGCGTTTTCCGTAACTTGCCCCCTATGGCAGTGAATACGATCATTTCGGTGCGCAATCTCACTAAGAGTTATGGCAATTTTGAGGCGGTAAAGGGGATTAGCTTCGAAGTAAAGGAAGGCGAAATATTTGGGCTGCTTGGCCCCAACGGAGCGGGAAAATCGACTACGCTTGAAATCATCGAAACACTGAGGGATAAGACGGGCGGCGTCATCGTGGTAGATGGCTTCGATCTGGACAAGGCGCCCGGCGAGATCAAGAAGATCATCGGGGTGCAGCTGCAGACATCAGGATATTACCCCGGACTAAACCTGACCGAGCTGATCGAACTGTTTGGCGGTCTTTATAACCGGACGATCGACCCCCTGCAGTTGTTGGATACCGTCAATCTCCGCGACAAGGCAAAGGCGAAATATAAGGAATTGAGCGGCGGTCAGAAACAGCGCTTCTCGATCGCAACGACATTGATCAACCAGCCCCGGATCATCTTCCTCGATGAACCGACGACGGGCCTTGATCCTCAGGCCAGACGAAACCTCTGGGAACTGATCAAAGACATCCGTCAGAAAGGAACGACGGTGATCATCACAACACACTATATGGATGAGGCGGAAGTGCTTTGTGATCGGGTGGCTATCATCGACTCGGGCCGGATCATCGCGCTGGAATCGCCGGACAAGCTGATCGATAACCTGGTCGCGGGAGGTTTTGAACGGCCAAAGGAAGTCAAAAAGGCCAACCTCGAAGATGTGTTTATCCAATTGACCGGACATACACTACGCCCCGAGCATTAACCATAAAACTGATCATATG
>JAATGQ010000258.1 GCA_015654595.1 Chitinophagales bacterium | reverse complement strand
CTCCTGCGAGGGCCTTACCCGAAACCCTACGACCCTCCTGGCGTAGGGTCTGGGTTTTTGCATTCATCCGCTTTGGCGAACTTGTTCGCCACGCTTCTGAAATGCAAAAACCCAGCGGCAATTGCCGATGGGTTTCGTGACCCGGATTGGATTCAAACCAATGACCCGCAGCTTAGAAGGCTGCTGCTCTATTCAACTGAGCTACCGGGTCGGGAAGGGATGGCTTCGGAGCCAATATCCCGAGGGGCTGCAAAAATAGAGAAAAAAAAGGACGGGCCAAAGGAAATTTTGGGGATTCAAGGCCGAATCACTCAGAGATGGGAGTTGCTTCGAGAGAGGGCACAGGATGGTATCGGTAGAGGAGACAGGCCATCGCGCGATACGTGCCCGGCGGAGGGCAGTGGAAATATGGAAAGGCCGGAGATAGGAGATAGCCGGTGCGAGCAATTCGGTCGAAGAGGAGTGAGCGCAGGGAAAAGGCTGAAAGAAACTGTACAGGCGGAGACATTGAAAAAAGGACGGGCCAAAGGAAATTTTGAGGATGCAAGTCCGAATCACTCAGAGATGGGGCTGCTTCGAGAGAGGGTACAGGATGGTTCCAAGAGCCCCAGGGGCGGGGATATCGGTGGGGGGGAGAAGCAGTATTGCGGACCACGGCGCGGGGCGGCCGGGCCGCTGACTTTGGAAACACACGGCCGCACTTCCCGGATATTGACAACGGGGGAGAATTTGCGCGGAGGGCGGGCGGGATTTTGATTAATTTGCCTGCTTATGTTGACGAGCGAACAAAGGGCGATTATTGAAAGTAAGGGAAACATCAAGATCAATGCGGTGGCGGGGTCTGGGAAGACGACGACCTTGATTGAATATGCCAGGGCGAGGCCGGGGGAGAAGATCTTGTATCTGGCCTTCAACCGGACGGTTAAGCTGGAGGCGGAGCGGAAGTTTGCGGCGCAGGGGCTGGCCAATGTGCGGGTGGAAACGGCGCATTCGCTGGCGTACGGGGCGGTAGTAAGGCCGTTGGGGTACCAGGTAAAGAGCGAAGGATATAAGTCGACGGAGCTGGTCGAGCTGCTGCAGCTGGCCAACTTTTCCGGAAAACATACAGAATATGTGCTGGCCACGCATATCAATGCACTGGTGGCGATGTTTTGCAACAGCGACAAGGCCCGGGTCCAGGAGCTGGATTACGAGGGAACGATAACAGATTCGGTGACGCGCCAGTTTGTGCTGCAGTTCAGGGAAGAAATTGTGCAGCAGACGCGGATATTGCTGGACAAGATGAACAGGGGGGAGATCGGGGTCATCCACGACTTTTATCTGAAGAAGTTTCAACTGAGCGAGCCGGTCCTGCGCTATGATAGCATTCTTTTTGACGAGGGGCAGGATGCATCGGAAGTGATCCTGGATATCTTTCTTTCGCAGCCCGCGACCAAAGTGATCGTCGGGGACAGCCATCAGCAGATCTATGGCTGGCGGTATGCTGTCAACTCTCTTGAAAAGGTCGATTATCCTACCTACCATCTAAGTCAGAGTTTTCGCTTTGAAGGAGAGATCGCGCGGCTGGCGCGTTGTGTAGTCGGATGGAAGCGACACCTGAAGCAGTCGTCTGCGCTGAAGATCGAAGGGGTGGGGAAGGCGGGAAAGGTCAAGACCCGGGCTGTCATTGCGCGGACCAACGCTGGACTGCTGGTGAAGGCGATCGAGCTGCTGATCGAAAAGAAAGAGATCGAATCAGTCTATTTTGAAGGACGGGTCGAGAACTATACCTATGCGGGTGAAGGGGCATCGATCTATGACGTCTTGAACTTATACAATGGAGAGAAATCCTGGATCAGGGATAAAATGATGGCAGGGATGAAGGATATGGACGAGTTGGATGAATATATCGAGAATACCGGAGATGCACAACTGCGCATGCTGGTAGGGGTGGTAAAAGAATATGGTAATAAGATCCCGGGATATATAAAGAAACTAAAAGAAAGCCATCTGTCGCATGATGACAAGGAAAAGGCGGACATGATCTTTTCCACCGTTCATCGCTGTAAGGGGATGGAATACGATGAAGTGACGCTGGCGGATGATTTTATCACCGAGGAAGGGCTGGTCGAGCAGTCTGCTGAGGCCTCGAATTTGGCGCGTTTGACGGAAGAGGTGAACCTCTTATATGTGGCGATCACCCGGACCAGGACGGCGCTTTATATCCCCGAGGATCTGCTGCCGGAAGAGACGTCCGAACGGAATCTGATCCTGGGTAAGCACAGCCGGATCTATCCGGTGAAGAAAGCCTATTCGGCTGGGGGTAACCGGGGTGGGAATGCGGCCTCAGGGAGCCGGGCTGGAAACCCCGCCGCGGCCCATCGGGCGGATGGCAAGGGCATCGTCAGCAAAGGAAAGAATGCGTATGCGCCATGGACAGATGATGAGGACAATCGGATGATGAAGCTCTTTTATAAAGGCAAGTCGCCAAAGGAGCTGGCTGTTATCCTGGGGCGGACGTCCGGAGCGATCGCAATGCGGATCAAGAAGCTGCAGGCGCTGGATTAGCGAAATAAAAAGGCCGCCGTTTGAGCGGCGACCCGTAATAGTATCAGGCAGCTGGGGGCGTCTATCGGCCATTTGCCCGCAGCACGGTTACATCCTTTTTCAGGTCATCGTCATAGGTCTTCTTGACGATATAGTGCCATTGCTTGTCAGAGACATCCACAAAGAAGATATCCCCAAGCTTATGCGCTTTTACAGCATCCTGGAATTCCTTTGGCATCTGTTCTTCGCCAAAGAACCAGCCGGTATCGCCGTGGGTGTTATTGCCATCCATTGTATATTGATCCGAAAGCTTATCGAATGATTCGCCGGCATTGGCTTTGTTGACGATGATCTTTTTCAGGCTGTCGACCTCGGCTTGAGACAGCGAGCTGCCGTCGAGGAAGATATAATTTGCGCGGTATTTTACAGACTCTTCGGATTCGATCACTTTGTAAGTCACATAACCAACCGAAAAGATATCGCCCTTGCTTTGACGAAGCAGACGCTTGTCGATCAGCGAGGAGTCCTTTCCGGCAGAGAGATGCAGCAGGGCTGGCTTTAACGGAGCGTTAGCGTCGATGAACTGTTGGGCCTGCTGTACGGTCGCGATCTTTTGAAATTTTTCTGTGACTGTTTGTTGAGCATATGCGGATGCGGAAAGCAGCAATAAAAGGCTGAAAAAACTACTTTTCATATTTTGATTTTCCGGGTATTTAAAATGTGGGATGAAGGTAGGATTTTTTGCAATAAATAAAATGTTAAGGCGCTGAGGCCGCCGCCGGCGCAAAAGGAGCGTACACGGGAAGTGCAGCGGGCAAAGTTACTGCACTGGCTGCTGGCGGAGCAATGCCGCTGGCGGGGACGGCCGGAACGGGCAAAACTGCGCCTGCGGAAAGCCAAAAGCGGCCGGTCTCCGGGCGCTGACCTCCAATCTCAGGGTGCCGATATGGACGAAGGATCACCGCCGGTAAAGACCGCGGTCCTTGGGCGCCTCCCTCCGGG
>JAATGQ010000062.1 GCA_015654595.1 Chitinophagales bacterium | reverse complement strand
CCCCTTCTGTTGCATCTTTTCTCTCTCAGTCCTCGCACCCCACGTCACCACCTTCTTCTCCCCCCCGCCCCTCTCCCCACTACCCCCCCCCGTACCCAAAAATTCCCCCCCCCCCCCCCCCCCGCCAAACACCTCTCTTCCTCCGCTTCGCCCACCGGCGACCCCGAATCCTCATCGCCCCAAAAACCAGCCGCTGTCCGCGGCCAGCCGGCAGGGCATGACGCGAAAAGCGTCTCGCACGGATCGCCCGCTATCTCCCTCCGTTCATCAAACGTCGGCCCACCCCTAAACCCAAAGCCCAATCACAGCAATGTGCAACGCCCTCCTACGTGCCCGAAGGCCCCACCCTAAAATCCAACCCACGCCGCCCAAAGGGCGCCCCCACTTGACCCAGGGGCAAAAAAAAAGACACCCAAAGGAGGTCTTCTGCATTATTTGAATTAGCCGAAGGCTAAGCTATTACTCTTTCTTTTTGTTTTTTTACTTGATTGACCAGCGAATCAAACGCTATGTCAAATGATTCTTCAAAAGATTTAGAACTACATTTTACGAAAAATTGGTGCCTGGGAACCTGGACTCTAATCTCGGCGATCTTATCCTTAATCGTGTGAACGACATTGTCCAACTTTAAGAACACATCAACCTTGATTACCCTGTCATGGAACGTGTTTAACTTGATCATTTTTTTGGTTACGTAATCTACCAGTTTACTGTCAGCAGCAAAGTGCACAGTTTGAATGTTTACGTTCATAGCATCCCATTTTAATCAGTGAACAATAATGTGAAAGAACTTTCTCTGCTAGAAGAAAAATTGTTTTAAGCGTGGACAAGGTTTGCGCCAGCTTAGCCCCATCATTCGGAAGCATAGCCCCTGTTTGCATACGTTCAGCTCCATCTTAGCAAGTCTGTTATCGCCTGTCAAGAGCCTCTCCGTAGCCAGCGATGGTTGTTAAGCCAGTGGTCAATGGAATATCGATCGTGGACAATGAAGTTAACAATTCGATCTCTCTTTTCCAAATAATCCCGGCACTTTATCCTCGGTGAAAACGTTAAAAATTCTATTTTAAGTATAGCCCTTCAGCAACAAAAATGTACTTTAAATTTAATGGTGTCAACAATGCTCTTTCTCCCCAAAACTGATACCCCTCCTTTGAAAAATGCTCCTTCCATGGGGCCGATAAAAACAACACATCCGCCGCCGCCTTTTCTCTTTCATATACGATCCGACGCCGGTCTCTTCTTTCCAATAAATAAAGCCTCAGGTACATTGGGTACAAATCATCAAAGTCACTGATCTGCCAGACCTTAGGCTTTAATTTATCCAGCGCTTCAATATCCCCCTCCACGGTCTTATACATCACCACGTCAGGCTGTGCGGCAACGGAATCCTCCCGCATATACAAACCCCTTACGCTGCCCGCTATCTTTAATACCAATAATATAGCCATCCATCGCATCGCCGTCCCCGGCCTTCGCACACTAAGCCAGTCATAACAGGCCGCCACAAAGAAGACATTCATTCCTATCACCCACGCCATCAAGGTTCTGGATGGGGGATAAGCCCTAGCCAAAATAACCATCAGCAAATAACTTACCACCAGGGCATAACCATATATTTCGGCGCCGGCATAAAAAGCCCCCTTCCATACGCCTCTCCTAAGCCAATACGCAAATAATACAACTATCCCCATCCCCGCCGCCGTTCCCAGCCATCCGTAATAAAAGCTGTCCCGGAATGTCCAGGCCAATAACCCGACGCGTTTAACAAGACCAGCATAGTCCAGCATGTCGGCATTAGAATTGTTTGAAAACGACTCCCAGCCACTGGCCAGTACCGCCGGCAAATAGAATATTCCTGTCCCCAATACGATAACCGCTATTGATTTTAAAAGAGTTGCCCATTGGCTATACTCCCTTCTTTTCCATATAATGTATACGGCCATTAATACAGAAGCGCATAAAAAGTAGAAAAAGGTCAGTACCAGGTACATACCCACGATGGCAAAAGCTATAAATAAGACCAGCCCCCCTGTCTGCCCCTCCTTATTCTCGTTCCGCCGGCCAAATGCGCGATAACACCCCCACCCGCTAAGCAATATCGCAATCTCCTGTAACTGATAGCCCCGTCCCAGGATCGCATAATAAGAAAAGGTATGACCCACGGCAACCCCAGCCACGATAAAAAAGGCCCGTTTAGGATCCTCCCGACGCCAGAGGCAGCAAAAGAGCCCATAAAGGAATACGAAACTTGCCAGCATATTCGGTAGCCGGATATTAGCCCTGGGCCCCCATCCTGTAATAACACCTGTTGCCCAGGTCAGTAGATTGTATAACACATGGTTATTGGTGGTGATAATTTGTCGTCGTCATCAGCCAGCCCTGACGCGAAAAGAAAAGATAAGAGCATATTTCATCCGGGATCAGCGGGAAAGCCAGGTAAAAATAGATACGATAGACTGCGATAACCCCAAACAAGCCCCAGAACACTACTTTATATTTCCTCGTCATCTCTCTATAGACCTGCCTCATCTTCCGGAAGATCCGGCCCAGCTCCCTCATCAAAAGCGCTAATCCGGACCAGATCCTTCTTGCCTGCCACGCATAGCTTCCTGTGATCAGCAATAATCCAATGGCGATCAGCGGCCAGCAGGCCTGTATCTTTTGATACCAGGCAAGGGTAAACGAGTCGCCGGAAACTCTGCTCACCGGGTAACCATCTGGCCAATGCTGACTATACCAGTCAAGGATATCCTGGTAAGAATGCGTCACAATAAAATAAAGGACTGCTGCGGAGAGAAGCAGCCAGAGCAAAGGCAGGAAAAAGAACAGCATACAGCATATCAGCTTGACCGCAGCGACTACGGACGAATAACGCTTTTTCATTCAGGACAGGCGAAGGGTTATTATAGGTTGTTTTAATTCAGCAGCAGCACTCAGGCTTTCGGATGCGCTTTCCGATAGATATCTTTCAATTTTTCAATGGTATTATGGGTATAGATCTGCGTCGCCGCCAGGCTGGCATGCCCCAGCAGCTCTTTTACTGAATTCAATTCAGCGCCGGCGTTCATAAGATGCGTTGCAAACGTGTGACGAAGTACATGCGGACTCTTTTTCTCTATCGTCGTCACCTGCGCCAGGTAGCTTGTTGTCACCCGGTAGACATACTGTGGATAAAGCTTCCTTCCTTTTTCCGTCACCAGCAGATATTGAGGATCCGGCGACTCGAGCTCAGCCCGTTTGTGTTGCCTGTACTCCTTTATCGCATCGATCAGCCGCGGGTCAACCGGGATCACTCTTTCTTTATTACCCTTACCCAGTACTTTAATGGTCTTGCGTCCTTCATCGATATGCGTTTCCTTTATCCCGATCAGCTCACTAAGACGAATACCCGTATGATAAAGGATCGCCAGCAGCAGACGGTCGGTCCATCCCGTCCAGTCATCGGGAAAGGTCACCTGTTCGAACAACACAGCCATATCTTCCTGTTCGACAAAGACCGGCAGTCTTTTATTCGTCTTTGGGGCAATGATCGCCGTCATAGGCGAGACATCCACAATCCCGTTCCGTAATAAATGCTTATAGAAAGACCGCAGCGTCGAGATCTTTCTCACGATCGTCCGGGAACCCATCCCATTGTCTTTCAGAGAGGCAAGCCAGCTGCGGACCACCGCCGGCGTGATCTCTTTCAACTCCATGTCTCCAAACTCCTGTTTCAGGAAGACGTCCAGGGCTCGCAGATCATCCTCATACGATCGTATCGTATTCGCCGAATAGCGTTTCTCAAATTTCAGATAGTCGATGAATTTCGGGATTGCGTTTTCGAGCACGCCTGATTTGTTTTTTTTAAAATTACTATTTTTATAACCGCAACCCATAAATACATCCGAATAAAACGCCACATAAAGCAATCAGCGTCATCGATCCTTCAATGGTTGTCCCGTGGGCGCCGGCTGGAGCAGCATTTGCAACGGCGGGAATCCAACAATTTCAAACTCATCCGTCTCCTCGCGGCCCTTATGGTTATCGTCTCCCATTGCTACAATACGGGGGATGATCTCATCGGCCAAATGACAGGCTATGTGTTGGGAGGAAGTACCGTCGCCATGCCGGTCTTCTTTTTTCTCAGCGGGCTGTTGGTTACCCAAAGCCTTGATAACAGCCCTACCGCCTGGGACTTTATCCGTCGGCGTATGCTGCGACTCTATCCTGCCGCCATTTTTTATGTATGGGTGATGGCTGTTCTGATCGGGCCAATTATTTCCACTTACTCCCCGGCAGTCTATTATTCCGATCCACTTTTCCGGCAATATCTGCTGACAGCCACGCTGGTCCAGGTCTATTACTATCTGCCGGGCGTATTTTCCAGTTCCCCGCTGGGGCCGTCCGTGAATGCGTCCTTATGGTCCATTCCAATGGAAATCAAGCTATACACGGTCCTCCTCCTAACCGCCTTTCTCCCCCGGCGCATCCTCAACGGCTTCTATGGGATAGCCGCCGTCCTCCTGCTGCTCGCCGGCCTTCTTTGCTACGATCCCATCGAGCAGTCATTCCAACACTACCTCTGGCCGCACTTTGTTCTCTACCCCTATACCCAATTGGCCGTTTTCTTTCTTACAGGCGTGCTGTGCTATCGTTTCCGTCAAAAGATCGTCGTACGCAACAGCTGGCTCTTGATATTGCTGCTTGGCTATATCGTCATGGCCCGCTGGGGTCTATTCTACAAACTCGCTTTCCTGCTGATCCCGATGGCCGTCCTCTACTTTGCGACCCACGGAATGCGTTTTTTCCGGCACATAACCCCACAGCCCGACCTCTCCTACGGCCTTTATATCTGGGCCTTCCCCGCCGAACAACTCGCCCTTATCTATCTCCATCCCGCCAACCACACCCTGCTCTTCGCACTCGACCTCCTTCTCACCCTCCCCGTTGCCCTCCTATCCTGGTACGCCATCGAACGCCCCGCCCTCCGCTTTCGCTATAACAAAGGCCTCCGCCCCCAGAAATGGCCCTGACAACGCCCTAACAGCAACACCCACCCTGCGCCCCACCACAATACCCATCGCCTATCACAACAAAATCCAGCACCTATGACCCCAAAATCCGCCTGCCCAGTGCCCATCCCCCACCGTCATACCCAAAACCCGCCGCCAACCATCCCCCCCTCGTCCGCCAAAATCAGCCTGCCCAGTGCCCATCCGCCGCCGTCGTACCCAAACCCGCCGCCAATCAAACATCCATCCCCCTCGTCCGCCAAAACCAGCCTGCCCAGCACCCATCCGCCGCCGTCGTACCCAAAACCCGCCGCCAACCAAACAACCATCCCCCTCTCGTCCACCAAAACCCGCCGCTGTCCGCGGCCAGCCAGCGGGGCATGACGCGAAAGGCGTCTCGCATGGATCGCCCGGCTATCTCCCCCGCCCACCAAACGTCGGTCCACCCTCTAACAAAAGCCCAGTCACAGGAATGCGCAACGCCGTCGCGTTCATGCCCCGAAGGCCCCATCCCTTACCCCCCTAAAAAACAAAACGCCCCAAAGGGGCGCAAAAAACCTCGCTAAAAGAGTCATAAGAAAAGGCGCAAACACAAAAAGGCCGCCCTCACGGGCAGCCTGTTCAATATATTAGTCCAAAGGATAATTAATCGAACTTACCAGCAGCAACCTGTTGCTTGTAGATTGCCTTCAACACTTCGCCGCGACGCTTAACGGACGGCTTTGTGAAAGATTGACGTTCTCTCAGCTGTAACAGAGTCTTAGCTTTTTCAAACTTCTTCTTGTACTTCTTGAGCGCTTTGTCAATGTTTTCGCAATCTTTTGAATCGATAATGAGCATTTTATATACCTCCTTTGGTGAAAAATCTTTTTACCCCTCAGCAAAATAACTCGCTTTCGGGGACGCAAATATAGACCAAAATTCCCAAAATCTCAACCGCTTTCCCAAAATTCCCGTTTAATTGGCAAAATCCCCGAAATTTGTTCTACTATGTTTACCGGAATTATCGAATCGCTCGGAAAAGTACAGTCCATCGAAACAAAAGGCTCCAACAAGACATTTTGGATCCAGTCGCCTGTATCTCAGGAATTAAAGATAGATCAAAGCATCTCCCATAGCGGCGTCTGCCTGACAGTGGAAGAAGTAAAAGACGGCCAGCACCGCGTTACCGCCATCCAGGAAACCCTCGAAAAAACAAACCTGAATCACTGGCAGCCCGGCGAACTCGTCAACCTCGAACGCTGCCTGATGATGAATGGCCGTCTCGACGGACACATCGTCCAGGGCCATGTCGATGCCGTTGCCACCTGCGTAGAGCGCCGCGTGCTGCAGGGAAGCTGGGAATACCGTTTCGAATTTACAAAGAAATTCTCCCACCTCGTCATCGAGAAAGGCTCTATCAGCCTCAACGGAATCAGTCTGACCCTATTTAATGTCAAAAAGACAAAGTTCGACGTCGCCATCATCCCCTATACCTTCGAACATACCAATATTCAGTCTATAGAGGTAGGCAGCGTTGTCAATCTCGAATTTGATATGATCGGCAAATATGTAGCTCGTTTTAACCAGCTGAACGACTAAAACCAAAGCATGCTTTCCAGCCTCATCCATCGTTACAAGTCGCTGCGTAAACACCAGTACCTCAATAGGCTGGTAGGGTACAAATACAACTATGCATTTATTGGAGCAGGCCAGCATAGCCTTTACCATCTCTATCCCATCCTGCGGCAGCTGAATGTGCCGCTGCGATACGTCTGCACGCGGACGGCTGCCACCGCCCAAAAAGTAGCCACCAGCTTTTCCAGCTGCTCATCGACAACAAATATCGATACCATCCTGCAGGACGAAACCATTAGAGGTGTCTTCGTCTGTACTCAGGCGCAGCTGCATCACGATATCATAAGCCGCCTGCTAAAAGCCGGCAAGGCCGTTTTCGTCGACAAGCCGCCTACTTTTTCAGGCACAGGCCTCGAAGAGCTGATCACCGCAAACAAGGGCATTCCAGGCGCCAACGCATCGTCAAGTCCCAGCCGTCCCGAATCATCCGGCACTGCCGCCCGATCCTCCCAACCCGTCGTCGTCGGGCTTCAACGCCGATTCTCGATCATTCGGCAGCTGCTGCAAAAACAAAAACTCTCCACTGCCACCTATCATTATCAATACCTCACCGGCCCCTACCCCGAAGGGAATCCAGTCTACGAGCTGTTTATCCATCCTATAGACTTCGCGCTGCAGGTCTTCGGAACAGGCGACGTCCAACACATCATCAGCAACATCTCCGGCAATCTAAAAAGCTTCTCCGTCCACCTCGAGCATGCCAATGGTGCCAGCGGCATCATCCAGCTCTCCACCGCCGGCTCCTGGTCCGCCATCTCCGAGATGATGCAGATCAACACAGAAAAGCAGACTATCGAAGCCCGCTACCCCTTCCACCTTAGCGCAACAGAAAAACCATCGACCATCGCAGGCATCCCGCTGGACAAAGTTCTCCCCCAGCCCCTGATCCGCAAGATCTATCTCGACAACCAGGGCACAGTGCCCTCGCTGGCCAACAACAGTCTTGTCGCCCAGGGCTTCTATGGCGAGATCGAACACTTCCTCCAACTCGTGGAAGCCGGCTCGTCTTCGTCCCAAGGCTCCCTCGAAAGCCTTCGTCCAACTTATAAAATATTAGACAGCCTAAACGCGGCTGGTGTGAGATGATGGCCCTCCCGACGCAGCATCCGCCCCGGTCGCCCCGCCCGACGCGGCATTCATCCCCGGCGCCTCTCCCGGCACATGCCCCGTATTTGATGAAGCAACCCGCCCAGGCTCGCTCGTCTGCAGCCCAACCGCAGTAGCCCCGCCAGCATGTACCGCATCACCCTGCGCAGCTTCGATCTTCTTAAAATATTCCTCGTAAGTCATCCTCGCATCCTCTTCCCATTGATAATAGCCAAACAACTTCCCCGTCACCCACTTCCCAAAAAACTTCTCCATCGTCCGATGCAGGATTACATCATATTTCCGGTGAAAGTTCAACCAGCACTGATTGCAATTGTGTACATATTCCTTCTGTAAAGCCTGTGCCGGCTTGCCGTTAAAAACCTCGTCCAGCGTCTGCTCGAAGATATTCCCCAGCCGAAGGTCCAGGTTCTGACAGATCGGAACCCCGCCGTCCGGCAGGATCACCAGGCTGTCGAGGATACTATAGCAGCGCATCTTCAGATGATTCTGCCGCCATTCATTGTAAAGTACAAGAAAGTCGTAGTTCTCTTTGAACTCTTTGACGATCGGTGGTATCTCGTTGGTGAAGTTGTGATACAACTTCGACATATCATGTTTGGGCTGAGTAAGATCGCCCTCCGTCTCCAGCTTTTTCAACGCCTTCGTCTTTTCAAAAACACCTTCCTGCTGCCATTGCTTTACGTCGCCGAACTTCAGCGGCGCCTCGCCTTTATGTGAGCCGATATCACTTTCATGCGCCTTGTCCACCGTATCGAAAAAAGCAATATCATTATAGATTCCCACGCGCATATCGATACCATAGCGTTTGCAAACTTCGGCGACATGCTGCAGGTCGGAAAAATCATTGTAGGGCGACACAGTGAACATAACGGATATAGGCAGCTGCCCCCTCAACGCCTCGATCACCTTTATCACGCTTTCGTAACCCGGCTTGCCCCGCATATAGAGATAGGTCTCCGGTGTGCCATCCAGCGAGATCAGCAGCCTTTTCGGTGGAAATTTGCGAACAGCAGCGATCAGCCCATCCGGCTTCAGACAGTTAGACAATAAATCAAAGTTGGGATGATGGGCCGTAAACCATTCCAGGATCTTTTCGGCGTCGGGATGCAGCATGAACTCTCCGCCTTCCAGACCAACGGTCGTATGCGGAGTTATACACTTGCTTTGCATGAGCTCGACAATCTTATCGAAAGGTAAAAACCTGACGGGCCTTTTTGCCCAGATCAGGCAGTGTTTACAGGCCGAATCACAGAGGTCCGTCGCATAGATCATCAGCGTCGACAGCTTCTTATGCCCGGGACGGAGCTGATTGTTCAGAAAAACTTTACCTCTGTTTATGTAGCTGTCTGCTTTATACATGTGGTTCCCGTAGGATATTAGCAAAAATAACTATTTATTCCCCAACTCCACCATACTCTGCTTATTCCAATAAAATATCCGATCTGCCCCCCCGGCCTTCCAGGTGATCAAGGGATCCTTCTTCCCATCCAACGAGCCCGGATCCCCGGGACCCGTAGTGATATAAACAGAATCATTATAGTCGTTCGCCACAATCTTCGTCACCGGGGCAATCTTCGTCGTGTACCGCCGAATTTCCGGCCGGACGATTGGCGGCAGCCGCAAACCCGAATCCCTTGTCAAATGATTCACAATTACCAGCCGGGAACTATCCTTCCCCTCCATCACCAGCGCATCCGGCAGTCCCAGCCGAAACACAAAAGCCCCGTCCACCTCATCCGGTACGTTGATCAAAAAGACCCGTCCGCCCGGATGAGGACTCCCCGCCACTTTCAACACTTCTTTCGTAATATCAGAAGCCTTCCGCCAGTTGCGATTATTCAACTCCAGAAAAACTACGCTATACACAATTAGTCCCGCTACAATCCTCACCAACAACACACGTGGACGAGCCAGCGTCACCAATAACAAGGCCAGCCCGCCGCAAAGAAAAAAGGACGGAAAATAGATAAACCGGTCGCTCTCCGACGTATGGCTGCTTACCCCAGCCACAACAGGCACAGCGCACGTCACCGCCAACAACGATATCCATTGCAACAGCCGCGTCCCAATAAGCGAACGCAGCGGATAAACCCGGAAAAACCGCACCAGCACACCCACCAGCAGCGCAACCACCACCACAAACCACGCCGACATTACCCGGCTGCTATTCATCGGAGGTAGAAAGAACCGCCCCGCCAGCTTAAACACATTT
>JAATGQ010000255.1 GCA_015654595.1 Chitinophagales bacterium | reverse complement strand
GGCGATGTTGGATATCATCGAATCTAAGATTGACCTGTTCCGACCGTTTTGTGAAAAGTATTATTGTGAGTTTTCTTGTGCTATATTTATCCGGTATGATAACGATGAAAGTACGCCATCAGTGCATTTGGATGCTCGGTATAATCGATTGATAAAGGAGTTAAATATAGAATTTGACGTTGACCTATACTGTCTTCCCAACCACGAAAACTAATTGCCGTTGTTCAGCCGAGGGTAAAAACCTACGCTTTTTTTTGTATCTATTTTTTTGTTATAGCTTTGGATAAATGAACACTTCCCTGGAGCATTTACCGGCGCACAAGCAAAAGCAGCTGAGAGAGATCACAGGGATCATCGTGAAGGCGGTGTATCTTGAGAAGGTGCTCCTGTTCGGTAGTCACGCCACGGGCCGGAGCGTGGAACATCGGTATACGGAAGGCGGCGTCATTTACGAATATATCAGCGACTATGAGATCCTGATCATCACCAAGTCCGGGGAGAGCCGTAACCACTATGAGGTGCAAGACCAGAGGTTTCATATTCGGATGTTTTAAAAGTTTGTGATCGTTGTTATTTGCCTTGGATGGCTGGATTTGTAATAGGTATACTATTTTATTGCGTTACTGCATTATGGTAGGCTGTTCCTATACCGTCTTAGCCCGTTTGGGATCGAGCATTCGGGGCTGACAAGAGCTGCGGCTTGCCTGGAGAGACAATGTTGCCTTGAATGAAAGCCCCCTTTTGCGAGATCCGTCGTGTCGAAGACGCGTATAGGACAGCCCTAAGGTGCTCCTGCTGACCGGTAATGAGAGAGGACAATATAGATGAACCTTTCTTTGGCAGCGCGTGACGGATAGAAGCGGAAAGCCCACAGCTAACCCAGCGTAGCGAAGGTTACGAACAAGACGAAGCGAGGAACGATGCTTTGTCGAAGTTCTGGCGAGGACTTGCAGCGAATAGCCGGACCCGCCGAGGACGGGAGCATAACCGAGTGGAAGCGACTGAATGTCGCTTTTGCGAAGGGTACGGCCGGAGGCCTGCCGGACCCGAAGGGGCACGCCCTCATTTAAAAAAGGTATTTTATGAATATTAGGAAAGGCGCGTTTTTGATTTTACTGCTTGGGATCGGTAAGGCTGGTATGGCGCAGGATAGTACGGCGGTTTGGGTAGGGAAGATCAGGGCGGAATATGCGCGGATCAACTCGCTGAAGATGCGGACGACGAAGAAGGATGCGGAGGAGCAGTCGACGGAAGGGGGTGAAGTGACGAGGTATTATGATGGGAATGTACTTAGAAAAATTGTGGCGGTTTATTATGGGGAATCGGGTAGGGCTACTTGTGAGTATTATTTTTTAAACGGGCAGCTGGCCTTTGCCTACTATGTTGACTACAATTATGATAAGCCGCTAAGCGGAAAAGTGAAGAGTAAAGAGGAGAATAGGTTTTATTTTCATGAGCATAAGTTGTTTCAGTGGATTGGGCCTGATGGGCATATAAAAGACAAGAAGCTGTACGCGGAAAAGGAGAAGGAGTTTTGGGAGGATAAGGATTTGAATTCGAAGTGAGAGACGCAGAGCGAGGCTGCGATGCGCGTGGGAAGGTAGGGGTTGCCGTGAGTGAGCCGAAGAGAGAGCGAGAGTGAAGGTGGGCAAGAATTGTGAGAGGGGGAATGCGGAGTGAGGCGGGGGACGAAGCGGGTGCTGTTGGCGCCGATGGAGTAAGAGGTGATGCAGGTCGAGAGAGGGGTTGAGACGGGCGAGGTGGCTCGGGACCGCGGGTTCGGTGCGGGGAAACGTATAAGTACGCATTTTGAAATCATAAGTGTTTATACGGTAATGTGGATTGAAGGGGAGGGGTATTTTTACCGCATCAACCAACCTGTTATGAACAATCAAAATTACCTTTCCTTTTCTGTGGTCAAGTTGCCGATTCCGGCGGTGATGGACCTTATTGGGTGGTTTCCGACGTTGACCCGCCTCATTTTCGTGCCGCATGTTATCTATGGCGGGAATGATCTGCCGTCGCTGGGCTTAACCTGCTACGTTGCTGATGACGAAGTCTATCTGAATGCCTCAATACCTGTTAATCTGCTTTATGATGGTATGCCCGAGGTTAGCTTGTATCTTGATCCGGGAGTTTATCTGGCCTTCAATCTGGTTGGTAAGGACGACATGAACGCATTGATAGGAAGCTCCACAAATGGTGCTCTTACTTTTACGCCAAAGATCAATGAGAACGGCAGACTGTATTATTCTATCGTAGCCCCACCGACAACCTCCGGCGGGAATGGTTCGACCATAAACACGAATCCTTCGCCACCAGCCCCTTTCAGCTGATATGGGGTCCTGGTTCAAAGAAATATTAGATTGGTCCGAAGCATGGGCGCCTCTAATCCCGTTGATCGTATGGTTTAGAAACCGAAAACAGCAACCGGCTTTCATTCAGCCGGTTGTCTTTTACGTTTGGGCAGCGCTCGTGATCGATATTGCCATTGACATAACGTGGAAGTTTAATCGCTGGATACCCAAACCGTGGAATTCTAATAACTGGTTGTATAACCTGCATTCGATCGTGCGTTTCGGGTCGTTTTCGGTGTTCTTTATGTGGCTTCGTACGTCGCTGGGGTTCTTAAGAGGGGTAGTCATCGGCAGCTTCGTTGTGTTTGTTGTGATCAATTTTACCTTTAATGAAAACTTTTTTGATTATCTGAACCTAAGCAACCGGACCCTGGCGATGGAGGCAGGACTGCTGCTCTTTGATTGTCTTAACTATTTCTTTTTTAAGGTCAGGCAGGACGAGGTCATCGAGAATGATCAGCCCGACTTTTGGATCGTAACAGGCCTTGGTATTTATGTCGCGATCAATTTCTTTATTTTTTTACTATACAAGGAGCTGAGCATCTATGATTACTTTTTTGCCCTTAAGGTCTGGTATGTACATAATGTTTCTTTTATAGTTTTTAACCTATTAATAGCCAAAGCCTTTTATGTATCTCCCAGATCCCGATATTAAACTATTCGTACTCGTTGGCATCACGGTCATGCTCCTTTTGTTTGTAAGCGTTCTGCTCTTCTTCATCTTCTCCCAACGACGGAAATACCGCTACCAACAGCAGATCCAGCTCCTTCGCCAGCAACAGCAGGACGACCTGATCGAGGCCGCTGTGCGAAGTGAGGAGGACGAACGGGTACGGATCAGCGAACAACTCCACGATGAAGTGGGCGCCCTGCTTTCCTCCTCTAAACTCCATCTGCAAAACGTCACTGTCAGCGAAGACGACCCGCGCAACCTCCAGATCTACAACAAAGGACAGGAACTGCTGGACGATGCGATCCAGAAGGTCAGAAGTATCTCCCACAACCTGCATTCCAGCATCCTGCAGGAATTTGGGCTGTTTGAAGCTATCCGCAGTTTTTTGAATAAGGCTGTGCATAAGAATGTTGTGGAAGTCTCCACTGCCCTTAACTGCTCCTATTCTACAGCGGCAAAGAAGGACGACGTGATCATCTACCGCATGGTACAGGAGTTGATCAACAACCTGCTGAAACATGCGCATCCCCGAAAGATCCATATCAGCTGCGTGGGCAAGGAGGGGCAGATGACGCTGACTATATTTCACAACGGCGACGGGCTAACCCAGGAACGGTTTGAGGAGCTGAAATTCCGCCGGGAAAACATGGGATTTAAAATTATCCAAAACCGCCTTATCTTACTAAAGGGAAACCTGCTGTTCTCTGAACGGCCGGAAGGTTTTTATATCGATATCCAGTTGCCGCTGGCGCAGTAAGGGGGGAAGTCATTTGGCCGTTGAGGGGGCGGCGGCGGAGCGACGGACCTTCGTTTGGCCGTCTGGGGGGCTGGTGAAGGCCCCTTCGTTGGGAGTGCGCCAGGGATGGAAGCAAGGTGCCGTGCACCGCGGACAGCCCGGCCTGGAGGGAAGGGAGGAACGACGGCCCGGAAGGAGGCGCCCAGGACAGCAGACCATTGACCTTTAAACCTTACTTCATGAGCAAGATTAAAATTGCCATTGCCGACGACTATTCGATCTTCCGCGATGGTTTGAAAGTCGGACTTTTCCGGGACGAACAGCTCGAAGTCGTCCAGGAGGCTGAATCGGGAGAAGAGTTGCTCGCCGGGCTCGCCGACAGCGGCGCCGACGTTATCCTGATGGATCTGAAGATGCACGGTATGGATGGGATAGAAGCCACGAAACTGGTACGCGAAAGGTTCCCGCACGTAAAGGTGCTGGCCGTTACGATGTACGACGAAGAAAAGTTTATCATTCACCTGATGGAGAATGGCGCCAACGGCTACCTGCTCAAGAATGCCGATTCGGAAGAGATCCGAAAGGCTGTCCATTCGGTTTATGAAACGGGGTACTACTTCAACGACCTGATCAATAAAGCGCTGCTAAAGAAGCTGGTCATTAAAAGCAACCTGAAACCTAATTTCAGATCGGAGATCAGCTTTACGGAAAGGGAACTCCAGGTGCTGCTGCTGATCTGCGAAGAGAAGACCAATGCCGAGATCGGGAAAACGATCTTCCTGAGCCCCAGATCCGTAGAAGGGATACGTCAACGGTTGATTGAAAAGGTCGGGGTCCGGAATACGGCGGGGCTGGTCATTTTTGCCGTTAAGAATGGGATTGTTTAGCACTTTGATTTTAGCACCTGCTGAACATATAAGGAATATAGTTCAGATGGCATGTACGACTGGACGATTCTCCATTCGACCACGTTACAGCGGGACATCATCGTGGAAAAGGAGTAAATAAAGATATTTTCGACGGCATTACGGACCAGGGTGTTGCCTTTATCATAGAGTTTCTCTACCAGGCTCATGCATTTTTGTACGGCGTGGAAATCGTGTTCCAGTGCTTTTTGTTTTGTATAATCTGTCAAAACCTGAATGGCCTGGTAGGCTGTCAGCGACAGTCCGGCATGGATAAGGCTGGATTTGATCTGGGGCATTTTCGCCGCGATAAAGGGGGTAACCTCGTACTGACTGAGCATAGTGCTTTAGTTTAATACGCATTATAAGACAAAAGGAATGCCTGGCGGGCGTTTTTCGGCTGAAATCCTTTACTGGACTGGGTTTGGGTGGTATTTACGCTGGTTTGCGTGCTGGGCTAACCATACCGTTATGAAATGCAGCCTTCCAAAACAGAGAGGTTGAAATAGCGTTGCATTTCTTATTAACTCGTTAAAAGTCAGGTACAAAGACCAGAATTGCAAATCTGGAACGGCATTCGCATATATCCCTCTACAAATTTGAACTAAAAATGGAAGACGAAGAACATTCTGAAGAACAGTCTATTATTGTCCGTACCGCCATCCCGGCCGACGTCAAGTATGTTTACCCTATCCTGGAAGAAATGGAGCGCTCCGCCAAAGTCCGTGGTACGGGTATCGCAAAACGTACTCCCCAGGCTTTGTGTAAGAAGATCTACGATGGCAAGGCTGTCATCGCTCTTGCCGAAAACGGTGACTGGGCCGGTTTTGCCTATGTCGAAGTATGGAGTAACGGCCAGTATGTCTCCAACAGTGGTATGATCGTTAACCCTATTTATAGAAACCAGGGTGTAGCCAAGGCTATCAAACAACAGGTGTTTGACCTGGCCAGGACCATGTATCCTGACGCTACCGTTTTTAGTATCACCACCGGCGCTGCCATCATGAAGATGAACCACCAGCTGGGTTTTGAACCGGTAACTTATTCTGCGATCACGCGGGATGAAAAGTTCTGGGATCAGTGTAAGCAGTGTGTGAACTATCCGATCCTGAGCGCAAACAACCGTGAAAGGTGTTTGTGTACGGCCATGGCCTTCTTTCCCGAGAAAGAAGCTAAGCCTGTACAGGTAAAAAGAAAGATGGCTGCGGCCCTTTCTTAAGATAAGGCTTTCAGTGCTTGTAAATATTAACGGGTAGCCGTCTTCTTTTGGAGACGGCTTTTTCGTATTAGAAACATTTCGTATTTTAAGGCGGCAGATAATAATTGCTTGCTATATGATCCGCTTGGGAACCAGATACGATAAACATATCGTGATCGCCCACCTCGTTTTATGGGGTTTTTGGGCGGTGTCATGGTTTTTTTATGAGCGGAACGGGGAGAATGAGGATTTCAGGTGTTTCGAGTTGGTATTTATGCTTGGAGGCTGGTTTCTGCTGTTGGGATTGTTGAGTCTTGTGTTTAATAAATACCTGGTATGGGCGATCATTGAGCTGTTGTTTATCGGGATCGTTGCGATGCATGTTAAGTTGTGTTTTTCTTGTTAGCTGTTTTCCAAAATGGAAATGGCTTTTCATTTTGGGGTGATGGCTGAGTGGATAATAATAGAGGCCGTTTATGGGAGTATTTGTCTGGGTGCGGGTTTGGGCGGTTTTTGAGCTACGTGTCGGGCTTGCTGGTACGACTTTGGTCTGACAGGGAGAAACATTTCTGTCAGGATGAGAAAGTTATTCGCTCTGCTATTTTCGGGTATTTCGATTTTTAATGCAAGTGCGCAAAAAGATACTGCTTCGGGTTCTGAGCACGGATATCGGCGGGATGGCGCTTCGTCAGCCGGGCATGTGAGGGATAGCGTTTTGCGGTCTTTGCCTTCTCCATTATCAAGTCCTCCTTTTCCTTCGAGCGAATGGGATGGCGCCCCGCTGATTGGCGTCGACGCGACGGCTCCGGATTACCCGATGCAAAAGTTTTTGGGCTGGACAAAGAGCAAGGTCAAGATCTATGGATGGGCTGATATTGCCGGAAACCTAAGTACTTCCAAACGTTCGAATTCACCGGCTTCATACGATCTGATCCCTAACTCGGTTGTGCTCGATCAGGCGGGTATCAAATTTGATAAACAGCCTAATACGGCCCAGACGGATCATCTTGATTGGGGCTTTCTTTCTACTACAATCTTCGGAACCGACTATCGCTATACGCTTGGCAAGGGTTATTTCAGCGACCAGCTGTTGAAGCATAACAATAAATATGGATTCGATCCGGCCGAAGCATACGGGCTCTTGTATTTTCCAAAAGTGGCGGATGGTATGATCCTTAAGGTTGGCCGTTATATCTCTCCCGCAGATATCGAAGCACAGTGGGCCACCGACAATTATCTGTATTCGCATTCATTGATGTTTACGGTCGATCCTTTTACGTTTACGGGCGTGCAGGCAACGTTTAAGCTGGGTTCTTACTGGCAGCTGGAAGTAGGCGCACATGCGGGTAACGACATGGCGCCCTGGAGCCGGTCGGCGCAGCTGAATGGCCTATTGATGGCGCGTTGGGTGTCGAAGGACAATAATAACTCGCTGTATGGGGGTATAAATGCGCTGGGCAATGGGCATTATACGGATGGTCATGACGACCTGCAGATGGTAGTTGCGACCTGGGGGCATAGGTTCAACAATACGCTGCACATGATGACGGAGGCGTATTACATGTGGCAGTTTCATGCGCTGACCGGGGGAACGGTGATCGAAGGCCCTGCGCGGTCATTTTACGAAGGAGTAGGGGCTGGTATGCCGATCCATGGAACTGCATCTACGGTTGGGTTTGTGAATTATTTCCAGATACTGCTATCGAAGAAGGACTATATCTCTTTGCGGAATGATCTGCTCAACGATCCGCAAGCTAACAGAACCGGGTATTCGACTTTGTATACGACGCATACGATTGGGTTTGTGCATTATTTTGACGACTATATCCGGATACGGCCCGAAGTGCGGTATGAAAGGGCTTATGCGGATGGTGTGACGCCTTATGATAATGGGACGAAGAAGGATCAGTTTTCTGCGGCAATGGATCTGATCGTACGGTTTTGACGTGAGATCTCCTGACTTATTTTGAAAAGAATATCTTATGACACATGAAAACATTTTGATTGTCGATGACGGCTTGAAGATCGATGAGTTTTTGGTCAGGATGGCTCCCAAGGCGGGCTATCATGTCTACATGGCCCTGGATGAAGTGATGGCAGAACGGATCGTTACGACTGAGCCGATCGACGTGGTGGTTTGTACAGTGAAGCAGCTGCCTATCCTGGGGCATGCGATCGAGAATGCTTCATTGCAAAGACGGGTAGACGAACTGGAAGCAATGCTTGGGCAGTCGAATACCGGGGAGATGGATTTGCAGTCGGTGGAACGGGAGCATATCCGACGGGTGCTGGCTCATGTAAAGGGCAATAAGGTGGAGGCAGCGAAGCTATTGAATATCGGGTTGACGACGGTTTATCGGAAGATTGAGGAGTACGGATTGTAGGGTAGGTGCAGGGGCTGCTTCTAAAGGTAAGCGGGAGTGTTGGCGGCGTAAGACAAAATGAAAAAGGACCATCTATTGAGAAAGTGGATGGTCCTTTTTCTGATTATGTCCGGCAAAGAATCTTTACCGGGAAGCCGTCTAATGACGGCCTTTTTGTTATGTCGGATTGACAAATTTTAAAGTGCGATAAGGCTTGCGTCTTTGCGTTCGAGCAGAGAGACGCCCACCAGGTATTCGTCGACTTTGCGGGCGCATTCGCGGCCTTCGCTGATCGCCCATACGACAAGGGATTGACCGCGGCGCATGTCGCCTGCGGCAAAGATCTTGGCGATGTTGGTCTGGTAGTTCTTTTCGGAGGCTTTGACGTTACCGCGGGCATCGAGTTCGATGTCGAGTTCGGTAAGGAGGCCTGCGTGCTGGGGATGGACAAAGCCCATGGCCAGCAGCGCGAGTTCGCAGGGCAGGGTGCATTCGCTGCCTGGTACTTCGGTGAATTGGGCGCGGCCGTCTTCGCTGGTCTTCCATTCGAGATTGACGGTCTTCAGGGCCTTCAGGTGACCTTTCCCGTCGCCGATAAATTCTTTTGTAGCGATGGCCCAATGTCTGTCTGCGCCTTCTTCATGGGAAGAAGTGGTCTTGAGCAGCATGGGGTAAGTAGGCCAGGGCATAGTGCCTGTGCGGGTGTGGGGCGGTTTGGGCATCAGCTCGAACTGGGTCACGGACATGGCCTTGTGACGGTTGGAGGTGCCCACGCAGTCGCTGCCGGTATCACCGCCGCCGATGACGACAACGTTCTTATTGGTAGCGAAGAGTTCTTCGCCTTCGACGGGAAGATGGCTGACTCTTTTATTTTGTTGTTTGAGGAATTCCATGGCGAAGTGGACGCCTTTCAGTTCGCGGCCGGGGATCGGCAGGTCGCGGGGGATGGTGGAGCCGCCTGCGAGTACGATGGCGTGGTATTCGCGCAGGAGATCACTGATCTGGACGTTGCGGCCGACTTCGGAGTTCAGCTTGAAGGTGATGCCGGCTTCTTCGAGAAGTTTGACGCGGCGGGCGACGACCCACTTTTCCAGCTTGAAGTCGGGGATGCCGTAGCGCAGCAGGCCCCCGGCTTCGTCGTCGCGTTCAAACACTACGACAGTATGACCGGCGGAGTTGAGTTGGTCTGCGGCTGCAAGCCCTGCGGGGCCCGATCCGACGATGGCGACCTTTTTACCGGTGCGCAGCGGGGGATGGTTGGCCTTTACAAAACCTTTATCAAAAGCGATCTCGATGATATGTTTTTCTATCTCCTCGATGGCTACCGGCGGTTGGTTGATGCCCAGTACGCAGGCGCTTTCGCAGGGCGCGGGGCAGATGCGGCCGGTAAATTCGGGGAAGTTGTTGGTCGAAGACAGGATGTCGTATGCCTCTTTCCATTGTTGGCGGTATACGGCGTCATTGAATTCGGGGATCACGTTGCCCAGGGGGCAGCCGCTATGGCAAAAGGGAACGCCGCAGTTCATACAGCGTGCGGACTGTTTGTTCAGCTCGGGGCCGGAGTAGGAGTGTACAAATTCGTTGTAGTCATTCCTTCTCTCCTGCACGGGGCGTTTGGAGGGTAGTTCCCTGGTGAATTCGAGGAATCCGGTTGGTTTGCCCATTGTCTTATAGCTTTTAATAGAACTTCTTAAATGTTGTTTGAACTGGACCTGCTGGCGCGGCGCCTGTCAGCGTCGCGCCAGTGGCTGAACCACAGAGAACAACGGAGTGGCTGAGTCACACATGAGAGCCTACTCCGCGTTCCCAGGAGTTGCCTCGCTTCGGCCGTCGCGGAAGGCGGCCTGGCGGGGTGGCTAGTGAGTTGTTTTCTGTGGCTTGCCTGCTTTTTCCAGTAAAACGCGTTTATAGTCGGTCGGGAATACTTTTACAAAGTGTTGCAGCTGGTTGTCGAAGTCATCCAGTACAAATTTGGCTACGGTACTGCCGGTGTAGTCGAAGTGACGCTGGATCATGGCCTTCAGTTCAACGACGTCGGCTTCTGATACCGGATCGAGCTCGACCATTTCTTTGTTGCAACGGCTGGGGAACTGACCGCGTACGTCGTAGACATAAGCGATACCGCCACTCATGCCGGCAGCAAAGTTGCGGCCGGTGTCTCCGAGGATCACGATCCGTCCGCCGGTCATGTATTCGCAGCCATGGTCTCCGATGCCTTCTACTACCGCCTTGACGCCTGAGTTACGAACTGCAAACCGCTCGCCTGCCTTACCGCGGATAAACGCTTCGCCGGAGGTTGCGCCATAGAAGGCGACGTTTCCGATGATGCTGTTTTCTTCCGGTATAAAGGCTGCGCTCGGAGAAGGGTAGACGACGAGTCGGGCGCCGGAAAGGCCTTTGCCGAAGTAGTCATTGGCGTCTCCTTCCAGTTCGAGTGTCACGCCATTGGTATTGAAGGCGCCGAAGCTCTGACCTGCGGTGCCGGTGAATTTGAAGTGGAGGGTATCGGCGGGCAGACCTGCGCTCTTGTAGATCTTGGAGATCTCGTTGGACAGGATGGTGCCTGCGGTGCGGTCGGTGTTCTTGATATTGAACGAGCCGGTGACCTTTTGGCCTTTCTGCAGTGCTGGCTGTGCGGCTTCGAGCAGTTTCCAGTCGAGTACGTTTTCCAGGCCATGATCCTGTTCTTCCTGTTTATAGAGACCGGTGCTTGCGGCAGCGGGTTCTTTGTACAGGATGGGAGAAAGATCGAGTTTGCTGTATTTCCAGTGTTTTATGTCTTCGCGGATCTGGAGGCTGTCGACCTGGCCGACCATTTCATCAATGGTACGATAGCCCAGCTCGGCCATGATCTCCCGAAGTTCGGCGGTAATGAATTTGAAGAAGTTGACCACGTGTTCTGCGTCGCCGGTAAAGCGTTTACGCAGCTGGGGATCTTGTGTCGCAACACCAACGGGGCAGGTATTGAGATGGCATTTACGCATCATGATACAGCCTTCTACGACGAGAGCGGTCGTTGCCAGCCCCCATTCTTCTGCTCCGAGCAGGGTGGCGATGGCGATATCGCGGCCTGTCTTGAGCTGGCCGTCGGCCTGCAGTACGACGCGGCTGCGCAGTTTGTTCTTTACCAGTGTCTGGTGTGATTCTGCCAGACCCAGTTCCCAGGGCAGGCCAGCGTGTTTGATGGAGCTGAGCGGGGAGGCGCCGGTACCGCCGTCATTGCCTGCGATAAGGATCACGTCGGATTTTGCTTTTGCAACCCCGGCTGCGATGGTGCCTACGCCTGCCTTTGATACCAGCTTGACGCTGATACGTGCGGCGCGGTTGGAGTTCTTCAGGTCAAAGATCAGCTGTGCCAGATCTTCGATCGAGTAGATATCATGGTGAGGAGGCGGAGAGATCAGGCCGACGCCGGGTGTGGAGTGGCGGACCTTACCGATCCATTCGTCGACTTTGTGTCCGGGCAGCTGGCCGCCTTCCCCGGGTTTTGCGCCCTGGGCCATTTTGATCTGCAGTTCGTCGGCCATCGTCAGGTAGTAGCTGGTCACGCCGAAACGTGCGGATGCTACCTGTTTGATCGCGGAGCGCATAGAGTCGCCGTTTGGCAGGGGCTCATAGCGTACTTCGTCTTCTCCGCCTTCGCCTGTATTGCTTTTGCCGCCGAGACGGTTCATCGCGATGGCTAGTGTGCTGTGTGCTTCGTGGGAGATAGAGCCGAAGGACATGGCGCCGGTGGCGAATCTCCGGTAGATGCTTTCCGCAGGTTCTACTTCTTCAAGAGCGATAGAAGGGCGGTTGCGTTTGAAGTCCAGCAGGCTGCGGAGTGTGGCTGCTTTCTCGGACTGGTCGTTTACCAGCCTGCTATACTTTTTGAAGGTATTGTAATCGTTCGTCCTTGTCGAGTATTGCAGCAGGTGGATGGTATTGGGGTTGAAGAGGTGGAATTCCCCTTTTCTCTTCCATTGGTAGATGCCGCCGACCGGGAGTCTTTCGACCGGGATGTCTTTGCGGCTGAAGGCAAAGAAGTGCTTGGCGAGCGTTTCTTTTGCGATCTCGTCGAGGCCCATGCCGCCGATACGGCTGGTGGCGCCGGTAAAGTATTTGTCGACGACGGTGCGGTTGAGGCCGATGATCTCGAAGATCTGTGCGCCCTGGTAGGACTGGAGGGTAGAGATACCCATCTTTGAGAAGACCTTCAGCAGTCCTTCGTTGACGGCTTTGATATAATTTTTCTTCAGCACTTCTGCGTCGAGCGGCGTTTGCAGTTTGTCGGTCAGCTTCATATCCCGGATGCTGGACAGGGCCAGGTAGGGGTTAATGGCTGTCGCGCCGAAGCCGATGAGGCAGGCGAAGTGGTGTACTTCCCATACGTCGCCTGCTTCCACGATGATACCTACCTGACCGCGATATCCTTTACGGATAAGGTGGTGGTGAACGGCGGCTGTGGCCAGCAGGGAGGGGATGGGGGCGTGGTCGGAGTCGATGGCGCGGTCGGTGAGGATCAGCACTTCGAATCCGTCTTCCACGGCGTCTACGGCATACCGGCAGAGGCGGTCAAGGCCTTTCTGCAGCGATCCGGGGTTGCCGTCTGCGCGGAAGTAGGTCTGAAGCGTCTTGGCCTGGAAGATGCCAGTATCGATGGAGCGGATCTTCTCGAGTTCGTGGTTGCTGAGAACCGGATGTTTCAGCGCTACGCTATGGCAGGCCAGCGGGTCCTCTTCGAGGATATTGCTGTTGCCGCCGGCGAAGGTTGCCAGGGACATCACGAGTCTTTCGCGGATGGGGTCGATGGGCGGATTGGTCACCTGGGCGAACAGCTGTTTGAAATAGCTGCTGAGGTGCTGCGGCTGGTCGCTTAGTACGGCGAGCGGCACGTCGGTACCCATGGAGCCGATGGGTTCTTTGCCATCGAGGGCCATTGGGGCGATGATGGTATCGAGGTCTTCTGTAGAATAGCCAAAGGCTTTCTGGTATTTGAAGATCTGTTCAGATTCGAGGTGGGTAAACAGTACGCGGGGCTCGGGCAGCTCTTCGAGGCGGATCTTGTATTTGTTGAGCCATTCCGCGTAGGGCTGTTGCGAGCAGATGGTGCGTTTCAGCTCATCGTCGCTGATGATGCGTTCCTGTTCGAGGTCGACGACGAACATTTTGCCGGGCTGCAGGCGTCCTTTCTCTTTTATGAGACGGGGATCGACGGGCAGCGCTCCTGTTTCGGAGGCCATGATAACGCGGTCGTCTGTGGTGACGGCATATCGGGATGGGCGCAGACCGTTACGGTCGAGTGTGGCGCCGATGATGCGGCCGTCGGTGAAAGAGATGGATGCGGGACCGTCCCAGGGTTCCATGATGGAGGCGTGGAATTCGTAGAAGGCTTTTTTGACAGGATCCATCTGTTCGTTGCCATCCCATGCTTCGGGGATGAGCATCATCATCACGTGGGGCAGGCTTCTTCCGCAAAGCGTCAGCAATTCGATGACGTTGTCGAGGCAGGCGGAGTCGGAAGCTCCTTCGGAGATGATGGGGAGCAGCATGTCCATCTCCTCTTTTGTAAAATAGGGAGTGGTCAGGCTTTTTTCCGCGGCGCGGAGCCAGTTAAGGTTCCCTTGCAGCGTGTTGATCTCGCCG
>JAATGQ010000104.1 GCA_015654595.1 Chitinophagales bacterium | reverse complement strand
GTACCTCTCTCAACGATAAAAGCGGTGGCGTTATTCTTTGTGCGGGGCTCGCCCGTTCGGGCGATAACGACGGCAATATCGCCGCTGATCCCATGCGTGATCCAGTTCTTTGCGCCGTTGAGCACCCAGTCCTCTCCTTCCATTACGGCGGTACAGCGCATATTCCCTGCGTCGCTGCCGGTATTGGCTTCGGTTAATCCCCACGCGCCAAGCGCTTCTCCAGAGGCCAGCCGGGGCAGATATTTTTGTTTCTGATCCGTATTTCCAAACGCCAGGATATGTCCTGTACAAAGGGAATTGTGCGCCGCGAGACTTAACCCGATGGCGCCGCATACGCTGGCGATCTCCTTGATGATGGAAACGTATTCTGTATAAGAAAGACCGGAACCTCCGTATTCTTCGGGCACTACTACGCCCATGAGCCCGAGCTTGCCCAGTTCTGTAAACAACTCCCGGGGAAAATGCTGTTCTTCATCCCACTCCATAACGTGCGGCTTGATGTACTGAGCGGCAAAATCACTAGCTGTCCGGGCTACCTGCCTGGTAAGGTCGTCTGTCAGGAATTCCATATGTGCGGTTTGGTGAAGACGTTTGCCTGGCCTTTAAAAGAACCAGGCAACAACCTGTTTGGGCTATTGCCTGGCAACACTGGCAAACAATCGTTATTAAAGAGGTATTTTAAACCTTTAATATATTTGTAAGGTACAACTCTTTTTTTTAAAACTAACGATTGTTAGTTTCTTTTTTTATAAAAAAAGAGGCCATCCAAAATAAAGTAGACGGCCTCTTTTCCACTATATCCGGCAAGGTTTCCTTTGCCGGGAATACCCGCCAGCGGCGGGACTTTACACTCCTGGGTATGGATCAAACTTAGTAATAATACCGGTAGTGTCTTGGACCAGGGCGCCTGTTATAGCCGCGGTTCACGGGTTCGTGTAAAATAGGACCAAGACCGATGATCACGCCTGCGTTCAGGCTGAACTGGTAATAAGATGAATAGGTGCCGAAGGTGGCGCCGCCGCCGGGTCCGACATAGAAACCGCCGTCTTCTGCATCGACGGGACTAAGCATCTGCGCTTTTAGCTGAATACCCACACGCGGCGTCACGTAGATATTGGTACCCAACTCAACGCCGACAGCGAATTTTGTAGTGCTGCCGACATAATCCGGCGACAGGATAGCTGCGCCGAGTAAGGCTCCGACAAAGGGTCGAACGGTAGAGTTCGGAATATTAAAGGATTCGACGGGCCCGATCATGATATAGTCTACATTAATGTGGTCGTAGGTATCGGGATACGCGTAGGCTTCTGTATGCGGATAGCCGTACTCGAATACACCGGAGTGCGTGCCCAGGTGACTGTACAGCAACTCGATACCGACGCTGCGGGTAACGTTGAACTTAAGGGAACCTCCAAGGTTCAATCCGTCTCCGATGCGGCCGTAATAGTTATAATCGAAGGGGTCGTGACTGGCAAAGGTATAGCCTGCCGTAGGAATGAATTCGATCGCTGTCTGGGCGGTAGAGCGTACTGCCCAGAATAGGATGGCCGATAGTATCCAAGCTGTTTTCTTCATACTTCAGATTTTATAGCTATAATAGACAGGAATATCGGGCGAAAGTTTAACTGAATTTTACACTAACTACTCTTTAACGATTGTTAAACGGCTGTAAAATGCTCGCTTACACGTTAAGTACTAAGCCATCATAG
Source organism: Chitinophagales bacterium (assembly GCA_015654595.1). GTDB lineage: Bacteria > Bacteroidota > Bacteroidia > Chitinophagales > Chitinophagaceae > Puia. The sequence continues at coordinate 11,266 of JAATGQ010000104.1, read as the reverse complement.
GCAAGTTCCATGCCATGGGGAAGGGTGGGCGCGACGTCAACATATTTACCCAGCTGGTGGCTGATATGGGTAAACCAGGCTCGGGGGCTGCCTAGCAGACGGACTTCAGCCATTGCTTCTTCCAGCGTAAAGTGGGAAAGATGCTTCTCGTGCCGCAGGGCATTGAGCACGATCTGCTTTGTTCCCCTGATCTTCGCCCGCTCGGGTTCGTCGATGCGGTTAGCATCGGTGATATACGTAAAGTCGCCAAAACGAAATCCCAGTACGGGCATTTTGAGGTGCCAGACCTGGATCGGCAGGATAGAGATATCTCCTATCACAAAAGGATCTTTCCCGATATTCTTGAGCCGCAGTTCGGGGATGCCGGGGTACTTATGATCGGCGAAGGCATAAGGAAATTCCCTGATGATCGTCTCCTGTGTCATTTCGTTGGCATACAGATCCATCGCCTGATGCTGGAAAAAATTATAGGCCCTGACATCATCCAGGCCCGCCAGGTGATCTTTATGCGGATGGGTATAGATGACGGCATCGAGATGACGGACGTTCTCCCGCAACATCTGGTAGCGGAAGTCGGGGGTAGTGTCAACGACGATAGTAGTGGTAGGCGACTGAACGAGGATGCTGGATCGCAGCCGTTTATCTCTTTTATCGCTGGATGCGCAAACCTCGCAGGGACATGCGATCATCGGAACGCCAGTGCTGGTTCCAGTACCCAGGAAAGTAATTTTTAATGGGGGATTGCTCACAGCTGCAAAGGTACGGAATAACGGCAACTATCAGGCGAGCGGAGTATCAGGAGTATTAGTGCCCTGCGCTTCCCTGAGCTGATGAGCCATGACAAGTACTTCGTCATAGATCTTTTTCACCTCGGGGCTTAATAATTCAGGAGTGATCTTTAGTTGAGGGATGATGTCTACCAGGGTACTGATACGGCCTTCCAGCTGGAGGAATTTATTCAGCACCACCACCTTCTTCTGTTCGAGGATACAATAGCCGCTCTGAAAGTTGCCCCTTTCATAACGTACGATGTATTCGGCTTCGTCCAGTACCCGCTCGATCTTATCAAGTGTCGATTGTGAGACCTTCATCATGGTCTCCAAAGTTACTAAATAGGGGGACGACGGGCCAATAAGCCCCTTCGATTTTATCCACAGCTTATCCCGCGTTCTTACTGGTCATCCGGATGACGGGAATGATCATTTCTTCAAGACTGATGCCTCCGTGCTGAAAGGTATTCCGGTAATAATTGACGTAATAGTTATAATTATTGGGATAACAGAGGAACCCGTCTCCTTTGGCAAAAATAAAGGATGAATTGACCGTCGGAACGGGCAAACCGGCTTCTTTTGGATCCCGGAAAGCCAATACCTCCTTTGGCTCATAATTGAGGTTCCGGCCATGTTTATACCGCAGATTGGTCGTGGTTTGTTTGTCTCCAATAACTTTGTAGGGACTCTTAACCCGAACGCTGCCATGATCGGTGGCAAGAATGAGGTTGATCTTTTTGTCGGCAATCTTTTTCAGCGCCTGATGGAGGGGAGAATGTTCAAACCAGCTTGCGGTAATGCTGCGGTAGCTGATCTCGTCGCTGGCCAGCTCTTTCAGCACTTCCATTTCCGTACGGGCATGACTGAGCATGTCGACGAAATTATAGACAATGACGTTGAGGTCGTTGTTCAGCAGGTTGTGCATGTTATTGACCAGGTCCTGACCCGCCTGATAGTTGAGCACTTTTGTATAGGAAACCTTGAGCTGATCTTTTTTTAGTCTTTTCAGCTGCGCCCGGAAGAACTCTTCCTCAAACATATTTTTCCCGCCTTCTTCATCGTCATTCTTCCATTGTGACGGGAATTGTTTTTCGATATCCAGCGGCATCAATCCGGCAAAGATCGCGTTGCGGCTATATTGTGTGGCAGTAGGCAAAATGCTGTAGAAGCTGTCCTCCTCCATGATACGGAAGCTTTCGGAGAAGATAGGCTGGATAGCTTTCCACTGATCGATCCGAAGATTATCCAGCAGGATAAAAAAGGTAGGCGTCCCCTTTTCAACGTGTGGAAGCACTTTGAACCGGACGAGGTTATGGGACATGATCGGACCTTCCGTGGACCTGGGATGCACCCAGCTGGCGTAATTCTTTGAAACGAATTTGAAGAATTCGGTATTCGCCTCCTGTTTCTGAGACTGAAGAACCTCGCGCATCTCGGGGCTATCGGATTTCTCCATTTCGAGTTCCCAATAAACCAGCTTTTTATAGATATCCATCCATTCGTTATAATCCGGATTGCTGTTCAATGCCATGAACAGGTTTCGAAACTGCTGCTGGTAGGCTGTGGTGGTCTTTTCCGCCACCAGTCGCTTATTGTCGATGATCTTTTTCAGACTAAGCAATACCTGGTTGGGATTGACCGGCTTGATCAGGTAGTCGGTGATCTGGGAGCCGATAGCGTCGTCCATCAGATTTTCCGTTTCATTCTTTGTGATCAGAACGACCGGAGTCTGCTGGTTGATCTCTTTCATTTTGGCCAGGGTTTCCAGACCGGTGATACCGGGCATGGTTTCATCCAGCAAAACCACGTCAATGGGGTTTTCCTTTACAAAGTCGATGGCATCGAACCCATTAGTCAATGCTTTTACTTCATAACCCTTGTTTTCAAGGAAGAGAATCTGGGAATGGAGGCTTTCTATTTCGTCGTCTACCCAGAGAATTTTAGCTAATGGCATATCCCGTAAACTACAAACTCCCGGCCAATTTTACCTACATTTGGCAATTGTTTTAGAGTGTTTTAACAAAACCGAAGCAAGGAATGGCTCAATTATCGCGAAAGATCATCAATGATCCCGTCTATGGCTTTATCACACTGGACCACCCGGTTTTGCTGGCAATCGTTGCCCATCCCTATTATCAGCGATTACGGCGGATACACCAGATGGCATTTGCGCACATGGTCTATCCCGGCGCGGTGCATACCAGGCTTCACCATTCGCTGGGCGCCTATCACCTGATGGGAGAAGCGGTAGTCGAACTGAGAAAAAAAGGCGTGGAAATAAGCGAGGATGAGGAATTGGGGGTAAAGATCGCCATCCTGCTGCACGACATCGGACATGGCCCCTTCTCCCATGCGCTGGAGCGCGTGGTGATCCGGGGCGTCAATCATGAGACCCTGTCCCTGTTGATCATGCAGGTCCTGAATAAAGAATTGGAAGGACAGCTGGAAACAGCGATTCGTATTTTTACGAATGACTATCCCAGGCATTTTCTGCATCAGCTGGTCTCCGGACAGCTGGACATGGATCGGATGGACTACCTGACCCGTGACAGCTTTTTTACGGGCGTATCGGAAGGCGTCATCGGGTATGACAGGATCCTGAAAATGCTGACCGTGCATCAGGGAGAACTGATGGTGGAAGAAAAAGCCATTTATTCCATCGAAAAGTTCCTGGTTGCCCGAAGGCTGATGTATTGGCAGGTTTATCTGCATAAGACGGTCGTCAGCGCAGAAAAAATGCTCGTCAGAATACTCGAAAGGGTAAGAGAGCTGATCAGCCGTGGAGTATCCGTAAGCGGCTGTTCGCCTGTACTGGATTTCTTTTTGAACCAGGAGAGCGATATAAGCCAGGAAAACAATCTGGATAAATTCTGTTTGCTCGACGATATCGATGTCATGGGCTCGGTCAAGAACTGGATGTTTCATCCGGACATTGTGCTATCACGCTTATCTAGGCAACTGATCGATCGTCAACTGTTAAAAGTCAAATTCCAGGCAACCCCGTTCGAACAAGCGTTCGTAGAAGAAAAGAAAGCGGAGGCCGCCGAAAAGCTGGGCATCACAAAGGAGGAAGCACGTTATTTCGTCTTTACGGGAGACGCCGTCAACACGACCTATAATCCAAAAGACGAAAAAATAAATATCCTCTTTAAGGATGGATCGATAAAAGATATCGCACACGTCGACAATGCGCTTATCCATCAAACGCTGGCCAGCACCGTGAAAAAATTTTATATTTGCTATTTGAGTATAAATCATCAATAACGAACCACGATCTGAAAAACCACCAACTATGCTATTCACTGCTGCCCAAATCGCCATGCTGATCAATGGAAAGACCGAAGGAGATCCAAACACGTCCGTAGGATCATTCGGAAAGATAGAAGAAGCCGTTGCCGGCCAGCTGGCGTTTCTGGCGAACCCAAAATACGAAGATCATTTATATACGACAGGCGCATCGATTATCATCATAAATGAATCTTTGGAATTAAAACAACCGATCAGCGCCACGCTGATCCGCGTCGCCGACGCCTATTCTGCTTTTGCCGGACTGCTGACCAAATACCAGGAGATCATGGACCAGCAGCTGACGGGCATTCAGGAACCTTCCTATCGCGCCGCCTCCGCCAAATGGGGCGAAAAGGTATTCATCGGCGCTTTTTCCTATCTCGGAGAAGGCGTTGTAGTAGGTAACAATGTAAAGATCCATCCCCAGGTATACCTCGGTAACAACGTCCGGATTGGTGACAATACAGTGCTACATCCCGGCGTCAAGATCTATCATGACTGTGTAGTTGGAGCCAACGTTACGATCCACGCCGGTTCAGTCATCGGCGGAGACGGTTTTGGCTTCGCACCGCAGGCAGACGGCACTTACAAAAAGGTTCCGCAAATCGGTAATGTATTGATCGAAGATTTTGTCGAGATCGGTTGCAATGCAGCAATCGACCGGGCGACGATAGGTTCCACGATCATCCGCAAAGGCGCCAAGCTGGACAACCTGATCCAGATCGCCCACAATGTGGATATCGGCCACCATACGGTTATTGCGGCTCAAGCCGGTGTCAGCGGCAGCACCAAGATCGGCAGCGGCGTGATGATCGGCGGACAAGCCGGTATCGTCGGACACGTACAGATCGCCGACGGCGCCCGGATCAATGCCCAGAGCGGCGTGACAAAATCGATCAAAGCACAAGGCGGCGCCGTAACCGGATCGCCGGCCTATGACTATACTTCAGCCCTGCGAAGCCAGGCAGCTCTCCGGAAACTGCCGGACTTTGAAAAGCGGATTGGAGAGCTGGAAGCGCAGATCAAGCAGCTGCTGGCAGAAAAAGTGTAAAAAAAATGTTTTAATAAAAAAAGTGCGGCTTTATTAAACCACACTTTTTTTGTATCTTTATCCCGTTCCTATCCCTTCGTGGAAATCTGGCGGTTTCTTAATTGGAGGATAGGTAGGGCTCAACTCGCGCTTACAAATCGTAGGGTTGGGCCTATTGTCTTTTCCTCCAGGGCCCCGCCAGAGCCCACCACGAGGGAGACATACAAAGCCTGGCCCTACTATTTCTATCATATTGCCGAATAAACTATCCCTGAATGGTTATTAAAACAAAGGAAACCATCCTTCAGATCGAAGGATCGGTTTCCAAGGCACTGCTATTGCAGTTGTTATTCGAAAAGGATATCGACACCAAAAAGAAAAGTCCGCCAAAGAAATCAGGCGTGAAGAAGAAAGCCGCGAAGAAACCCGCAAAAAAGAGCTCCACCAAGACGAATAAACTCGGCGTAAAGAATTCCCTCGTTAACAACCTCAATGCACGTAAGAAAAAAGGCGTTTCGCATCCCAAAAGCAGAAAAACGGTTTCAAAGACTTCGTATCAGAAGATGGAAGAGAATTGGCAGTAGCAGGGCGGGTACCCGACACAGAAGCAATGCGCAGAGAGAACAGCGGCTCGCCTAACGCGACAGAATTGCGCGAAGCCGGCAGCGGCAACAGACGGCTTCACTCGCAGCGTCAGGCCTTACGCCGGCGGCCCGCGGGCATATCCTGCGACCGGCTGCGGCGAAGGCAATTATCACATATCCCACAATCACCCGCCGTCTTATCCCCGAAATAATTCGCCAGATATCGGCTGCGGCATTCTTCGGATAGCTGCAGATAACGCAGCATCGCGCGAATGCGGATGGCATACTGTTCTTTTCGTTCACGATATCTTACGGGATCGATATACAACACTTCCGCCTCCGGCCGGTTCCGGAAGAAATACAGCTGCGGAGAGTCTTTTGGCGGGGTATACTCGACGATACCCAATGACTGCAGCCTTTCCAACCCTTGCATGACCTGCTGCGGCGTAGCACGCGTGATATAGGCCAGCTGCTTTTCCCTTATCGCAACAGGCTGCTCGAAAACTCCTTCATAGGTGCGGAGCAAAGCGTGGATCAGCGGCTGCCATACAGGCCTCTCTTTTTCAAACTCGTATAGATTTTCTTTATCGGTTGTAAACTGCAGCTTTGCCGGCAGGAAAACCTGTTGCTGGTAGCTGAGCAGATTCTCCTGTTCGAGCACGCTCAACGTCGTCGTTACAGCCTGCATCTCCAATTCAAACTGGTTGACAAAGCGCGTCAGATCGAAGTCAAAATACAACCCTTCCCCCGCCCCGGCCGGCAGCTGCAAAAAATTCATAAGGTGCTGATAGACCGGGCGTATCTGCTCCAGCGGCGGGAATCTCCTTTCGGGCATTCCCTCCAGTCTCGCGCCATCTGTGGGCGCCGCCAGCAGCACCGCATAGGCCTTCTCGCCATCCCGGCCCGCCCGGCCTGACTCCTGGTAATAATTTTCGATCGAATCCGGGGCATCTGCATGGATCACGGTCCGCACTCCTGCCTTGTCGATCCCCATACCAAACGCATTGGTGCTTACAATAACTCTTATGCGGTCTTTCAGCCAGTCATCCTGCCGGGTCATCCTCTCTTCCTGTGTCAGCCCCGCATGATAGGCAGCCGAAGAGATCCCCTGTCGGACCAGCCATTCGCTGATATCCCGGGTCGCCTTACGGGTTTTGCAATACACAATGGCGCTGCCCGGGACTTTACCAAGGATCTCCGCCATCTTAGGCCCCTTGTTCTCTACGGCGAAAAAGCTATAGGACAGGTTGGGCCGGGTAAAAGGCTGCCGGAAGACAGCCGGCTTTTTCATCCCCAACTTTTCGATAATATCATCCATCACGGCAGGAGTCGCAGAAGCGGTCAGCGCCAGCAGAGGAATGCCGGGCAGCGTCTCCCGGAGAGCGGCAATCCGCAGATAAGGCGGGCGAAAATCATAGCCCCACTGCGACACACAATGCGCTTCATCGATAGCGATCATGGACACGTCAAGGGAAGACAGATAGTCGGTAAACAAAGAAGTCTCCAGTCTTTCCGGCGACACGTACAGGAATTTGCAATTGCTGCGCGAAGCGGTCTGCAGGATATTGACCACTTCCTTTCGGTTGAGCCCGGAATGGAGCGCAAAGGCTGTAATATTTTTCTTCCGGAGACTGTCGGTCTGGTCCTTCATCAGCGCGATCAATGGACTGACGACCAGACAAAGCCCTGGTTTCGCCATGGCCGGAACCTGGAAACAAAGCGACTTGCCACCCCCCGTAGGTAAAAGCGCAAGGGTATCCGTGCCGCTGAGAACGCTTCGGATGATCTCTTCCTGTTGAGGCCGGAAAGCAGTATGATGCCACCAGGTCTTCAACAGGCGGAGCAGTTCGGTTTCGGATGGCTGCGGCTGATCCATATATCAGGATAATTTTTTCAGGTATAGCCTCAGTGAGTTGGCGGCAAGCACGACGTCGCTGAGTCCCATCACCAGTGCTGCAAGCGCCGGCGTAAGCAGGCCGAACGCCGCGACAGGTATGGCTATGATGTTATAAAAAAAAGCCCAGAACAGATTTCCTTTTATCGTGGCAAAGGTATGACGGCCCAGGTCGAGTGCTGCAGGCAGCGATTGCAGCCCGCGGTTCATCAGCACGACATCGGCGGTCTGAACAGCCAGTTGGGAGGCGTCGCTCATCGACAGCCCAATCGTAGCCTTGGCCAGTGCGGGCGCATCGTTGATCCCATCTCCAACCATCGCCACAGGCATTTCGGCATTTAGCCGTGTTACCTGCTGGAGCTTTTGTTCCGGCGTCTGTTCGGCCAATACCTCCTGGATACCCAGCGTTGTCGCGGCCTGCGCACAGGCACTCCGCCGGTCTCCGCTAAGCAGTACCGTGTGGATACCTTGCTCGTGCAGCCAGGCGACAACACCAGCAGCCTCCGGTCTTATGGTGTCAGCCATATCGATCCAACCCAACAGCCGCTGATTGGCCACGATATAAACGTTGTGGGTGTCGTCCGAAGTCAGCGTAGCCGCGACCTTATAAGAGCCAGCCCAATAAAGGTCGCCTTCTTTTGTCTCGCCTCTTATCCCCAGTCCTTTTACTTCTTCGATCTTCGCCCAGCGGATAGCCGGCGCTGTCCGGGGTTTCCATTCGCGGGTCAGGCTTCTGGCGATAGGGTGAGTGGAATATTTTTCCAGCGAGAAAACGATCTCTTTGAACTGGTCTTCGGTGATCCCGGCTTCGGGACGGATCTGCCATTTGCCGACAGAAAAATCGCCGGTAGTCAAAGTGCCGGTCTTGTCGAAGATGACCTGGCGGATGGTCCTGAAAGCTTCGAGGTGGCGGGCATTCCGGAAGAGGATGCCTTTGCGGGCGCCCCTGCCCAATCCAACGGCGATGGCGGCCGGTGTTGCGAGCCCCATCGCACAGGGACAGGCGATCACCAATACGGCGATGCTGCGCAGCACGGCGGGTGTGACAGCATGCAGTGCCCAATAATTTCCAAGGAAGGACACCAGCGCCAGTCCAAGCACTGCCGGAACAAAAATGCCGCTGATACGGTCCGCCAGCTGCTGTACGGGAGGCTTCTCGCCCTGGGCCTGCTGAACCATCTTTACGATACCGGCCAGCACGGAATCGGCAGCCGCCGCCGTCACCTGCGCCTTTACCGTTCCCTCGACCAACAGACTCCCTCCTATCAGGGTATCCTTTGGTTTTTTATCGACCGGCAGACTCTCGCCGGTCAGTATCGACTCGTCGGCGGCCCCTTCCCCCCAGAGGATCCTGGCATCCGCAGGAATCTGTTCGCCCTGCCGGATAAGGATCAGATCGCCGCTTTTTAACTGGTCGCCGTCCATCGGAAATATGACCTCCTCGTGCTGGTCGTCAAAGGCGATCATATTGGCTGTCGTCTTCTGCGTGATCACCAGATTGTCCAGCGCGCGCTGAGTGGCCCTTATCGATACGTCTTCCAGGTAATAGCCCAGGAATACGATCGTGATGATCGAAGTAGTCGTCTCGTAGAAAAGATAGTCTTCCCCCAGATGAAAAAGGGCCCCGGCGAGGCTGTAAAAGAAGGCGGCAGTGGCGCCGGCGGCGATGAGCACGTTCATATTAGGAAGCCCGTTCAGCAGGCTTTTCCAGGCGCTGCGGCCAAAGAACGACATCCCAATACCATAGACAGGAAGACAGATCAACAGCTGGACCCAGGGGTTCATCAGCCAGTGCCAGTGGAAAGGCAGCATATGCGCCATAAGAAGCAGCGCTGACGGCAGACAGATCAGAAAATACCGAAGGTGTTTGTTGAGCGTCCGCCCTTCTTTCTTTTTGCCGGGACTGTTTTCCCCTTCGACCGTATATCCCAGATCATGTATCCCTTTTTGTAATTTTTCTTTGTCCAGCCCTTCGGAAAGGTCAAAGATGACGTCTCCGCTGGCCAGGTTGACCTTGACATTCTGACCGCCTTTTTTCTCCAGGTATTTGCCAATGGTAAGCGCGCAGGTCGAGCAGTCCATCCCGGATACTTTCCAGTTAATAGTTTCCATATAATCTTGTAGGCCGGCCCGGGTTTTGCCCATCATTTTTGGCCCGGAAGCCGGTTGCCGGCTGCAAAGTTAAAACTATATTTGCGGCATGAACTATCGTTTTCCCTTGGAGGAAATTGAGGCTGTTGCTACCTCTTTCTGGCAGCAGTTCCCCTCGGCTGCTGTTTTTGCCTTACATGGAGAGATGGGGTCCGGGAAGACGACTTTTGTCCACGCCTTATGCACTGTCAAAGGGGTTACCGATACCGTCGGAAGCCCGACCTTTTCCATTATCAACGAATACCGGTATGCCGGCGGGAAGATCTTTCATATCGATCTGTACCGGTTAAAAGACGAAGAAGAAGCCCTGAGAGCGGGCGTTGAAGACGTACTTTACAGCGGGGCCATCTGCCTGGTAGAATGGCCCGACCGGGCGCCGGGGATCTTTCCTCCGGGAACGGTTCATGTCCGGCTCGAAGTCGTCGATCCCAACACCCGTAAAATTACGGTTGAAGAAGAGTGACCTGAAATCGATTTTAAAATTGTAATTTGACGCGTATATTATGTCTCCGCAAAAACCAGTCATCAGCACCTCTTTCAGCTTTGAAACCTTAGAAGAAACCCTGGACATCAAACCCAAGGGTGTTCCGCTGCATATTGGAATACCAAAGGAAACCGCGTTCCAGGAAAACCGGATCGCACTTACTCCCGATGCGGTAGGTGTGCTGGTCAGCAATGGACACGAGGTCGTGATCGAACACAATGCGGGCGAAGCGTCTCACTACCGCGACAAAGATTATAGCGAAGCCGGTGCACGCATCCTCTACGACAAGGCAGAGGTATTAAAGGCGCCGATACTGGTAAAAAGCGCCCCGGTCATCGAAGAGGATCTGCCGATGCTGCAGATGAACCAGATCATCATTTCACCCATCCATCTCTCTGCGATGAAGGCGGAACTGCTTCAAAAAATGATGGACAAACGGATTACGGGTATCTCCTTTGAAAACCTTAAAGACGACAGCGGCACCTACCCCATCGTCCGCAGCATGAGCGAGATCGCCGGCAGCGCCGTTATGCTCATCGCTGGGCAGTACCTCAGTTCGGCCAACCGCGGAAAAGGCGTATTGCTCGGCGGTATCTCCGGTATCCCCCCGACAAAGGTTATTATCCTTGGGGCTGGTATCGTCGGGGAATTTGCAGCCCGGGCGGCGCTTGCGCTTGGCGCCTCGGTAAAAGTATTCGACAACAGCGTTTACCGGCTCAAGCGGATGCAGGTGAATATCGGACAGCGGATGTGGACTTCCGTTATGGAGCCGCGGATCCTGGCCAAACAGCTGAAGACCTGCGAAGTCGCCGTTGGCGCCCTCTCCTCCCAAACAGGCAAAACACCCGTCGTCGTCACCGATGAAATGGTCAGCAATATGCGTCCCGGCAGCGTCATCATCGACGTCAGCATCGACCGGGGCGGTTGTTTTGAGACCTCCGAGATCACCACACACGAACATCCCATCTTTACAAAATACGGGGTCATTCATTACTGTGTCCCCAATATCCCATCCGGATTTTCAAGAACGGCCTCCCATGCGATCAGCAATGTGCTGATGCCTTT
>JAATGQ010000165.1 GCA_015654595.1 Chitinophagales bacterium | reverse complement strand
CCAAAGTTGCAAAACTGTTTAAAGCACAAGAAGGAACCGCCATAAAAAATATAATTTACCATGGTGGGAGGGAGTAAATTTTAAATAACTTAATTTCCCCAATTACCCCCCCAAAGCAAAGCTGACCTTCCGATAGAAATGGAAAAGGCTATTGGGTGGTATGGGGTATCGCTAAAAGAGAAAGTCGAAACGGTGAAAGCATCTCTGCTCGTTAGCTTTGGAGGGCTGTACCTGAATTATAACCAGACAATGGTGGCGGCATGAAGATATCGTTATTAAGAAAAATACATGACTTCATAAAAGAGCATCCAGGGTTGGAAGCATCAGACATACAAAATTACTTTTCAGAACATCATAATATTGAGCCTTATGCAGTAATCATTGGCATTTGTACAATAGAAAAATTAGGTGGATTGATTTGCCAATATACTGAAAATTCCATCACCTATTTTTCATGCGATAAACCCTGGATATCAAAATAGGAGGAAGTGTGATTAATATCGTTAGTTTCTCAGGCGGAAGAACTTCGGCATATCTTGTTCACCTTATGGAACACCTCCGCAATACCACAGGTTTAGATGTGCGATACGTCTTTATGGACACAGGAGCAGAGCACCCAAAAACTTATGAGTTTATACGAAATGTAGTCAAACACTGGAATGTTGACATTACCTGCCTCCGTGTAGTCGTCAATCCCGAATTGGGAAAAGGGAATAGCTATAAAATAATTGGTCTGGATGAAATAGGACCAGACTTGCAACCTTGGATAGATATTACTAAAAAATATGGAACGCCTTATTTTGGTGGCGCATTTTGCACCCGCACCATGAAAATAGAAGTCTGTGAGCGTTATTGCCGAGATAATTTTTCAGATGTCGAGTCTTGGCTTGGTATGCGAATTGATGAACAAGGTCGTATATGGGGAGAAAAGATATTCCCATTATTGCGCCGCCTGGGTTTTGAAAATATGGAAATGCGCAGCCTTTACTCAGAATTAAGAGAATACGCCAATCAAGCTAAAATGGTGGAGATGCTTGAAGAACGTTACATGCTGGACACTGCTACCGCTGCGAGCATTGCCAACCGCGCAGGGAAAGTATCGAAGTCTCGCCAGAGATTTATGTCTGAGATATCAGATTTTGAAAAGCAAGATGTCCTTACATGGTGGAAATCACAACCGTTTGATTTAGATCTTGAGGAGCATCTCGGGAATTGTCAATTTTGTATTAAGAAGGGCATTAACAAAATCGCATTGGCTATGCGTGATGGACCAGAAATGCTGCGCCAGTTTAGAGAGGTAATCAATTCTCCTGATATTCGTGTTGTCGAACGCCGCCAGCAAGAGAATAAAATCATGTACCGAAAAGGGCTTTCTTTAGATGCCATAGAAGAAATGTATGCCGGTTATACGCGTGAAGAAATTGCAGCGACAATTAAAGGAAATCATGGATTTGATTCCGGATCCTGCTCAGAAAGTTGTGAACCGTTCATAGTTGACAACAGGCAGTTTGATTTGTTTGCCGAAATCGAGGGGGTCGCATGACAACGGAAGATGAATTAAGCAACGTTGTTTTATTTCCTGAAAGAAAAGAAGATTTGCACGACATTGCAGCAATGCAACGTGAGCCAGAAGTAAAGATTTATTGCCATCATGATTCTGTGTTGGTTGACGAGAAGGAAAGAACCCTCCGCTGCCGTCGCTGTGATGCTCTCGTAGAACCATTCGATTATATTCTGCATCTTTGCGATACAGAAAGCCGTTATATACAGAATGTGAAATATCTTCGTCAGGAAGAAAGTCAGCGCCGACAGAACATCGCAAAGCTGGTTCAGATAGAGAAAAACGCCAAGGCAAGAATTAGAAAGACTGCATACAAAGACCCGCTCCCGCTTTGGCAAAATGAGAGAGTGGAATAATGACAACCGACATGAAATTACCTGCCGGTATGTCACTGGATAAATGCCCCTTCTGCGGTGGTGAAGCAATTTTATGCGAAACGGAATTCCAATGCTGGTACGTGATGTGTGGGCAAGCAAGCTGCCTCGTCATGCCTGAGACTCGAGCCTACCCTACAAAGCATTCAGCCTGCCGCGCCTGGAACCACCGCATTACGCCAGACCAGCTTGATACCGTTATCCCGTCGAGATTAAGGAGCGCATCGTGAAGAAGAATCCATTTATCAATCTGGCCTATTTCGAGCGTGAATCTGATTTACGCCGGAAATGGGGAAGGGGAGCAAAGAAAATCACTCCGCTACAATCGACATGGACGCGATGTATGCTGGCTAACTGGGGCGCAAAGTATCGCGGTGATGATTATCCTACTAGTGGAAACATTAACATTCTTGGCAGGCTTATGATCCGCAAGGAATGGGACTCTGAACAAGGGGCGCGGATACAGATAATATTTAACAATCTCACCCTCCAGGGCTATAGCGGAATCGAGCTTGTAAAAAAGGTTAAAGAAATATTCCTGCCTAACAATTCAGGCTCAGCGTCAATCAGTCTCGCCAAAGAACAAGATGACGCCGAGTTTGTGGAAAAGGTGATGGCTGCGACTCTTACGCCTGACAATCCCATCCGCGCTGTAGTGATTAAACATTACAAGGAGCGCAAAAGCTCGCAAGACATTTCTGTTGAGCTATGCAAGTTAACGGGCATTGAGTTAGAGAACGCCAGGACAAGAATAAGATGGGCCTCAAACCTATCTGAAGCAGTAATATTCAACCAGATGTTGGAAGAAATGGAGAAAGAAAATCTATCATTAGCCGCATAAAGAAAAATTATTTCTAAAATAACTTGAAAACGTCACGCCGAGTTGGTATAAAGTGGTTATGCTCGGAGCGTGAAGCGAAAGAGCGGTTGATGTGTCTGAGCAACCGAATAAATATAAGGCCCTGCCGCTAAAACGGTGGGGCTTTTTCATGAAATAAGTCCGACGCCTAGCGCTGGGCATCGGATAAATCCTCGATATTGGCAATAGCTGGCGGGGTCGCGGCTAGAATAACGTTTATTGCTAGTCTGACACCCCGCAAAGACGGGGACATAACAGGTAAAAGCACTGAAAAGCGGCATATAAATCTACCTTACCGGGCGCATACGCATGGTAGCCCGGCAGTGTTCTTTTCGATGTGGTTATTCTCCAGATAGGAGCGGGCAATGTTGCCCTAGTGACTGGCTCGCAGTCGCATGCTAGGGCGCTCCAATGTGGTGAATGCGAAGGCTGATTCGCGATAGATGAAAGAAACTTCCCCGATCCATCTTCATCAAACTGCTAGATGCCGGAATATCGCAGCACCGGCCACCACACATAAATTCCATCACTCACTGGTTCCGGCGAATTTAAGGCCGTGCACCGGATGGTGGCGGCAAACATCGAGGCGCACCAAGAGGCCAGCGATATAAAATCCAGGGAACGTCTTGGCACCCGATAACGGATAGTGTGAGGGTGAATGCATTTCAAGGGCTGCACTCCGGTGTGGCCCTTTTCTATTTCAGTCCGTAGCGCAGTTGGTAGCGTGGGAGCCTT
>JAATGQ010000122.1 GCA_015654595.1 Chitinophagales bacterium | reverse complement strand
GGGCCGTGCTGCCTGACCAGCAAAAAACCTTTAAGATCGTGGTAGAGTAGGGGACTATACACCTGCTTCCAGAACCTTGTGGCTTAAGCGCAGTCAACTGCGCTTTTTCACGAAATAAAACACCATTCCATAACGGCATAAAACGCAACAACCTGAGGGCTAATCGACTGCAGCGCGGCATCGAAATTGGAATCTGGAACGATGATTTTAAACCAATTTAAAAAAACATTTTTATGAAGAGTAAAACCAGGAAGGCATTATTCATCGTAACAGGATCGGAAAAGGGCACGTGGTTGTCTGAAGTGACCCATCCCTATTGGCACCTCGTCGAACGCGGCGTCGAAGTGGATATTTTTACACCGGACGGCAACGGGATCGTTTGGGATCCGCTGAGCGATCCGGAGACCAGGGGTTCGCATGAACCCGACGACCTGGTGAGTAAGGGTTTCAAAACGGATGCTACCTTACTGTCGAAGCTCTCGACCACCCTGACGCTAAAAGACGCAGATCCGGATAGCTACGATGTAGTGCATATCGCCGGCGGGCTGGGTGCTACCTACGATCTGTATCCCAACGAGGATGTCGCCCGCGTGCTCGAGCATTTTTGGGCAAATGGCAAGGCGATCGGAGCGCTCTGCCATGGGGTCATCGCACTGGCCAATAACCCCGACCGCATTCGTGGCCGCCGCGTCACCGGCTATACGCTCGTGGAAGACAAGATATACGAGAAGGCCATGGCAGGGAAGGTCAAAGTGCCACATTACCCTCAGACGGTCCTGGAGGAAGCAGGGGCGGTCTTCGAGGGCGTCGAACCGGAAGGGCAATATGTAGTGCGCGAGGGCATGCTGGTAACAGGTCAGAACCAGTTCTCCGCGTCGGATTATGGGCTTGTATTGTATCACGCTATGAATCACTATGAACCAGTGGTGGAATATGCGGACCATGGCGCTGGAAAGTCCGGGAATGGAAAAAAAATGCTCAAAGTGGATATCCTGATCCGCCGTAATCCGAAGATGACTCATGAACAGTTCGTCGGGTATTGGCGTGACAATCATGCCAAACTTTTCGTGCAGCAGCCAGTGGTAAAGCAATATGTGCGCCGTTATATCCAGTCGAGGACCGTGCCTGTCGTTCCGAAAGGCATCACCGCTGCGAATTACGATGGGTTAGCCGAGCTGTGGTTTGACAACATGGACGGATTTCGCAGCTACCTGGACTCGGAAAACTATCGGGACGTCATTCATGTGGATGAGCTGAACTTCAATGACGGCAAGCCCGATCTGTTGTTTTCGGAAGAGATCATGATCATGGACTAAGCAGCTTTTCAAAACCGGTGGGGTATTGAAAAGGAGACGCCAGCCAGAAGGGTCACCAGCGGGACTATTACCAAAGGCGATTGCGATCTGGCTGGCGTTGTTTATCTGGCGGCGGCCTGACTCGTCACCGCACCTTTATAGAAAGGATAGTCCGTGTACCCATGTTCATCGCCGCCATAGAAGGTATTGCGATCGTAATCATTCAGAGGTAGTCCAAGTTGCAGCCGCAGCGGAAGGTCGGGATTTGAGATAAAGAAGCGACCAAAGGCTACCGCGTCGGCATCTCCCCGCTGCAAGATAGCTTCCGCATCTTCTCTATTAAATCCCCCGGCGGAGATGATCGCTCCCTTAAAGATCTTTCGCAGCTGGGCGGATGCGACAGGCTGCAGGCCTTCTTCTTTCAGATAGCTCCCCACGATACGCGGTTCGATGACATGCAGATAGGCCAGACCGAAGCGGTTAAGTTGTTCGGCTGCGTAACCAAATAGGGCAGCAGGATTGCTGTCGGAGATAGAACCAAATGTGCCACTGGGCCCGAGCCGCACGGCGCAGCGATCCCCGCCCCATACGGCGACCATCCCTTCCACGATCTCCAGGAGGAAGCGCACGCGGTTCCCGATGGAGCCACCGTATTCATCGGTACGCTTGTTCGTGCCGTCCTGCAGGAACTGGTCTACCAGATAGCCGTTGGCGCCGTGCAATTCGACGCCGTCGAAACCGGCTGCCCTGGCGTTTTCGGCTCCGCGGCGGAAATCGTCGACCAGGACACGGATCTCGTCGATGTTCAGCGCCCTGTTGGGACTGGCTTTGACCCAGCCTTTTGGCGTGAAGACCATATCGTCATGTGGAACGACCGAGGGGCCTACCGGCGCTCCGCCATCCGGCTGCAGGTCGAAGTGGGATTGCCGTCCGTTGTGCCAGAGCTGCAGGAATATCTTACCGCCCTTATCGTGAACTGCTTTCGTGATCTTTTTCCAGCCTTCGACGTGCTGGTCGGTGTAAATACCCGGCTCCCCATAATAACCATGTCCGTTTCGGGAGACCACTGTTGCTTCCGAAATGATATAACCTCCAGGGGTCGCCCGTTGGGAATAATATTCGGCCATCAGGTCATTGGGAATGTTGTCCTTTGTCGTCCGCATGCGCGTCAACGGTGCCATGACCACCCGATGGGAAAGGCTCAGAGCGCCCAATTTTACGGGGGTAAATAACTTGTACCCTTTTGCTTCTTTTCCTGCGATAGCTGTTGTCTCCATGATGAAATGATTTGTTTTGGCAAGTGGATGGACAATCGAAATGCCACACTGCAAAAACCTGCATATCATTTTCTTAGGAGAGACATACTTCTTAAAAGGTGTTTTATTTCGTGAACTGACCAGGCTTTAGGCCATTTGAAGCTTTTTTTCCGGGGCCACGACGACCATAAAAACCATATGCAAGGTCGTGCCGTTGCCTGACGTAATGAATAAGCTGCCATCCATATCTTCGGTGAGACCCTTGATCAGCGTCATGCCGAAAGAGCCGCTTGTCCCCAGCTCCGAACCGGCGGGAATGCCCCTGCCGTTATCTTTTATGATGAGCGTGATCTCGTCCGGTGCGGAGGCAAAAAGCCTGACGGTGATATGATCGTCTTCTCCGTGGGGAAATGCGTACTTGATGGCATTAGTGATGGCTTCATTGAGAATTAGCCCTACCGGAACGGCGTGCAGGATATCCAGGTTTATCTTTTCTATCTGCAGGTCGAACCAGATGCTTTGCCGGATATTGAAGCCGTTCTTTAAATACTCCACCAGGTCGGTAATATACTCCGGCATATAAATGCTATTGGCATGATCCGATTTGTATAATTTCTGATGGATCAGGGCCATCGCCTGTACCCGGTGCTGGCTTTCCAGCACGGCGCTGATGGCCTTTTCATCCTGCAGATAAGCGCTCTGGGAATAGAGCAGGCTCATCACTATCTGAAGGTTGTTCTTTACCCGGTGGTGAACTTCTTTTAGCAGCCATTCCTTGGCGTCTATGAGATGTTGGAGCTGCACGTTTTTTTGGGCGATCTCTTCCCTTTGTTTTTCAAGCTCGCGGTTGCTTTTTTGTTTGATGCGGAAGCGGCTATAGATCAGCCCTGCGAGCAGCAGGGCAAGGGCCACGCCTGCATAGGCGATGCTGCGGGCGAATGCGCTCTGCTTTAATTCGGTTTGCTGCAGTTTTGCCTGGGCTGTCAGGAGCTGGATATTTTTTTCGCGTTGTTCCGTCTCGTACTGGACCATCAGTTCATCGGCGCGCATGCCTTGCATGGCATTGAAGTGTTCTTCTTTCAGTTCTACATAAGTATGGTAATCGGCCAGGGCGGCAGCTGTCTTGCCAAGGGCTGAATCGACCACCAGCAGACTACGTATGATGGCGGAGCGGCTCGCGGACCGGTGTACACGGTGGATATAAGGGCTGGCCAGAAGACTGCGGTAACAGGCTTCCGCCGCTGTATACTGCTTTTCATCCTTGTAGATATCACCGAGGATCCAGAAGATTGCTCCGGTATTGATGGGACCGCTGACGAGCTCCATCGGTTTTTCCAGGTGCTGCGCCCGAAGCGCATAAGCTTCGGCTAATTTGTATTGTTTAGTGAATTTGTATAGGCATGCCATCAGCCAGTTATACTCGAAAAAGTCCTGGTCGTCGATAGGAGGATGCTGGCGATGGATAGAATCGATGAGGATGAGAGCTTCCTGATCCTGTTGCCTTAAATGCATGTCGTGTACGATCCGGTTAAATATATTATAAATGGTGGCTGGCGGGGCGTTCTCTGCGAGGCAGACCGCGGCTGCCTTTTTAAACCAAACAAGGGCTTCCTGCTGACTATTGTCCAGCATGGAGTGGCCATCCGCCAACCTTACGTAAAAAACCGATAAGCCAATACTATCGTTGCTGGCCTCCGCGCTTCTTACCGAGCGCAGCGAATAGCGCATCTGGTCTCCGTATTTACCTTCCGCATCGCTGACAAGGGTAAGCAGGTCGGTCGAGTAGTGGGTATATGGCCAGCTTATGGAATCCTGCAGGTTGACGGAGGCTAGAAAAGCGGCTTTAGCATCCGCCAGGTGATAAAGGAAGTAGCTGAGATAACCTATGTCCATCAGAACATTGGCCGTGTTGCAGACATCCTGTTGCCGGCGGTAGAGATCAAGGGCGCGCCGCAGGTATTCCGTCCGTTGGGCAGCTGTCTGCGAAAGATAGGGGAAATAAGCCCCATAGTATTTCCATGCCCTTGCCTCTGTTGTGTTATCTCCCGAACTCCGGCAATCGTCGATCAGCCGGCGAAATACCTGGTTGGCCATGACAGTATCTCTTTTTTCTGCGTATACCTTGCCCAGGAGGCAAAGGCTCTGGCGTCTGGCCCGCGGATTGTGCAGGAATTCGCTTTCTTTTATGGCAAGAGTAATATAACCAATGGCGCTATCTATAAAATTTTTATACCCGTTTGGCCGGAAGGCATAGTAGGCGCCAAGTAATTGGAGCAGCTGAAGGCGAGGTGTGCCTTTCAGGGTGGAGAGCCGTTGGACGGCCAGGGCGGGCTGATCCTCGTCGATCCAGCCTGCGTTGGAGAGAAACAGGCTGGTATCCAATCCTTCGGCGATGAGGGAAAACTTGCTGACGTGCAGTTTTTCGTGGACGATGGACAAACCGCTGTCGATATCTATGCGGGACAATCTTTTGACGAGGATGAAGGACGCGGCCTGTTCGAGCAGGAGTCGCTGACGGGCAAAGGTCATTGTTGATGGGAGAGGGGACTGTCCGTGGCCAGCAAGGCAACTCACCAGTAGCAGATAACCTATCAAGCCAAATCTTAACATGTTTTAATTTAAAGATAAACATTAAAAAAATTGGTGGTGCCGGCATCGAAAGATTTCACGAAGCGGAAAAAGGTTTGGTCAAAAAACGGTATAAAACAAGGTCTTTGAATCGATAATCTTATATACCGATAACAATTAACGGATTAGGAACTGGCACCCGGGTTGCCGTATGGCAAGGCAATCAAATCTAAAGAACATGATACAAGCAAAAGGTTATGCCGCGCAAGACAAGTCCAGTGAATTAGCACCCTGGAATTTTCATAGGCGGGAAGTCGGCCCTCACGACATTCAGATCGCCATTCGATACTGCGGCGTTTGTCATTCCGACCTGCACCAGATCCGCGACGACTGGGGCGGAGCGACATTTCCCATGATCCCGGGCCACGAGATCGTGGGCATCGTGACAAATGCAGGCACCCATGTCAAAAAAGTGCAAGCCGGCCAGTGGGTAGCAGTTGGCAATATGGTCGACTCCTGCCGGATCTGCGACAATTGCCGGCAGGGCCTTGAACAATATTGCACAACGCACATCTCCTTTACCTACAACAGCACCGAACAGAACGGACTTCCTACCTATGGCGGCTATTCGAATATCATCGTGGTCCACGAAGATTTTGTATTCACGGTCTCCGAAAAACTGGACATGTCAGCCGTTGCGCCCCTGCTCTGCGCCGGGATCACTGTCTATTCGCCGCTCCGCCACTGGAAAGTCGGCGAAGGCCACCGGTTGGCGGTCCTGGGCCTGGGCGGCCTTGGCCATATGGCCGTGAAATTCGGGGTCGCCTTCGGCGCCGAGGTGACGGTCCTGAGCACCTCTCCGGCAAAGGAAGCTGATGCTAAGGCGCTGGGCGCGCATCGGTTCCTGGTCACCCGGGATGCCGAACAAATGAAGTCAGCCGCCGGCTATTTCGATTTCATTCTGGACACCGTCTCTGCCGATCATGCCTTCGATCCTTATCTGGCCCTGCTTCGAACGAACGGCACACATATCGTGCTGGGCCTTCCTTCCGAACCCGCCACCTTCCGTCTCGGCAATATCGTCTTCGGGCGTAAAAGCATGGCCGGCTCCCTGATCGGCGGGATACCGGAGACGCAGGAAATGCTGGACTACTGTGCCGGGCATCACATTGTCGCCGATGTCGAGCTTATAGATATGAAAAATATCTATGTCGCTTTCGATCGCATGGTAAAAGGCGATGTACGTTATCGTTTTGTGATCGATATGGCTACGCTTTAAGTCTATTTTGCACGCTGATATTGGACCGGCCAGGGAACGTCCTGGCCGAGTTCAAACGCGGCACGCAACGGGAAATAGGGGTCGCGTAACAGTTGTCTTGCCAGGGATACCAGGTCTGCCTGTCCTGACGCGATGATTTGATTCGCCTGATGAGGATCAGTGATCAGGCCAACGGCGCCGGTGAGCACACCCGTGTTCCGAACCGCAGCCGAGTATGGAACCTGGTAGCCTGGCGATAGCGGGATCGTGGCATGCGCGATATTGCCACCGGACGAACAGTCGACCAGATCTACCCCGAGGTCTTTGACAATTTTTGCCAGGGCGACCGAATCTGCTAGCTCCCATCCGCCTTGCGTCCATTCCGTGGCAGAGATCTTGATAAAAACAGGAAGCTCCGCGGGCCAGATATCCCTGGCCATTTGAACGATCTCTACCAGCAGACGGATCCGGTTCTCAAAAGAACCGCCGTAATCGTCTTCGCGCCTGTTGCTCAGGGGAGATAGAAATTCATGTACGAGATAGCCATGTGCAAAATGGAAAGCCAATACCTTAAAACCAGCGGCGATTGCCCTTCGAATAGCCGCCGCGTAATCCGCTTTCACTTTTTCTATGCCGGCTTTATCCAGTTCCACGGGCGCTTCTTTATTTTCTCCCCAGGGAATAGGGCTCGGCGCCACGGTCTTCCAACCACCTTCCTCACTGGATAATAGCTGGGTTCCCCCATTCCATGGTTCCCGATGACTGCCCTTCCTGCCCGCATGGGCTAGCTGAATACCAGCCACGGCGCCATGGCCTTGAATAAACTCCACAATCTCCCGAAGCTTCTGCATTTGCCCGTAGTTCCAAATCCCCAGATCTCCTGCAGTGATCCTTCCTTCCGGAGAGACAGCCGTGGCTTCGGTCATTACCAGGGCTGCACCACCAATGGCCCGGGAGCCGTAGTGGACATAGTGCCAGCTATCCGGAACGCCCTCCCGCGCGCAGTATTGGCACATGGGGGAAACGGCGATGCGATTCTTAAAGCTCACACCCCTGATAGTCAGCGGCGAAAAAAGATGTGACATAGTCTGCTGGTATGGTAACAATATGCTCTATCACGTGCGAAAAAAGTGCCGCAATGCTGTTTCCTGATAACCAACCGTCTAGCCGAAAACGGTCCGTAAGTTGTTGTTTTATTTCGTAATTTGACCATTCGACCGGCGACTTTGCCGGGCAAATATGTAAGCCGGCCATTTTTCATTTCCTGACATCTGTGGTCAATTCACCATATTTCGTCAGGGGCATACGAAGTTCAATTGATTGTCAGGAATTTATCTTAGGCACGTCAATTGCCGCGCTCTGATGCAACCAAGACCTTTCATTAACCAGCAACTGCTATCATGAACTCAAACATCCTGATCGTCGAAGACCAATTCATCGAAGCGAATACGTTGCGGCTCATGCTGGAACAAGCGGGTCACACGATCAGCGGGATCTCGCGGACTGTTGACGAGGCCAGAACCGTCCTGCAAAAGGAAAGTGTTGATATCGTGCTGTTGGACATTTTCTTAAAAGGCCCTCTGACCGGTATCGATCTTGCCGGGGAGCTCTCCGCGGAAAACATTCCGTTTATTTATCTTTCCGCCAATTCCAATTCTTCGACGCTTGAGGCCGCAAAGGCGACACAACCTTACGGCTTCCTGGTGAAACCGTTCCGGGAGACGGATATTCTTGCTGCCCTCGATATTGCCCGCTACCGGCACAAACATCTGATGGAATTGATGCAAAGGCAAGAATTATGGCTGAATAGTTTATTGACAAACATAATAGATAGGCCGGGAACCCGGGAAGAAAAATTGCTCCAATTGGTAAAGGCCTTCAAACCATGTATCCATTTCGATTATATTCTTATTGATACCGACCTCAAAAAAGAGGGGCCGGATGCAGTTTACGGTTTTCAACGCGTCGACTACGACGAGTATAAAAGCATCGATGGTACCGATTTCTTAAAGCGGGCCAATATTACCCTAACGGAGCTCCGGTCTTTTCGGGATACGAACATTAAGCAGCCAGACACTGAAATACGGGCTGGCGTCAATTTCTTTCAGTTCTATTTTCCAGCACGGTTGGTGGAAAGGATTGACATGATGTATGGTTTGCAGTCCAGCCTCTGGACGCCCATCATATTCGCAGGGGAAGTGGACATGTCTGTTTCTTTCTTTAGTCAGCAGGCCGACCATTTGACTAACGTACATATCGAGTTGTTGCGCCCGCTGAGGAAGTTGTTG
>JAATGQ010000199.1 GCA_015654595.1 Chitinophagales bacterium | reverse complement strand
TCGCCGGCGCACTGGCCGCCGTCATGATGAACATTCCTTATGCTACGTCCATTACCGCACCTGCAGCGATAAACACGATAGATGAGCTGCCTGCTGTCCATGAATGGGAGACACGGAAGATAGTGGGTCTGCAAAAAGAACTGGGATGGGACAGTAAAAAGAATATTGCCTGCTCTGATACTCTTGCTCTTCTATTCACATCGAAGCAGTTCTTCGGGGAAAGACAGATGGACGATCATTTCCATTTTGTCGGCCCGGCCATCCGGAATACACCCGCTGGCTGTACATTCGACTGGGACGAATTCCATTCCTTTCCTTCGCAGTGGCATGTGCTGATCTCCATCGGCACTACCTTCGATCACCAGTACAAAAAGGAGTTCTTCAGAAAAGTCACAGAAGCCCTGGGCAATGAGCCGCTGTCCGTCCTGGTCGTATCCGATCCCGCACTTTTTGAAGAATGGCCTTCCAACTTCATGGTCCGCAGCCGAATACCGCAGTTGGAGCTTTTGCCCCACCTGGATGCGGTCGTCTGCCACGGCGGACATAATACTGTCTGCGAAACTTTGTTCCACGGTCTGCCCTTGGTAGTCATCCCGATCGCCTATGATCAGTCTCATGTTGCCAGCAGGGTTACGTCGGAAGAATGCGGCATAAGGCTCAATTTCAAACGTTTCAAAGCCGGCGACCTCAAACAGGCGGTATGGGACATCCTCCGCGAGCCACGCTACCGGGAGTCCGCATTGCGGATCCGCGATTCCTTCGAAAGGGCGGGAGGCGCTACAAAAGCCGCAAGCCTGCTGGAGAAAATGGTCCCGACCACAATATCTCACCATTAAACGAATGTATACATCATGGCAAAGTTTTTATTCGTCGTTCCACCTTTTTTCGGGCATATCAGCCCGACGCTGAGCGTCGGCGCAGACCTGTTAGCCAAAGGACATTCAGTGACATGGGCCGGCCTGCGGGAGTTACCCGCAGAGCATATTCCTTCCGGTGGAAAGTTCATCGTTCCGCCCGCCACTGCTTCTCTCCATGCGGAGGAAATAACGCGGATTCTCCGGAGACAGGATGACGGACCTCAATTGTCCGGCATGGAAGTGCTCAAGCTGGCATTCGAAGAAACCTATCTGCCCTTTTGCCGCTTTTTGATGAGTGGATTACCGGAAGTGGTTCAACAGGTCATGCCGGATGTACTGGTCGGCGATTGCATTACCTATGCAGGCGGTATCTGCGCCTTCAAAATGGGCATACCCTTCGTAACCACCACTCCGGTAGCACCCGAGGTCATGAAAGGCGCCATGGCCATGCCCAAGGTCATGCAATGGCACCACGATATGGTGATGCAGCTTCAGCAGGAAATGGGCGTATTCGCAGATCATCCTGTCATCCATTCGAAGCTGATGAACATCATCTTCACCTCTAAACAGTTTGCAGGTATCCCTGAACCTCCGGTGGAAATGAAATTCGTCGGTCCGGTGAAAGGTCGACCAGAAAGCGCTCCTTTCGACTGGGATAGGTTCAACGCGCTCAGAGGTCCCCGGATCTTCGTTTCCTTAGGCACGCTGTTGAAGGATATCCGGAAGGAATTCTTTCTTAAGATAGTCGAAGCCTTCGGCGGCCAGCCGCTGAGCGTCATAGCCGCAACCGACCCGTCAATATTGCCCGAATGGCCGGATAACTTCATGGTCCACCATTACGTCCCGCAATCCCTGCTGATGGCCCGCGTCAACGCAGTCATTTGCCACGGCGGGTTCAATACTGTCAACGACGCAATCCTGAATGGTCTTCCCATTCTGGTCACGCCTATCACATACGATCATTTCCATAACGCATCCCTTATCGAAGGCGCAGGCTGCGGTATTCAGCTGAGGTACCGGCGGCTGCGCATCGATGACCTGAAAAGTGCCTTGTGGAAATTACTGGAAGAAGAAAAGTACCAACTGGCGGCCCGGCGCCACAGGGATTATTTCATCGCTGCAGGCAGCAACGCAAGGGCGGTAACTTACCTCGAGGAATTTGCACGAACACAAAAGGCAATACCCGTATAAGCAATATTCGCTAAATAAATTTCTATTTATGAAGAGAAGGCTATTTTTTCTCGAAAGGCTATTATATGGTGATGGAAAGACACCTTTTCATGCTGTATTCCCCGTTCGCCTCAAAGGCCTGGTATCCGTGGCAGACCTGCGTACGGCCCTTGCAAAAATACAGAAGAAACACCCATTGCTGCAATCGCGCATATCCGAAGATAAAAGTGGAATACCCTATTTCGTAATGGACGGCTCTGTTGGGCCGATTCCAATACGCATAGCCGAAAGACATGCCGGCGATGACTGGATAAAAGAGTCGAAACGCGAATGGAATGTTCCCTTCGATCTGGAAAAAGGGCCATTGATCCGCATCGTATGGATGCAGTCAGACTCCGCTACAGACATCCTCATGACATTTCATCATTGCATCTGTAACGGCAGCTCATGCCTGCTCCTGATGCAGGAGATCCTGGCCTTGCTCGACGAACCTGGCACGAACATCGGCCACTATTCTCATTTCATCACCCCGGAAGAAATCCTGGCCGAAAACCGCCCGGACAAGCGAACAGAACGGGTGATCAAATGGAAGACGAGAATAGCCGGCGCCTTCATATGCTGCAGGGCTGCGCTGATCCTTAAAAAGAAGCCCGGCGTCTGCCGGGATAAGGACTACCTCATCAATTGGAAACTCGATAAGTCGCAATCCACAGCTATCATCCAGGCTTGCCGGCAGCGGAACATAACGGTGAATACTGCCCTTTGCGCAGCTTTTATTACAGCCTTCCATGCCGTAAAAGGCAAAAAACGGTATCCGAAGCTGACCTGCCCCGTCGATATCCGGCGCTTTCTACCTGTCGACAAGCGGGAAGAACTGTTCTCTTTCGGACTTGCAATCACGCTATCGTTACAAGACCAGGGAAAAGACTTTTGGGATAACGCGGCAGCACTGCAGCAGGATGCTGCCGAAAAAATGCAGAAGTTGAATGCCGGAGATTTCCTCCTGCCCCTGGAAATGGCCCATCCATTATTCAGGCCGCTGATGAAAACGCTGCGGCATGGTCCCCGAAAAACCAACCTCATCCTGTCTAACCTGGGCAGATTGGACATCCGGAAGCAATACCGCTCCTTCCAGGTGGAGGCGGTATCCAGCCCTACCGTAATCGGTTCATTCGGAGATCCGACCGATATAGTAACGACTACTTTTGATGGGCAAATGGATTTTTGCTTCCTGTCGAATGAAGAGTTCCTCCCTTATTCAGACGCTATGGCCATCCGGAACAACGCCATGGCATTACTCCTTCCAAATTATAGTTTATGATGCAAAGAAATCTTATACTCGGTGAACGGATCATGTATGCCGATGCTCAGGCGCCCGTCAATTGCGTGTTCACCACCACTATCCGCGGGCGCATTTCGCAGGCAAACCTGAACACAGCCCTGGCCAGACTTCAGGAAAGCCACCCTCTCCTCAAGGCATCTATCCGGCGGAATGCCTATGGCCGGCCTTATTTTTTTGCCGACGGACAGGCGCCTGGCATTCCCATACGTAAGGTGCAATGGAAATCTGACTATGACTGGATAGCTATATCCGAAGAGGAATGGTCGATTCCTTTCGACGTCGACAATGGCCCCCTTGCCAGAGTGGTCTGGATCAGGGACACGAATGCCTCCCAACTGATGCTGGTATGCCCGCATTGCATTTGTGACGGGGTCACGATCGTAACGCTCATGCGCGAACTGCTTGCCCTGATAGATTGTCCGCACCGGGAACTTCCTGCCAATTCGGTATTCCATTCCATCCGGCAGATCGTGCCTTGCTCCGCTCCTGTAAATAAGGTAAAGATCCTGAAGTCCGCCATCCATTCCTTCGTTACCTACCTGGGCTTGTCTTTCAAAAAAAACAGGGTCGGTACGACGAAAGGTAAAGATTACCTGGTTCACTGGAAACTCAATCCGAAGGCAACCTCCTTACTGGTCAGTCGATGTAAGGAAGAAGGAATCAGCGTATATTCGGCCTTGTGTGTCAGCTTCCTCGAAGCCTTTCGACAGGTCAGAAAAGAAAAAGCCTGCAATCAGGTAATCTGCCCGGTGGATATTCGCAGGCTGGTGCCGGAGATCAAAGACGATATGATGTTTGCCTTCGCTCCTATCATCAAATTATCCATCAGGAAAGATTCATCGCCCGGCTTCTGGGAAAAGGCAAGACGGCTGAAAGAAGACATAAATGCCGGTATCGAATCGCTCAACGCCTATGAACAGCTGCTCGCCGGCGAATACTATCATGCAAGCGTAAAGAAAATAGTCGATTTTCTCATGACCGAAGACAGCGGGCATGATTTTACCTTTTCCAATATGGGGAGGCTGAATATTTCCACCGAATACAACTCCTTTCAGATCGATACTATATTCAGCGCCACCGTAGCCTTTCCCTGGAAGAACCCAACTACACTTGTCGTCAGCACATTCAGGGGACAAATGGATTTTGCTTTTATCTCCAATACACACTTCCTTTCCTACGAGGAAGCTATCTCCATAAAAGGAAAGGGATTAGCCCTTATTCTCGAAGAGCTGATAAAAGAGAAAGCTTTTTAACTTTTACAACGGCTGCATCGCGACTTTTTTTTATCTTCACGAATGACCCACATGAAAAGAAGCACTTCGAAGTGCTCGCAACGGAAGGTCAAGAGTTTACGGATCAAGAACCCGAATGCTTTACGAGTGTTCGAAAAGGGTAGAAAGAAAGGGGTGGAGAAGAGGAAATAGGCTTATCACTTTAACCATTTTCACATGAATAGAAGAATCCTTTTGTTATTTTTATTGCCTGCTTTATTGCTTGGATCCTGCGTTGCTGCCAATGGTCCCGGAACGCCCTATTATTATCAACCAGTGTTTTATGGACCGGGCATTGGCCTGGGTACTATCGTGGCTGTCGTCGTTTCGTGGAGCCGCAATAAATCTATTCTTTTGGCGATCCTATGCGGCATTTTGGGTTGGATATACGTCATCTATGCGCTGCTCGTTCCAAAAAAGAGAAAGATCCTTTGAGCTGGTGATGATAGATTGTATTTCTTTGGCTGGGCGCCTTTTCGGGCAGGCAGGCCAGCGGGCGTAGCATGCCTGAAAACTGCGACGGGGGAATAAAGGCGGCTAGTCTGAAGGTGAAATCGGCAACAGTAACGGCAGCCCCATCCGCATGAACCGTTACTCTGAAATCCGGCATGGCAGCGACAAAAGCAACAGCAGCAACAGCCCCAGGGCAGGCTGCCAAGGGGCGGCTTTGCTGTCTTATGGCGGAATTGTCGGGCTTCTCAGCGGAGTTAAACTGCTGTAATTGGCGCAAAAGCCAAAAAATACCTACCTTTGCCCCCCGATTTAAAATAATATATCAATATGGCAACAGTAACGAGGGAGAATATTGGGCTGCTGACGGATAAGATCACCGTCAATGTATCGAAGGGAGATTATCTGCCTTCTTTCGAAAAATCTTTGAAAGAATACGGCAAACGCGCCAATATCCCCGGCTTCCGGAAAGGAATGGTGCCTGCCGGCCTCATCAAGAAGATGTACGGCAATTCGGTATTTACCGATGAAGTATTGAGGACTGTAGAAAAGGAGTTGACCTCCTACATGACAACTGAAAAACTGGAGATCTTCGCTCAGCCGCTGCCCCTGCCGGAAAACGATGCGCGTCAGATCGACGTCAATAACCCGGCTGATTATGCGTTTGCCTTCGAAGTAGGGCTGAAGCCAGCCTTCAACCTGGCCGACCTTGCTTCCGCCAAGCTGACCCGCTTAAAGGTAGAAGTAACTCCCGCTATGATCGACGAAGAAGTCGACCGTCAGCGTACCCGCCATGGGAAAACCAGCGAGCCAGAGACCGTCGAAAGCGATGACAACGTCCTGACACTTCACTTCACAGAAACAAACGCTTCCGGCGAAGCCGTTGAAGGCGGTATCCAGAAAGACAATTCTCTGCTGGTAAAATACTTCAACGAAGCAACCCGTCCGAAATGGATCGGTTTGAAGAAGGGTGACTTCATCGTTCTTCAGCCTTCCCAGGCATTTGAAGATAAGGAAAGAGAATTTGTATTGAACGACCTGGGGCTTGATGCCGCCAGCGCCGATAAATACTTCAAGGCTGAGATCACAAAAGTTGGCCTGGTAGAAAAGGCCGAACTGAACGAAGATTTCTTCAAGGCTGCTCTTCCCGGGAAAGAGATCACTACGGAAGCAGCTTTCCGCGATGCGATAAAGGACGAGATCCAGGCTTACTGGGATGGCCAGAGCCGCAACCAGCTGCAGCACACGCTGTATCACGAGATCCTGGATCATACCAATATTGAATTCCCCGAAGACTTCCTGAAACGCTGGATGCAGACGGGCGGCGAACAGCCTAAGTCTGCTGCCGAAGTAGAACAGGAGTTCCCTTCTTTTGTCAACCAGCTGAAGTGGACGCTGATCGTCGACAAGGTGGTGAGTGAGAACAAACTGGAAGTTACCCAGGACGATATCCGTGAATTCGCGAAGCAACAGTTGTTTGGTTATATGGGCATGCCTGCCGGCGGTGAAGAACAGCCCTGGATCGCTGACTATGTCAACCGGATGATGCAGGACCGTAAGTTCGTCGAAGATACCGTTCATCGTATCCAGACCGAAAAGGTCTTCGGATGGGCTGAAACACAGATCACCCCGACGGAAAAAACCGTCAGCCAGGATGAGTTCAGACACCTGGTAGAAGAGCATCAACATCACCATCACTAGCAGATGGCTAAAATAAAGGCAAAAGCCCGGGTTTACCCGGAGCCCCGGCAAAGCTTCTTTGCCGGACTTCTTTGCCGGACATAAAAAAAAGGGAAGGCCGTCGTCTTTTATAAGAGACGGCCTTCTCTTTTGCCTTTTAATAAAGACAACCTGTCAGTTTTTTGGCAATTTGAAAGTTTGGACGGAGATTTGAAAGGAATCTCCCTGTCCTGAGTATAGAATTGGCATTAAAACATTGAAAAATAAACTTATGAATCCTGCAAACGAATTCGAGAAATATGCTGTGAAGCACCGTGGTATTTCCAGTAATACGTTGAATGATTACAACAGATACGTGGCCAGCCATGTTTCCCCCAGCCTGAATGTCACCAGCCTTACCCCTAACATCATCGAAGAAAGACCGATGAACGTTGCCGTCATGGACGTTTACAGCCGGTTAATGATGGATCGTATCATCTTCCTGGGTTATCCCATCAACGAAGAAGTTGCCAACATCGTTACGGCTCAGCTGCTGTTCCTGGATAGCACCGACCGTCATCGTGACATCCAGATGTATATCAACTGTCCCGGCGGAAGCGTTTATTCCGGCCTGGGCGTTTATGATACCATGCAATATGTCACCCCGGATGTTGCCACGATCTGTATCGGTATGGCGGCTTCGATGGGTCAGGTGCTTATGTGCGCCGGAACCAAAGGTAAACGTACTGCGCTGAAACATAGCCGTGTAATGATGCACCAGCCCAGCGGCGCGGTTGGCGGTCAGACTTCCGATATCGAAATCACCGTGAACGAGATCAAGAAGCTGCGTAAGGAACTTTATGAGATCACCGCTTTCCATACCGGAAAGACCATCAAACAAATCGAAAAGGACAGCGATCGCGATTATTGGATGACAGCGACCGAAGCCAAGGAATATGGACTGGTCGACGAGGTATTGCTGCTGAACCCCAGAAAAGAAAGCAGGGATTGATCACAGAAAGGCCGCTGAAAGTTACCGGCTATCCAATTTTTCCACCACAAAAAACTTTAGGAATGAATTACTCTAAATATCAGCTGAACCCGATGCGTATGGACGATGAACCCGAAGAAAAAGAACCGAAAGAAGAGAAAGGGCCAGAGTTTGGTATCCTGGCCAAAAAAATGGAGCAGTATTTCTTTGATAATCGCTCTGTAGAACTGTGGGGACCCGTTGACGACAAATCAGCCCGCGACATCGTTACAAAAATGAAGTTGCTGGATGCGGACAAACCCGGAGAAGAGATCAAGTTCTTTATCAATAGCCCAGGCGGTGTCGTTACCTCTGGTTTTATCATCTATGATACGATGAAAATGCTCAAGAGCCCGGTCAGCACCATTTGTATGGGTCTGGCGGCTTCAATGGGGTCTATCCTGCTCAGCGGAGGCGTAAAAGGCCGCCGGTTTGTCTACCCGCTGTCGGAGATCATGATCCACCAGCCAAGTCTGGGCGGCTATATGCAGGGCGTAAGTATCGATCTGGAAATCACCGCAAAACAAACCCGCCGCGTAAAGGATATCAGCGCGCGGATCCTGGCTGAGAATTGCGGCAAGAAATTTGAACAGGTAATGAAAGATTTCGACCGTGATTACTGGATGGATGCCAAGGAAGCGATCGAATATGGCATCGTTGACGGCATTTACGAAAAAATATAACTCAACTGACTGACCTTCAGTTTGTTGACAACCAAAAACAGTCCCGGAAATTTTCGGGACTGTTTTTTCCACCATACTGGTAGAATCCAATAAGTTGGGTAACTTTGTAGGATCAGATAAAAAGCTATAATGGCAAAAAACACGTTGCATTGTTCTTTCTGTGGCAGAAATCGCGATGAGGTGAAGATCCTCATTGCCGGACAGGAAGGACATATCTGTGAGAACTGCGTAGAGCATGCACAGGAAATCATTCAGCAGGAGCTGATGATTCGGGAAGATAATACAGGGGCCAGTTCGTTCAAACTGACGATCAAGAAGCCGATCGAAATAAAACGTATCCTCGATGAGTATGTCATCGGGCAGGACGACGCCAAAAAGGTGTTGTCCGTAGCGGTTTATAATCACTATAAGCGTCTTCAGCAGAAAGTGGTTGAGAACGAGGTTGAGATCGAGAAGAGCAACATCATCATGGTCGGCGAGACGGGTACAGGTAAAACATTGCTCGCTAAGACAATCGCCCGGCTGTTGAATGTGCCATTTGCGATCGTAGATGCTACGGTCTTTACGGAAGCGGGATATGTCGGTGAAGACGTGGAAAGCATTCTTACCCGTTTGCTGCAGGTTTGTAACTATGACGTGACTGCTGCAGAAAGAGGTATCGTATACATCGATGAGATCGATAAGATCGCTCGTAAAGGCGACAATCCCTCTATCACCCGGGATGTCAGCGGCGAAGGCGTACAACAGGGCTTGCTGAAACTGCTGGAAGGTACCGATGTACTGGTTCCTCCTCAGGGCGGGAGAAAGCATCCTGAACAGAAGCTGATCAAGATCAACACGCAAAATATACTGTTCATCTGCGGCGGCGCTTTCGACGGCGTCGACAAGATCATCGCCCGCCGCATCAACACCAACGCGATTGGTTTTAACGTCAATAAGGAGCAGCAGGAAGCAGCCAAGAAGAATCTGCTTCAATATGTAAACGCACCCGACCTGAAGTCTTTCGGGCTCATCCCCGAGTTGCTGGGTCGTCTGCCTGTGGTGACACATCTGGATCCGCTGGACAAGACAACGCTTCGGTCTATCCTGACAGAACCAAAGAACTCGCTGATCCGTCAGTACAAGAAACTGTTTGAACTGGAAGGTATACAGCTGAGCTTTGACCTGGAAGTGCTGGACTTTATGGTGGACAAGGCTGTCGAGTACAAACTCGGCGCCCGCGGCCTCCGCAGCATCTGCGAAAGCATTCTGACTGACGCGATGTTCGAACTGCCGTCTGCAAAGGAAGATAAATTCCATCTCGACCTCGAGTACGCGCAGAAGAAGTTCGATAAGAGTAAGATGAATCTTTTAAAAGTAGCTTAGAAAATAGGATCCTCGACCTGCCGCTGGCAGGTCGAGGGCTTTAAAACGGTATCTATGCAGGAACTGGTCGATCAGTTAATGGCGCAAGGGCTTACGGAAGAGCAGGCCTATAAGGCGATCGAAGTCATTAAGAACTTTACCAAGCAGAAATTCCCCTTCTTCTCGGGCGCCATCGACAAGCTGTTCGACAAATATGGCCCCAGGACGACGGACGACGACTTTATGCCGTAAGCGTCCTCATCAGCAGCCGGCGCTTTGCCGGCCGGGCGCCGGGCTCGGCCCTATCCTTTCAGAACTTCTCTTGCAATAACGATCTTTTGAATTTCGGAGGTCCCTTCTCCAATCGTACAGAGTTTGCTGTCGCGGTAAAACTTCTCTACCGGAAAATCTTTCGTATAGCCATATCCCCCAAAGATCTGAACGGCTTCTGTGGCGACCCTGACGGCCACTTCGCTGGCGTAGTATTTGGCCATTGCCGATTCCCGGGTAACGGGCATGTGTTTGTTCTTTCTGTCAGCGGCCTGGTAGGTTAGCAGCTCCGCTGCGGCCAGCTCGGTTGCCATATCCGCCAGCTTGAAGGAGATGCCCTGAAAGTTGGCTATCGGCTGATCGAATTGATATCTTTCTTTGGAATAGGCGACAGCAGCGTCAAAGGCGCCTTTGGCAATCCCGAGGGACAGCGCGGCAATGGAGATACGCCCGCCATCGAGGACGGCCAGTGCCTGGTGGAAACCGTCGCCCACATCCCCCAGACGCTGGGTGTCGGGAATGCGGCATTGGTCGAAGATCATTTCAGCCGTTTCGCTTGCGCGCATACCGAGTTTATTCTCCTTTTTTCCTCCACTGAAACCCGTCGTACCTCTCTCAACGATAAAAGCGGTGGCGTTATTCTTTGTGCGGGGCTCGCCCGTTCGGGCGATAACGACGGCAATATCGCCGCTGATCCCATGCGTGATCCAGTTCTTTGCGCCGTTGAGCACCCAGTCCTCTCCTTCC
>JAATGQ010000180.1 GCA_015654595.1 Chitinophagales bacterium | reverse complement strand
GGACCATGATGGTCACCATGGCGTTTTCAAAGGCATTCACCGTCATGATGTCGGCAGGCTTTATATCCCTTTCCAGCAGCACGCGGATGGCTTTGCCCGCCGCGGCGCATTCTTTTTGTTTATCCTCGCTGAGGGCGGGGTTGGAGCTGGAATAAGGCAGGCTTATACCCAGCGCTTCGATGGCCGCGGCCATCGTGTTGGCGGTATACATCCCGCCGCAGGCGCCGGCGCCGGGGCAGGCGTTGCGGACGATACCCTGGAAGTCGGCTTCATCGAGAGTGCCGGCGATCTTTTGTCCCAGCGCTTCGAAGGAAGAGACGATGTTGAGATCCTGGCCTTTCCAGTGACCGGGGGCGATGGTGCCGCCGTAGACCATGATGGCGGGGCGGTTCAGGCGACCCATGGCGATCAGTGCGCCGGGCATGTTCTTGTCACAGCCGGGGATGGCGATAAGTCCATCGTAGTATTGAGCGCCGCAGATCGTTTCGATAGAGTCTGCGATGACGTCGCGGCTGACGAGGGAGTAGCGCATCCCTTCGGTGCCGTTGGCCATGCCGTCGCTGACGCCGATGGTATTGAAGATAAGACCTATGAGTTCTTTTTCCCACACGCCTTTTTTCACCAGCTGGGCGAGATCGTTGAGGTGCATGTTGCAGGTATTGCCATCGTAGCCCATGCTGCAGATGCCTACCTGTGCTTTTTTGAGATCTTCGTCTGTGAGACCTATGCCGTACAGCATGGATTGGGCGGCGGGCTGGGTAGCGTCTTGTGTGAGGGTCTTGCTGTATTTATTCAGTTCCATTGCGCGTGTATGTTTGTTCGGCGCCTTGCGGGGCGCGGGGTGTTGGTTTTTTTTATGCTGTTGCTGCCTGTGCGATCTTTACTTCTGCTTTTTCGCTGCTTTTTTCTCCTGCTTTTTCGATGACCAGGTCGTTGTACGCCTGTTGGATCTTCTGGCCGAGGGTTTCTGCCCAGGGTTTTGGGAAGTTGTAGTCATCATAGGCGGACCATCCGATGACTTCTGCCGCGGTGCCGCAGAAGAAGGCCGAGTCGGCGCGGGACAGGTCGGTGGGTGTGAACGATCCTTCTTCGACGGGAATGTCCAGTTCTTCGCACAGTTGGAGAACGGTTGCCCGGGTGATGCCGGGCAGGATATTTCCGAGTGCCGGGGTGAAGAGGCGACCGTTCCTTTCGAAGAATATGTTGGCGCCGGGTCCTTCTGCTATGTAGCCGTTCATGTCCGTAAGGAGTGCTTCGTCGAAGCCTTTGCCTTTTGCTTCCTGGCTGGCAAGGATAGAGTTGACGTAGTGGCCGGAGGCTTTTGCTTCGATCTTAAAGCCTTTCGGGTTGGGGCGTTGGAAAGAAGACGTCATGACTCTCAGCAGCCGGTCGCCGAGGAACGGCGCCATCTCCCAGGCCTGGATCACGGTGAATGATTCCGTGTTGGGGTTGAAGCTCATGTTTGCGGGGCCATATACGATAGGGCGGATATAGGCGTCCTGCAGGTTGTTGAGCTTCAGCACTTCGTAGGTGGCGGCGATCAGCTCTTCCGA
Source organism: Chitinophagales bacterium (assembly GCA_015654595.1). Lineage (GTDB taxonomy): Bacteria > Bacteroidota > Bacteroidia > Chitinophagales > Chitinophagaceae > Puia. Next base: position 38,082 of record JAATGQ010000180.1, on the reverse strand, counting down.
CGTATAGCGATAGGGCATGTTAAGCGCGGCGGCAGAGCGGGCCAGGCGATCATAGTGTTCGACTGGTTTGAAGATCTTTGTCTCGCCGGATGCTGTGCGATAGGAACGGATGCCTTCGAAGACGGCATATCCGTAGTGCAGGGACTGACCATAGAGGTCTGTCTTTGCTTCTGTGGCTTTGACGATCCTGCCGTCCTGCCAGAGAACTGTGTGTTCGTTGTAATAACTTGCCATATGTAATAAAAAGAGCGGCCCGCCTTTGGGAGGCGGGCCGCTGGTATTTTGAATTTCGTATTTACATTACCACCCTCCTCCCTGACTCGCAGGAATAATAATAATCACCACCACCACAATAATCGCGACTGCGACTGCTGCGGCTTTTGACTTGGTAATTATATTGAGACTGCGTTTCATCACGAAGGATTGATTTCGTGCTACGAATATACTCCCGCCTAATGAATAAACAAAGAACTTTTTGAACTATTATTTATACGTTTTGCTGTAGCCCTTGCCGGCTGCAGCTTTGGGCCGTTAGATGATAGTCGACTTCCGCAGCTGGATGTTATCCTTATGGATATCACCGGGAAGTTTGCCTCCCACGAAATCAGCGATCAGTTCGCCGATGGTAGAGGTGAAATAGAAATTGATGGGGTCGATATCTTTTGTCACAAAGCCGTTCTGTAACGTCCAGTTAGCTGCCTCGCGAACTTTGTTTGCGTCATCATGCAATCCAAAGTGATCGAGCAGCATGGCTGCGGACAGGATGCTGCCCAGCGGGTTGGCGATGTCTTTGCCTGCCGCTTGCGGATAGGAGCCGTGGATGGGTTCGAACAGGGCTGCGCCTTTGCCGATAGAGGCGGAGGGCAGCAGTCCGAGGCTTCCGCTGATAACGCTTGCTTCGTCGCTAAGGATGTCGCCAAACATATTTTCGGTCAGCATGACGTCGAATTGTTTGGGGTTGAGGATGATCTGCATGGCCGCGTTGTCGACGAAGAGGAAGTCGACGGTAACGTCGGTGTATTGCTTTGCGATCTCCTGTACGACTTTTCTCCACAGCCTGGATGTTTCCAGTACGTTGGCTTTTTCGACGAGGGTCAGTTTCTTGCGGCGTTGTTGGGCTTGTTTAAACGCGAGGTGGGCGATGCGCTCGATCTCTTCACGGGTATAGGTACAGTCGTCCATGGCCTTTGTGGCTTCGGCGTCGACTTCTTTTTTGCCAAAATAGATACCGCCGGTGAGTTCGCGGAAGATGATAAAATCAACGTCTTCGAGGTTCTTTGCCTTCAGCGGGGAAAGGTGCTGAAGAGCGGGGTAGGTGGCGATGGGGCGGATGTTTGCAAAGAGCTGCAGCGACTTGCGCAGCTTCAGCAGACCCTGTTCGGGGCGAACCTTTGCGGTGGGGTCGTTATCGTATTTGGGGTGGCCTATGGCGCCAAAGAGGATGGCGTCGCTGTTGAGAGCCGCTTCGATGGTTTCGTCGGGCAGCGGGTTGCCGGTCTTATCGATGGCGTCGGCGCCCATCAGGCAATATTTGTAGTTGAATTCATGACCGCCTTGTTCGGCAACTGCGTTCAGGACCTTGATCGCTTGCCTGGTTACTTCCGGTCCGATGCCGTCGCCTTCGATAACTACGATATTCTTTTGCATATTGGTTGGGTGTTACAGTATGTTTTGGGTTAGGAATGCGCTTTTTCGAAGGCTTCGATCTCGCCTTTGATGCTCAGCAGGTAGTCGATATCGTCATAGCCGTTGAGCAAGCAGGTTTTTTTATAATTGTTGATCTCGAACTTTTCGCTCTCGCCGTTGACGCTGATCGTCTGCGCTTCGAGGTCGACCTTTATTTCAGCGGCTGCGTCTTTTTCGATGGCAGCGAAAATTTTTGTCAGGAACGCATCGCTTACGGTTACGGGTAACAGGAAGTTGTTGAGTGCGTTATTCTTGAAGATATCGGCAAAGAAGCTGGACACGACGACGTCGAAGCCGGCGTCTTTTATAGCCCAGGCGGCGTGTTCGCGGCTGGAGCCGCAGCCAAAGTTCTTGCCGCCAACGAGGATCTTTCCTTTGTAGGCAGGGTTGTTGAGGACGAAGTCTTTTTTCGGTGTGCCGTCGCTGTTATAGCGCCAGTCGCGGAAGAGGTTTTCGCCAAATCCTTCGCGGCTGGTAGCCTTCAGGAACCGGGCGGGTATGATCTGGTCGGTGTCGACGTTCTCGAGGTTTAGCGGAACGGCGGTAGAATTAATTTTATTGATGCTTTTGCTCATTGTTTACTCGTTTTGCCGGCTGTTTCCGGTTGTCGGCGTTGGTTGCTGGCTTGGGTGCAGCATGGCCGTACCGGGATGAGCCGGCTGGTTAAATAAATTCTCTGATATCTGCTACTTCTCCGGTGATGGCGGCTACGGCTGCGGTCAGCGGGCTGGCCAGCAGGGTGCGGGCATTGGGGCCCTGTCGTCCTTCGAAATTGCGGTTGGAGGTAGAGATACAGTACTTGCCGGCGGGGATCTTGTCTTCGTTCATACCCAGGCAGGCGGAGCAGCCGGGCTGACGGAGGTTGAAGCCTGCGGCTTCGAAGACCTTGTCGATGCCTTCTTCGATGGCTTGTTTTTCGACTTGTTTTGAACCTGGCACTACCCATACTTCTACGTTATCCGCCTTTTTCTTTCCTTTTACAAAGCTGGCGACGAGGCGCAGGTCTTCGATGCGGGAGTTGGTACAGCTGCCGATGAAGACGTAGTCGACCTTTTTGCCTTTGATCTCCGAACCGGCGGCAAGCCCCATATAGTCCAGGGATTTGCGGTAGGCTGGCTGTTCCTTTGTTTCGATCTCGGATTCTGCGGGGATATGGCCGGCAACGCTGATGCCCATACCGGGGTTGGTACCGTAGGTGATCATCGGTTCGATGTCGGCGGCGTTGATGGTGATCTCCTTGTCGAACTTCGCGCCTTCATCCGAATAGAGTTCTTTCCACTGGGCGAGTTTCTTATCCCAGTCGGCGCCTTTGGGGGCGAACTGACGTCCTTTGATATAATCGAAAGTGGTCTGGTCGGGGGCGATCATGCCGCCGCGTGCACCCATTTCGATGCTCATGTTACAAATGGTCATCCGGGATTCCATCGACAGGCTGCGGATGGCGGAGCCGGCGAACTCGACGAAGTATCCGGTGGCGCCGCTGGCAGAGATATGAGCGATAATATAGAGGATGATATCTTTGGAGACGACGCCTTTGCCGAGCGTGCCTTCTACGTTGATGCGCATCAGTTTGGGCTTGCTTTGCATCAGGCATTGGGTGGCCATTACCATTTCCACTTCGCTGGTACCGATACCAAAGGCGATGGAGCCGAAGGCGCCATGGGTAGAGGTGTGGCTATCGCCGCAGACATAGGTCTGGCCGGGCTGCGTAACGCCAAGTTCGGGTCCGATGACGTGTACGATACCCTGATAGGGATGGCCGAGGCCGTATAATTCAACGCCGTGTTTTTTACAGTTCTCGATGAGTTTTTCGACCTGTACGCGGGATAGCTCTTCCTTTATGGGGAGTTCCTGGTGTAGTGTCGGGACGTTGTGATCGGCTGTGGCAACGATCTGTTTGGGGCGGAAGACTTCGATTCCGCGTTTTTCGATGCCCTTGAAGGCTTGAGGGCTTGTTACTTCATGGATAAATTGCGTGTCGATGTAGAGTACGGAGGGACCGCCTTCGATGGTCTTGACGACGTGTTTGTCCCAGATCTTTTCAAATAATGTTTTTGGCATACGATGGCTCTTTAACAACTATGATTTTTATTGGCTGCTCCGGCGGTCCGGTAGGCGCTTTGTTGAGGCGCAGCTGGACTTTTGCTTTGGCGGCTTTATGACAACGGGCGGCTTCGAATGATCGAGGCCGCCCGGTCTTGTTTATTATGCGGTGACTGCGCTGGCCTGGTAAGCTTTTGCGAGACCGTGCAGGTCTTCATCCATTACTTCTTTGCGGGTATCGGCAACCTGGAGGAAGCGTTCATATAACGTGTCTACGTCGTTGCGGGTAAAGGAGTAACCCAGCTTGTGGAAGCGGAAGGCGAGTGCGCTGCGGCCGCTGCGTGCGGTCAATACGATCCTGGAGCCTGCTGCGCCGACTTCTTCGGGGTTTATGATCTCGTAGGTGGATGCGTCTTTCAGGAATCCGTCCTGGTGGATACCGGAGGAGTGAGAGAAGGCGTTCGCTCCAACGATAGCCTTGTTCGGCTGAACGGGCATACGCATCGTATCGCTGACGAGCTGGCTCATGGGGTTCAATTCCTTTGTGTTCACGCCCGTATAGAAGCCCAGGGATTTGTGCTGCCGGATCACCATTACGACTTCTTCGAGGGAGGTGTTGCCGGCGCGTTCGCCTAGCCCGTTGATCGTACATTCGATCTGGCGGGCTCCGGCGCGGACACCAGCTATGGAGTTGGCGGTAGCCAGGCCCAGGTCGTTGTGGCAGTGAACGGAGAGGATCGCTTTGTCGATATTGGGTACGTTGTTCATCAGATAGGCGATCTTCTCACCGTATTGGTCGGGCAGACAGTAACCGGTTGTATCGGGGATATTGACTACGGTAGCGCCGGCAGCGATAACCGTTTCAACGACGCGGGCCAGGTATTCGTTCTCGGTACGGCCTGCGTCTTCGGCATAGAATTCAACGTCATCGACAAAGTTCTTGGCCCATTTAACGGCCTGTGCGGCGCGTACCAGGATCTCTTCGCGGGTAGAATTGAATTTGCTTTTGATATGGGAGTCGGAAGTACCGATCCCTGTATGAATGCGAGGTCTTTTAGCCAGTTTCAGGGCTGCTGCGGCTGTCTCGATGTCTTTCTGGACGGCGCGGCTCAGACCGCAAACAGTAGCATTTTTGATGATTTTGGAGATCTCTTCCACCGACTGGAAATCGCCGGGGCTGGAAATGGGAAAGCCGGCTTCGATGATGTCAACACCTAATTCTTCCAAACGGAGGGCGAGCTCGATTTTTTCTTTTGTATTGAGCTTACAGCCGGGCACTTGTTCTCCGTCGCGGAGGGTGGTGTCAAAGATGAAGATTTTTTGGTCGGACATTAGTATTTTTTATGAATGGTTCAAAAATGATCCGGCATTACTAAATTTGTTGGGCCGGTCTTAACCTATGGCTTTTATCGAAAGTAAGGTTGTTGTGGTAGGTATTGAAATCATAGTTTGGGCCGTTTTACACCCCCTGAAGGGGGGGTATTCGTGTTAAAACTCAATGCTGGTACGGATTTTAATATTTTAAATTACGATGCCCAACAGATCCTCTGACGCCCTCTTTCAATTGATAAAATCGCTGGAAAAGTCCGAAAAACGGAATTTTAAGCTTTACATGACCCGAAATTCCAGCAGTGAAGACTTGAAATCGATCCAACTCTTTGATGCTCTGGACAAAATGGAGGAATACGATGAAGCGGAGCTGAAGAATTTGCGGAAGGGGCAGCTGTCCAATGCGAAGGCGCATCTTTACCGGGAGATCCTGGCGAGCCTGCGGCTGATCCGCCAGGAAGAAAACATTGATATTCAATTACATGAGCAGCTGGATTACGCTCGTATCCTCTACAACAAGGGACTTTATCACCAGAGTCTGAAGACGCTGGACCGGATCAAGGAGAACGCCCGTGCGCATAACCAGGAGACTTTTTTACTGCAGGTATTGTTCTTCGAGAAGACGATCGAGGCGTTGCATATCACCCGAAGCATGCAGGACAGGGCGGATCAATTGGCCCTCGAAGTGGATCAGACGAACGAGCGCCTGCGGATGATCAGCCGGCTGTCGAACCTTTCGCTGGAGCTGTACAGCTGGTATATCCGCAATGGGGTAGCCAGGAATGAAGCCGACGAAGAGGCGGTGAGGGCTTTTTTTGTCCAGCAGCTGCCGGTCGACCAGAGGGAATGCCAGGGGTTTTATGCGCGGCTTTATTTGTACCAGAGTTATGTCTGGTATGCCTTTATCCGGCAGGATTTTTTGCTTTACTACCGGTATGCACAGCGTTGGGTAGATCTTTTCGAGAAGGAGCCGTTTATGATCGGGATCGAGACTTCGCATTATATCAAGGGCTTGCATAATTTACTGGGGGCGCACTTTGATTTGTTGAACTACGACAGATTTGTCGAGACGCTGGCAAAGTTCGAAGAATTTGCTGCGTCCGACGTCGTTCGGAACAACGTGAACAATCGGATACAGAGCTTTGTGTATTTGTACATTTCGAAGCTGAATCAGCATTTTATCGATGGGACGTTTACGGAAGGGTTGAGCCTGGTTCCTTACATTGAAGAAAAGCTGAAGGAGTATTATATCTATCTCGACCGGCACCGTATCCTGGTGTTTTATTACAAGATCGCCTGTCTGTATTTTGGCAGCGGGGATTATGAGAAGACGATCGATTATCTGAATAAGATCATCAACTGGAAGGTGGATCTACGGACGGATCTGCAGTGTTATTCGAGGCTGCTGCATCTGATCTCGCACTATGAGCTGGGGAATTATGATCTGATGGAGTACCTGATCAAGTCCGTGTATCGGTTTATGGCGAAGATGGGGAATCTGAGTTTGGTTGAAGAGGAGATCTTCCGGTTTTTAAGAAAGTCTTTTAATCTGTCGCCGATGAAGATGCGGCCGGCTTTTGAGGAGTTGGTGGAGCGGTTGAAGAAGTTTGAGGGGAATCGGTTTGAGACGCGGGCGTTCATGTACCTGGATATTATTTCGTGGATGGAGAGTAAGATACGGAATGTGCCGGTGCAGGATGTGATAAGGAGGAAGTATCTGGAGGGGGAGAGACGGGTGTAGATCTGTTTCCCCGGATAGGCATAGAGTGTGAGACCAGGTGACGCCGGATGTGGATATTGCTGCGGGGAACTTGCAGTATGTCAAGGAATGGGATTTGCTGCAATGCAGGTGAAAACTTATGCTATGAAAAGAACACTGCTTGTCGCGCTTGCTGCTATCCTGGCTGCTGCTGTTGCCTGTCACAAACAGGGAAATCCTCCTTCCCATCCCGATACACGATTGATTGTTTCTGTTGACTCCTCCGTAGGGATGGTTGTCGAATCGGCCGATACTTTCCTGGTCAGATTAAAAGATCCTTTTTCAATAACGGCTACGCCGCTGGTTTATCATGTTGCGCCGGGTGCGCGGGTGAGTCCGGCTGCCCGGAGGGATGACAGTACCTGGACGGGAAGGGTTGATCTTAGTGGTAACCGGATAGAAGAGATAACGGTAGATGCAGACGATCATAGCCAGAAATTTTATGTGGCTTATTATTACAAGATTGAAAATTATCCGGTCGGCGTGAGTGATGCTGTTCCAAACTGTCTTCACTTCAAAGGAGACACGCTTTATGTCGGGACGACGGATGGGCTTTATTATTCTATGGATGGAGGGAAGGACTTTGCAAAGTCTTCCATCTGGAATTGGGGGGAGGTGGATACGCCCAGGAATATCTTAGCGATAGATGATCTGGACAAGGGCATTTGGGCAGGATCGGTCAATTATGTGTTATTAGGCGATGGGGATACATTGCATGGAGCTTTACAATTCGGACTGCCGGGTGCAGACAGCGTGCTCGTTACGTCGTTTAGTTTCCTGGGCAATGCTATCTGGAGGGATTATTATGCCAATGATACGCTCTTTTATGGGACGACGCGAGGTCTTTTCTTTTCTTTTGATGCGGAGGTGTCCGTTCAATTCAACTACCTGCTTAACCAGGGGGACTCTATAAATTGTATTGCAACTCCGCCGGGGCTGCTCCTTGTCGGTACGAACAAAGGGTTGGAGACATCGACGGATTATGGTACAAAGTCGTTTACGCTTCGCTCTTCCGTCGGGCCGGTTTATGGGCTTGCTGTGCAGGGCGGCCTGATATATGCGGCGGTGAATGGAGGGATTGCTGTTTCTTCGGATGTTGGGGGGACTTTTGCCACGCATAATGGTGCGTATGGCTCCAATGCGCCGCCGGCGATGAAGAAGGTCGCTGTGTCGGGCACGACGGTGGTTGGCGCGTCGGCTATCGGGCTGGCGGTGTCGTGGGATGGAGGGGTTTCTTTTGATTTTGTGGCGGGTGATGCAACGAATAACAACCTGATACCGGGTTATGAGGTCAATGATGTGGCTTTTTATGGAAATAAGATATATGCGGTGGTGAAGGGGAACGCGAAGTCTGGCGGCGGGTGGGTGTCGGTGTTGACGCCGCGGTAGGAGCTGACGAAGAATAGCGGCTTTTCAGCCGGCAAAGATATGTGCTCCGGCGTCCGGTTTGGACGCCGGAGTTTTATTTAGAGGGTTTGGCGGAGGATGGAGAAGGAGTGTAGTTTGGCGGAAAGGTCGTAGATGGGGCTGTTGATCATGAGTTCGTTGAGATGAAATTCATTGATGAATTCGGACAGGCGGGGGGCGAGGGTTTCCTTGGTACCGGTGAAGGTACAGGCCAGCATTGTTTGGATAGCATTGTAGACTTCGGGCATTTGGTTGAATGGAGGCAGGGGAGCGGGTGGCTGCAGGGGTTTGCGTTCATTGGTGATGATACCCATGAACATGCGGAAGAGGCTGGTGGAAAGGAATTCGGCTTCCTGCTGCGTATCCGCGGCTATCACGTTCACGCAGGCCATTGCGTAGGGGGCGTCGAGTTGTGCGGAGGGTTTGAATTCCCGTTGGTAAATGTTGACGGCTTCGCGGAACTGGGCTGGCGCGAAATGGGCTGCAAAGGCGTAGGGAAGTCCCATCCGGGCTGCGAGGTGTGCGCTGTCGGTGCTGGATCCCAGTATCCAGATCGGTATCGGAAGACCTTCCCCGGGAAAGGCGCGAACCTGTGAGCTGCGATTGTCGGAGCTGAAATAGGTTTGAAGGCTCCTGATATCATCGGCGAAATAATGGGAGGTAGCCATATTGTTGCGTCGCAGCGCCATTGCGGTAAGCTGGTCGGTGCCGGGGGCGCGGCCGAGTCCCAGGTCGATGCGTCCGGGGTATAGAGTTTCGAGCGTGCCGAATTGTTCGGCGACGACCAGTGGGGCGTGGTTGGGAAGCATGATGCCGCCGGAGCCTACGCGGATGTTTTGAGTTTTGTCGGCGACGTGTCCGATCAATACTGCGGTTGCAGAGCTGGCGATGTGCTCCATGTTATGGTGTTCGGCCATCCAGATCCGGGTAAAGCCCAGTTTTTCGGCGTGGCGGGCGACTTCGACTGTTGATTCGATGGCGGTCCGGGCGTCGCCTCCCTGGCGTACAACGGCCAGCTCTAAAACTGATAAAGGAAAGTTGTTCATGAATCTTCTTGTTTTTGTGCCTTTCTGTTTGGTGCAAATGTATAGATATATTTAGAACTTTCGATTTAATTAAGGGGGATGCGATTTGGCAGAGCGGGCCAGGGGATGAATTGAGGGGGTAAAGAAGGACTGATTGGGGAGCGATGGAGAACAGATCCTTTTGTCGCTGGATGAATCGGGTAGGTAAAGGAAGCCTGATATGGGAATGAAAGGGGAAAGTGAACTATTTTGACCGGATGGCGTTATAGAGATATATGTTTTTCCCAAAAAGTAATCTCATCTCCCGGGTTGGGGCTGAATAAGGCCTCTGGTCCGGGAGATTTTTTTGCGTGTCGGGGGAAGGGACGTTTGTAAAAAAATATTTTTTCAAGTAAATTCGTACCTTTGCCCTCCTTTATTTAGGTTTATTGGCATTCATCGAATGCCATTCGTAGCTTAAGTAACTGGTTTTCAGTAGGGTTGGATTCAAGATAAAAAACCGCATATTGCAATATGGCTATTAAAAAAGAAAATCGACCAAGAGCCACTTTTTCTAAAATCACCATCGGATTAGCTTCTCCTGACAGCATCCTCGAACGTTCCTACGGAGAGGTGTTGAAGCCCGAGACCATCAACTACCGCACGTACAAGCCTGAAAGAGATGGTTTGTTCTGCGAGCGTATTTTTGGGCCGGTGAAGGATTATGAGTGTGCCTGCGGAAAGTACAAGCGCATACGTTACAAAGGTATCGTGTGTGACCGTTGCGGGGTGGAAGTGACGGAAAAGAAGGTTCGGCGTGAGCGGATGGGCCACATAAAGCTGGTGGTTCCTGTCGTTCATATCTGGTATTTCAAGTCTCTTCCCAATAAGATCGGTTATTTGCTGGGGATGAGCTCCAAGAAGCTGGAGAGCATCATCTATTATGAAAGATATGTCGTTATTCAGCCTGGTATCCGTACGGACAAGGGTCAGAATTATGGCGACCTCCTGACGGAGGAAGAATACCTGGAGATCCTGGACACGCTGCCGAAGGATAACCAGTACCTGCCTGACGATGATCCGCAGAAGTTCATGGCGAAGATGGGCGCGGAGGCGGTTCATGATCTGCTGGCTCGTATCGAGCTGGATCAGCTCTCCTTCGATCTGCGTAATGCGGCGGCGAACGAAACATCGCAACAGCGTAAGGCTGATGCGTTGAAGCGTCTGAGCGTTGTAGAAGCGTTCCGTGACGCTAATTCCCGTATCACCAACCGTCCCGAGTGGATGGTTATGCAATATATCCCTGTCATTCCGCCTGAGCTGCGTCCGCTGGTACCGCTGGATGGCGGCCGTTTTGCGTCTTCCGACCTGAACGACCTCTATCGCCGCGTGATCATCCGTAACAACCGTCTCAAGCGTCTGTTGGAGATCAAGGCTCCTGAAGTCATCTTACGTAACGAAAAGCGTATGCTGCAGGAAGCTATCGACTCGCTGTTTGACAACAGCCGTAAGTCCAATGCCGTCAAGGCTGAGGGCGGCCGTGCGCTGAAGTCTTTGAGCGACGTGTTGAAGGGTAAACAAGGTCGTTTCCGTCAGAACCTGCTTGGTAAGCGTGTCGACTACTCCGGTCGTAGCGTTATCGTCGTAGGTCCTGAACTGAAGCTGCACGAGTGCGGTCTGCCAAAGGATATGGCTGCCGAGTTGTTCAAACCATTTATCATCCGCAAGCTCATCGAGCGTGGTATCGTAAAGACGGTGAAGAGCGCCCGTAAGCTGGTCGACAAGAAAGAAGCTATTGTCTGGGATATCCTCGAAAATATTCTGAAGGGTCACCCGGTCATGCTCAACCGTGCCCCAACGCTGCACAGGTTGTCTATCCAGGCTTTCCAGCCAAAACTGATCGAAGGCAAGGCTATCCAGCTGCACCCGCTGGTGTGTACGGCGTTCAACGCCGACTTTGACGGTGACCAGATGGCCGTTCACGTTCCTTTGAGCAGTGCTGCTATCCTGGAAGCGCAGTTGTTGATGCTGTCTTCGCACAACATTCTCAACCCGCAGAACGGTACGCCGATCACCCTGCCTTCCCAGGACATGGTCTTGGGGCTGTACTACATCACGAAGGGCAGGAAGTCTACACCGGACCACAAGGTAAAGGGTGAAGGGAAGGCATTCTATAGCGCAGAAGAAGTCATCATCGCCTATAACGAAGGCCGCGTTGATCTTCATGCTTATATCAAGGTCAAGACGCAGGTTCGTAACAACCACGACGTGTTGGAGAACAAGCTTCTCGAAACGACGGTCGGCCGCGTTCTGTTCAACCAGAACGTACCGGTCGAAGTGGGTTTTGTAAACGCGCTGCTGACCAAGAAGTCTCTCCGTGAGATCATCGGCAACATCATCAAGTGGACGAATATCCCGAAGACGGTGAAGTTCCTGGATGATATCAAGCAGCTGGGTTTCCGTATGGCTTTCCGCGGCGGTCTGTCCTTCAACATCAATGACCTGATCATTCCCGATACGAAGGAAGTACAGCTCGAAAACGCCAAGGGCGAAGTCGACGAAGTATGGGAGAACTATAACATGGGTCTGATCACCAACAACGAACGTTACAACCAGATCGTCGACATTTGGTCCCGCGTCGATACCCGTATCACTGAAAGCCTCATCGTGGAGCTGGCAGCCGACAAACAAGGCTTCAACTCTGTATACATGATGCTTGACTCCGGTGCGCGTGGCAGCAAGCAGCAGATCAAGCAGCTGGCTGGCATCAGAGGTCTGATGGCCAAGCCCAGAAAGTCCGGCTCTACAGGCAGTGAGATCATCGAAAACCCGATCCTCTCCAACTTCAAGGGCGGTCTGAACGTATTGGACTACTTCATCTCTACGCACGGCGCCCGTAAAGGTCTTGCGGATACGGCCCTTAAGACGGCCGATGCCGGTTACCTTACCCGTCGTCTGGTGGATGTTGCCCAGGATGTGGTCATCACCGAAGAAGATTGCGGCACCCTTCGTGGTATCGCTACTTCTGCGCTGAAAGACAATGAAGATATCGTTGAACCATTATATGATCGTATCCTCGGACGTACGTCTCTGCATGACGTATACGATCCCAGCTCCGACAAGCTGATCGTCAGCGCCGGTGAGCAGATCACCGAAGAGATCGGTAAGGCGATCGAAGACGCCGGTATCGAAACGGTCGAGATCCGCTCTGTACTGACTTGCGAAAGCAAGCGTGGTGTGTGTGTACGCTGCTACGGTAAGAACCTGGCAACGGGTTATACGGCTCAGCGTGGTGATGCTGTCGGCATCATCGCTGCACAGTCGATCGGTGAGCCTGGTACACAGCTGACGCTGCGTACCTTCCACGTGGGTGGTGTCGCCGGTTCTGCATCGGTTGAATCTACGATGCCGGCTAAGTTCGAAGGAACCATCCAGTTCGATGGTCTTCGTACCGTTACTGCCGAAAACAACGAAGGCGAAAAGGTACAGATCGTCATCGGCCGTACCGGTGAAGTTCGTATCATGGACGTGAAGAACGACCGACTGCTGACGACCAACAACGTGCCTTACGGTGCTACATTGACGGTGAAGGACGGGCAGAAGGTTGCCAAGGGCGATGTGATCTGCTCCTGGGATCCCTTCAACAACGTCGTTATCTCCGAAATCGCCGGTAACATCAAGTTCGACGCGGTTATCGATGGTATCACCTTCCGTGAAGAGGCTGACGAACAAACGGGTCACCGTGAGAAGGTGGTTATCGAAACCAAGGACAAGACAAAGATCCCTTCTATCAACGTAGAAGGAAACAAGGAAATAAAGAACTACAACCTGCCTGTTGGCTCGCATATCATCGTCGACGAAGGCGAACCTGTGAAGGCCGGTCAGGTTATCGTCAAGATCCCACGCGTGCTTGGTAAGCTGCGCGATATCACGGGTGGTCTGCCCCGCGTAACGGAACTCTTCGAAGCGCGTAACCCGGGCAACCCTGCTATCGTCAGTGAGATCGACGGTGTTGTAGCATTTGGTAATATCAAGCGTGGTAACCGCGAAATCATCGTTGAAGCCAAGGATGGCGTCGTGAAGAAATACCTCGTTCCGCTGACTCGTCAGATCCTGGCGCAGGACGGTGACTTCATCAAGGCTGGCGCCCAGCTGTCCGACGGTCAGGTTGCTCCTGCCGATATCCTTTCGATCAAGGGACCGTTTGCCGTACAAGAGTACGTTGTGAATGAAATCCAGGAAGTGTATCGTCTGCAGGGTGTAAAGATAAATGACAAGCATATCGAAGTTATCGTTCGCCAGATGATGCGTAAGCTGACGATCGTTGACCCAGGCGATACCCGATTCCTCGAAGAGGATACTGTCGACAAGTTCGACTTCCTCGAAGAGAACGACTGGATCTTCGACAAGAAGGTTATCTCCGATCCGGGTGAGTCCACCAAGCTGAAAGCTGGTCAGATCGTAAGTCTGCGTGAAGTAAGAGAAGAAAACTCGATCCTCCGCCGTAACGATAAGAAGCTGGCTGAATTCAGAGACGCTAACGCCGCGACTTCTGCGCCGCTGCTGCTCGGTATCACGAAGGCTTCTCTCGGTACGCAAAGCTGGATCTCGGCTGCGTCCTTCCAGGAAACGACCAAGGTACTGTCCTCTGCCGCTATCCAAGGTAAGAGCGATGATATGCTCGGTCTGAAGGAAAACGTTATCACGGGTCACCCGATCCCTGCCGGTACAGGTCTGCGCGAGTTCGAAAACATGATCGTAGGAAGCAAGGAGGAATATGAATTGCTCCAGACTACCCGCGAAGCCATGCAGTTCGATGATGAAGAGTAGTTTAAGAAGATCTTAAGCTTATCAATAATGTTAAAAAATAAAAAGAAGGGGGTTTGTGCCCCCTTCTTTTTTATATTCGCGGATATTATGAAGAACATTTCTACCATTCTCAGTATTGTTGCTATTGCTTTAGCCGGCGGCATCTACTTTTTTCAGGCGCATGAGATCAAGGAGCTGAAGAAACAAGAGGCTGCTGACAAGAATGTTGGCCCTGTGAATACATTCAAGATCGCGTATTTCGATATGGATTCGCTGCAGGCGCATTATGAATATTATAAGTTTGTCATAGGCAAGCTGAGGGATCAGGAGAATAATGTCAATATGCAGCTGAGCAGTCTCGACAGGGAAAACCAGAAGAAGATGGATTACTGGCGTGCAAAGGGCAATAATATGACGCAGGCGGAAGCGGAACAGGCGCAGGCGCAGTATCAGAATCTGCAGCAGGAATTTGCGCAGCAGAAGCAAACGCTTGAACAAGGATTGTACAAGAACCAGGAGGAATACCGGACCAAGCTGCGTTCGCGTATCGAGGAGTTCTTAAAAAGCTATAACAAGGACAAGCACTATTCTTATATTTTTCAGTACGATCATAGCGGGTCGATCATCCTTACCAAGGATAGCCTGCTCAATATTTCCAACGATGTTATCGATGGGCTGAATGCGGAGTATAAGAAGAACCCCCAATAAATTCGTCCTTTTGTTTCGATATTGTGGCCGGGCCTGGTAGGTCCGGCTTCTTTTTGTCGTTTTTTACCTTAAATTGGGTTCCTATGGCAGATACAACCAAGACTACCCTCGCATCAGATCCCGGAGTCCTATCGGGAACAGAGACTCAAAGTACTTTTAAGCCCACTCTCGGTCTTTTGGACGGCACGATGATCGTTGCCGGGTCGATGATCGGGTCCGGGATCTTTATTGTCAGCGCGGATATCACCCGGAATGTGGGGAGTGCGGGCTGGCTGATCTTTGTCTGGCTGATAACGGGGTTTATGACCCTGTCTGCCGCCCTTAGCTATGGCGAGCTTAGCGCAATGTATCCCAAGGCGGGAGGCCAGTATGTTTACCTTAAGGAGGCATATAATCCGTTGACGGGCTTTTTGTATGGCTGGAGCTTTTTTTCGGTCATCCAGACGGGTACGATCGCTGCGGTAGGGGTTGCCTTTTCGAAGTTTGCGGGTACTTTTATCCATGGGCTGGAGATGACCGACGACAATATTATCCTTTCATTCCTGGGCGTACATATTCATACGGGGCAGCTTGTTTCGATCCTGCTGATCCTGTTCCTTACCTGGATCAATACGAAGGGGATCGAGTCGGGCAAACGGATACAGACGATATTTACGGTGGTAAAGCAGGTTTCGCTGTTCGGGCTGATCGTTTTTGGCTTTTTGCTGGGAGCGAACGCGGGTATCTGGCATGCCAACTGGGCGGATGCCTGGGATATGCACAGGCTGACCGCGCCTTCCGGCGATGTGAAACCGGAGAATTTGTTGTCAAGTCCTGTTGTTGGCATTATGGCCCTGGGCGCCATAGCGGCTTCTATGACGGGTTCTATTTTCTCCAGTGATGCATGGAACAACGTGACGTTTATCGCGGGGGAGATGAAAAATCCCAAGCGTAATATCGGGATGAGTCTTTTCCTGGGTACGCTGATCGTGACGGTCATTTATGTGGCTGCGAACCTGATGTATGTGAGTGTAATGCCTTTGAAGGGGATTGCAACGGCGCCGCAGGATCGGGTTGCGGTAGCTGCGGCCAATGTTATTTTTGGACCTGTCGGAACTGGTGTTATCGCGGTTATGATCATGATCTCGACCTTTGGCTGTAATAATGGGCTTATCCTGGCAGGAGCGCGTGTCTATTATACGATGGCGCAGGATGGGTTGTTCTTCCGTAAGGCCGGCGTATTGAACGGGAATCGGGTTCCGGCCTGGGCGTTGTGGGCGCAGGCTGTTGTAGCGGCTATCCTTTGCCTGTCGGGGCGTTATGGCGACCTGCTCGATATGATCTCTTTTGTAGTGGTATTCTTTTATGCGCTGACGATCCTTGGGATCTTTATTCTTCGCAGGAAGCGGCCGGACCTGGAAAGACCTTATAAGGCCTTTGCTTATCCTGTTCTGCCGATCATTTATATAATTCTGGCGCTGGTCTTTTGTGTGGCGTTGATCCTGGAAAAGCCAGATTATGCGCTGGCCGGTTTGATCATTGTTCTGCTTGGCATACCTTTGTATTTTATAGCCAGGAAAGAATTAAAGCCAACCACAACATGACGGATCTCAGGAATTTGTTTTCGAAATTCAAGCAGACAAAAGCGGGGGTTATTGGAGATGTAATGCTGGACACCTATCTCTGGGGGCATGTAGAGCGTATTTCGCCGGAGGCGCCGGTGCCGGTGGTCGCGCTGGAGAAGCGGGAGCTTCGTATCGGCGGTGCTGGAAATGTGGCGTTAAACCTGGCTTCGCTGGATGTGCAGGTGTCTGTTTTCTCTGTTATTGGGGACGATACGGATGGGGTTCTTCTCGAAGGGCTTTTGAAGGGAAGCGGGATTGATTGTTCGTGGATGTTGAAGAGCGATGATCGGGTGACCACGAATAAGGCGCGTGTGATGGGCCGTAATCAGCAGATGCTGCGATTGGATTCTGAGACGACGACTGATCTTTCTTCTCTTATGGAGGACCAGCTGCTTGACAGTCTTCGCCGTTACATCGAGTCGGAGAAGCCGCAGATCATCATTTTCGAAGATTATAATAAGGGAGTGCTCACTCCTCGTCTGATAAGAGAAGCCATTGCGCTTTGTCATCATCACGATGTGTTGACGGCTGTCGATCCCAAGAAGAAGAATTTCTTTGCTTATGAGGGGGTGACGATCTTTAAGCCCAATCTGAAAGAAGTGCGGGAAGGGTTGAACATTTTGCTGGAAGAGGCTGGCTTATCTTCGCTGCGCCAGGCGCATCGGTTGCTGGCCGAGAAAATGGGGCATCATCTTTCATTTATTACGCTTTCGGAGAAGGGCGTTTTTTATGAGGATGATGTGAAAGCGGAGATCGTGCCTGCGCATATCCGGAACATTGCTGATGTGTCGGGGGCCGGCGACACTGTTATCGCGGTGGCTTCGCTGGTGTATGCGGCTACGCGGGATGCGGCGTTGATGGCGAAGGTTGCGAATATTGCGGGGGGATTGGTTTGTGAGGAAGTGGGGACAGCTGCGATCGATAAGGCGCGGTTACTGGAGGAGTGCGTGAGATTGCTGGCGCGGTAGACTTCGTGGATGGGCTCGCGGTGGGCGTGGGGATGGATGAGGCTTGTGGTGGGCGTTGGGGCGTGGCGACAGATGACCAGGCGGTGTGTGTTGACTTCGTTAATCACTTTCGAAGAAATATCCGGCAACGTTAGTGTATATTCAAGGTTTACAGGTAAATCTTCAAAAATTTCAGTTGGGATTTAGTCTAATTTTACTGGCTGATAACCAGTTAAATATACGCTATGCCCAAATTTACTCTCGCCATCCATGGAGGCGCCGGTACCATTGTGAAAGAAGATATGACCCCGGAGCTGGAAGAAGCCTATCAGCAGGGATTACAGGAGGCGATGTATGCGGGTTATGCCGTGCTGGAGAAAGGGGGATCTGCCATAAATGCTATCAAGGCGACGATCGTTACACTCGAAGATAACATGCTTTTTAATGCGGGGCGCGGTGCTGTTTTTACGAAGCGGGGCGTCCAGGAGATGGATGCGGCCATCATGAATGGCAAGACGCTGGAAGCGGGCGCTGTAACTGGCGTACGCAATGTTCGAAATCCCATAGAGCTGGCGACGGAAGTGATGCTCAACAGCAACCATGTTTTTCTGAGCGGAAAAGGCGCGAATGATTTTGCGATCAAGCAGGGGATCAAGCTGGAGCCGGATGAGTATTTCTTTTCGCAGTTCAGGTACGATCAGTGGAAGGCTATTCGGGATTCGGATACTTATTCACTCGATCATACGCATCAACGCCTCGAAGAGCTGATGCGTGACAAGAAGTTCGGTACGGTGGGCGCGGTAGCGCTTGACCAGAATGGAAACATTGCAGCCGCCACCAGCACCGGCGGTATGACCAATAAGAAGTACGGCCGTATCGGTGACAGCCCTGTCATCGGCGCCGGCACTTATGCCAACAACAAGACCTGCGGTATCTCCTGTACCGGTCATGGCGAGATGTTTATCCGTGCGGTAGCTGCTTATGATGTCAGCTGCCTGATGGAATACAAAGGTCTTTCTCTTCAACAGGCGATGGAGGTCGTAGTGCATGAGAAGCTGATGGCTATTGGCGGCGAAGGCGGGATGATCGGCGTCGACAAGGAAGGGAATGCGGCGCTTGTATTTAATAGTCAGGGGATGTACAGAGGCTTTAAGGATAGTGACGGGGGCGAGGTGATAGCTCTCTATAAATAATGTATGCTGACGCGTACATTATTTATACTTTTACTGCCATGAACAAATATGCCGTTATCGTCGCCGGCGGATCGGGTTCCCGGATGGGCGCCGCTATACCCAAGCAATTCCTTTTACTCAAGGGCCGGGCGGTTCTCTGGTATACATTGGAGACTTTTCTTTCTGCTTACGAGGATCTGCAGATCATCCTCGTTCTTCCTGTAGAACATACTGAGACGGGGCTTAGCCTGGCGCGTGTGACGCGTGATCCGGGGCGTATCCGCCTGGTATCGGGTGGGTTGACGCGTTTTGAGTCGGTTCGCAATGGGCTGGAGCTTGTTTCGCCGGATTCGCTGGTGGCGGTGCATGATGGCGTTCGCTGTCTGGTGAGTGCGCGGCTTATCCAACGTTGTTTTGAGCAGGCTGCGGGGCTTGGGTCGGCGATCCCGGTTATTGCCTGTAGGGACAGTGTGAGGAGGGTGGAGGGGACGGAGGCGGCTATCAGCAGCCCTGTGGATCGATCGGCTTTACGACTTGTGCAGACGCCGCAGACGTTTCGGAGCGAGGTGTTGCTGCCGGCTTTCCGTGTGCCTTATCATCCGGGATTTACGGATGAGGCGACAGTGGTGGAGGCGTCGGGGACAGCGGTGCATCTGATCGAGGGGGAAGATAATAATATTAAGATTACGACTCCGATTGACCTGGTGATTGCGGAGAGTTTGCTGGGCGGGGTTTGAGCCAGCGGAAGGGGGCGGGCTTGCCTGAGCCGTCTTTTTTTTGTATATTCGTTACATGTCAGCTGCCCAACCTTTAAGTAATCTCCAGCAAGAGCTGTTAAAAGTCTACTCTTCCGATGTTTCGGAGGAAGATCTGCTGCATATCAAACGTTACCTTGCTAAGTATTTTGCCTTCAAAGCCATTGGAGAAGCCGATCAGATCTGGGATGAAAAGGGCTATACGAATGACACAATGGATCAGTGGTTAAATGAAGAGGGTAGTTCCTATGGAGATAAAGACGGTCATTGATACGAATGTCCTGGTTTCAGCCCTTTCTACTAAGTCAGTTCATCATTGGTTGATCGAACTGCTCCTCGAGGAAGAAATCGATTTGTACGTTACCGACGAAATTCTTCTTGAGTATGAAGAAATTCTAAAGTCTAAGTATTCGGTTAATGTTGCTGCTAATTTTCTTTTGGCATTAAGAGAACTTCCCAATGTTCATTGCGTTCAGGTTTATTTCAAATGGAATTTAATCTCCGATCCAGACGATAATAAGTTTGTTGACTGTTATGTTGTAGCAGGGGCTGATTGTCTGATCAGCCATGATGCTCATTTTTCTGTTTTGAAAAACATCCCATTTCCCAAAGTTTTTGTTTTTAAGATCGATGATTTTAAAATGCTCCTTGGAAAAAAATTAGAGGATGAGGGCTGGAGTTAGGCTCCTGGCGCTGGCGGCCGGGGTTTGAGCCAGCGGAAGGGGGCGGGTAGGCGGTTGAGGAGGAGATGATGATAGGAGACGGGGTGGGGCCCGAATTGGGCATTGAAGAAGGCGATGCCGGGCAGGTCGGAGCCTTCGAAACGAAAGATGCGCGGCGAGTTGCTATGATCCTGGATGGCGGCGTCTGTCAATAAATAAAAGGCTCCGTTGTCTTTACCTTGAGCGGTGCTTCCGCCGAGGACGGAGTAGACGAAGCGTTTGTCTTTGTACAACAAATAGAAGCCCTGGATATCGCCGTTGGGAGCCTGGGCGAGATAAGAAGCAGTTTGTCCTTCCTTTTGCGCTAATATGCTGGCGCTGGTTATTCTTTTATAGAAATCCTTGCTGATATCGGGCATCTGCTTTTGGTAGTGCTGACGGAACTGGTCGATGACGGTTTCGACGGGGGCGTTGCGGATGACCTGCAGGCCTTGTTGCTGCGCGCGTTGGAGCATACGGCGGGCGAGGCGTCGGTAGTCTTTTTTCAGCTGCTCTCCGGGAGAGGACAGGTTGAGCCAGAAGTTTTTTCTTTCAGTGATATGATAGGGGCCGGGGGAAAGTTTATTGTTTTCCGAAAGATCGATCTCCCATAATTTATAGTTTTTTGGGATGGCCGCCAGGAAGGGCGTGGCATCGGGGTTGGGGTTGGATTCGTGAAAGACGCCCAGCATCGGCACGAAGTTGGGCATGTAGAGATAGTTGAAGCCAAATTTGCGGTTATAGATCAGGGGCATGACGGCGGTGTAACGGGACTGGGCGCGCATTGCGAGGGCGGCGGGCCGTGCTGACGGGCCGGTGGCAGATGGCTCTGAGGGATCAGCGGGCCGCGCTGATGGGCCGGTAGCGGGTGGTGCGGGGGCTAAGGGGACGGCAGGCCGTGCTGACGGGTCGGTGGCGAATGGCTTGGGGGCTGAGGGATCAGCGGGCCGTGCTGACGGGCCGGTGGCGAATGGCTCGGGGGCCGAGGGGACGGCCGGTGACGAGGGGGGGGGCGAGAGATGCACTATGGCGCCCCAGTTTCCATTGCTGAGCGCATCGAGAAACCAGGATTGGGCATAGATGAGGCTGCCGGGGCTTCGCTGGATACAGTCGGTCCAGGCCTGCTCATCGATCTGGCGTCGCTGGAGAAAACGGATATGAGGATTGGCAGACATTAGTTGGAAGGGGCCCCCAGGATCTTTTTAAATTCGAAGTTCTGGATATCTATGCTAAAGGAAAGCCGATGGCCGAAGCTGTTTTGATCGGGAACGGTTCTAAGCTGATTGCGGAAGTCGCTGCTATAGATCAGGGGCGCATAGATATGGAAGATATCATGCAGCAGCGACAGTTCGATGCCCCCGGTATAGAGGAAATGGCTGGTCGGCGGATTGGTCTGCCAGGCGCCCGAGTATGTTCCGATATCGAAGAAGAGCTTTAAAGGAACCCAAGCGGGGAAGAAGGGCTGCGGCAGTGTGCTGACCAAATTGAGCGAAGCCACCCAGTCATCGGATCGGCCCTGTAGTTCCTGGAACAGATCTGTTCGTAGTTTCAGGTCGCCATCCCGCATCATGATCTGCTGGCTTGCAATTCCGGTATATTCGTTGCGCCCCAGGAAGTAGTTGCTATAGGTATAGTCTTCGCTGCCTCTGACGGCGGTCAGTTTTGGTTCGTAACGACTGAGGTCTTCTGTCGCGGAGCGGGCGCCGAGATAGCCGAATTTAGCGCCGAATACCCGGACAGAGAGCCCGCCGCCTTTTTCATAGTTGAAGAAATAATTACCATTGAAGTTGATGCGATACCATTCATCTGCCTGCTGGAATTCAAGCCGGGCGGAACAGGGATATAACACGCGGGTATCTCTATAAGAAAGACTCAGCTGGTTGATGTAACGGAATTTATATTTTCCTTCTGTCGGATAGTAGAGGGAATCTGATGTCTTCATGACATAGGAGTCGAGCGATCTTTCCCCGATCAAAAAGGTCTTCCACTCGATAGATCCTTCTCTTGTATCGCGGGGATAGGCCTTTGGAAAGGTCAGTTTCAGGGTAGGAACGATCTTGAAGTAACTGCCGGTGATGTGTTTGCCGCTGCTGTCCGTGCCGTCCATAGTGGCAAATTTGGAGGCCGAAACGCCGAGGTCGATCTTCTGAAAACTGTGATCGGGATACCAGCTATAGTTTGCTCCTGCACCGCCATTGAGCTGGTGACTTCCTGTCGCATAGATCGGCGCTGCATAGAAATGAAACGCGCTTGGAGCAAGGCTATAGTTATGGATAAGCAATCCGATCATGAGCCGGTCGTATTCGTTGTAGGCGGCGGCCGGCAGGATATTGATGTAATTGTATTTATCCGTGTTGCGCAGGTCGAACAGGAAGGCGGGACGGAGCTTCTTGTGCGGCGGCGGGGTAAGCGGCCCCTTTTTATCCAGCAGCGCAAAGCTGGTGTCGAGAGACTGGTGTGTCGTCGTCTCGAAAACGGCCTTTATATCTTCGGGATAGGGATGTTGAAACGCCCATTGCCGGTAGTATTGGCGCATACAGCTGTCGAACAGGGGGGTGCCTAGCTGGTGTTCGAGCTTTTGCATCCAATAGCCTGTCTTGAAGTAGGCGATCAGGTCGTAGTTGTCGGCCGTAAAGTTTTCGGATGAGGTAGAGATCGGCTGGTCGGTCTTTTGTGCGGCTGCGGCGTCGAGTTGGATCTGGCTGAGGTCGTCGGGGATTTTTTTC
This sequence comes from Chitinophagales bacterium, assembly GCA_015654595.1. Lineage (GTDB taxonomy): Bacteria > Bacteroidota > Bacteroidia > Chitinophagales > Chitinophagaceae > Puia. The sequence goes on along the minus strand of JAATGQ010000180.1, from coordinate 15,432 downwards.
TGAATGCTGTTTTTGGGCTGCGGCGGATATTTCATCGCGCTATAGCGCTGGTCGTAGTATGTGTTAATGCCTTCATCCATCCAGGGGTAGCGGCGTTCGTTGGTGCCGAGGATCCCGTAGAACCAGTTGTGGCCAACTTCGTGTTCGATAGTCACGTCGAGGTCTTTGGCTCCGGGTGTCGTGCCGATGGAGGTGATGGTTGGGTATTCCATCCCGCCGGCGCTGCCTGCCTGAACGGCGGAGACTATCGAATAGGGATATTCGCCGATGAGTGCGCTGCGAAATTTTACCGCGTCTTTGATATACCGGATGCTGTTTTTCCAATAGGGGGCGGAGGCGGGAGTATAATAGCTGTAAACGTCGATGACCCGGCCGGATGCGAGTTGCAGCGTGTCGTGCCTGGTGATAAAGTCTGGCGCGGCGAACCAGGCGAAGTCGTGGATCTTCGACTCCTTATAATGCAGGGTTTTTGTTTTGGATTGCAGGCTGCTGTCTTGCCGTTGTCCGGTGGCGGCCACGGTGAGGCGGGTGGGGACAGTGATATGAACATCGAAATCTCCGTATTCGCTATAGAATTCGCCCTGGTCGAGATAGGGGATGGGATGCCAGCCCTTGCGGTCGTAGACGGCGGGTTTGGGATACCATTGGGTCAGTTGATAGGAGGTAGTGACCTTCTTTTTGACGACGCCTTGTTTGCGGCTGATGATCTTTGTAACGGTGGTATAGCCGCCCCGCGAGAAATTGAAGGGTAGTTTTTCGTGGAAGGGCGAGGTTAGTATGACGTGTTCACCGGGCAGCAACGGATGAGGTAGGACAACCTTTATGATATCGATGTAGAGCGGGTGGTCTTCCATTTTCGTCTCCTGGCCGTCGGCGCGGAAGTCGAGGCGATCGATATAGCCGCGCTGGTCGCGGTCGGAGAAATAGAAGTCGGTCCGGCCGTTGCCGATGAGCTGTTCGCTGAAGGCGGTGCGGTCATTTTTATAGGCGTTGGGCCAGCAATGGATCCAGATATAGGAGAGGGTATCGGGGGAATGGTTGATGTAATCCATTCTTATGAAACCGTCGAGGGTTCGATCGGAGTCGTTGAGGGTGACATCGATGGAATAGTTGACCTGTTGCTGCCAATAGGGGTGGGCGGTGGGCGCGGCGATAGCCGGGCCTGGAGATTGCGCGGAAGCAATCGCCGGGGAGACGAAGTATGTGGCGCAGAGAGCCGATAAAAATGCGAATATTTTTTTCATGGTTTTAACGTCCTTGACCGCTAAAGATGATACGAAGGGTGTGTAACATGATCTTGAGGTCGAGGACAAGAGAGATATTTTCGATGTACATCAGATCATATCTCATCCGCTCGACCATCTCCACGACATTCTCTGCATATCCGAACTGGATCATTCCCCAGGAGGTAAGACCGGGTTTTACTTTCAACAGATAACGGAAATAAGGGGTACGAGCGTGTAATTGGTTGATATAAAACTCCCTTTCTGGTCTTGGGCCGACGAGGCTCATTTCCCCTTTGAGGATGTTCCATAGCTGGGGCAGCTCGTCGATGCGCCATTTGCGCATGACCTTACCCCAGGGGGTGATGCGGGGGTCGGTATGGGAGGAGAGTGCGGGGCCGTCTTTTTCCGCGTCGGGATACATGGAGCGGAATTTATGGATCATAAAGGTCTTGCCTTTGTAGCCGGTGCGGGGCTGTGAATAGAAGATGGGGCCGGAGGAGGTCATCTTTACCCGGATGGCGGCGTAGAGCATGAGGGGGGACAGGAGGATAAGAGAGAGGAGGGATATGGAGACGTCCAAAAGCCGCTTGATATTCTGCTGCCATTCCGGCATCAGCCCGGTATGTATGTCCGATAATACAGCGCCCAGTATATTTGATGTGCGTACGGACCCCGACAGAATATCCAGTGTACTCGGGATGATCTTTATACTGACGTCTTTGTGACTGAGTTTTTCGAGGATGGTTTCGACCTCTTGTTTTTGGGAGCGTTCCATCGCGATGACGACGAGCCGGATGTCGTGTCTGTCTATCGTCGACTCGATCGCTTCGGGGTCTCCCAGCTGGGGAAGGTAACGGCTGATGCCATTGCTGGACACACCGTTGCTGACAAAGCCGGCGTATTGATAGCCGGAGGAGCTGAGGCCTTCGCGGGAATCCTTATAGATCTTTGTTGCTGTCACGTCGCCTCCGACCAGCAGTGCGTTGAAGGTGACCTTTCCTTTGGTGACCTGGCGTCTGACGACGTTGAGGATCAGCATTCTTCCGGTGAGGGTTAGCAGGAAATGCGAAACGAGGAAGATAAAATAGGTCTGGTAGTAGTAATGATAGTCTTTTACCGGGTCGTTGATAACGATGGAAAAGAAGACGATGGTGCAGCCCATGAGGCAATAGATAAAGGTGTTGGTGGCTTCGCTGAGTCTGGACTTCTGGTAGAGCGAACGGTAGCAGCCCATCAGTGTATAGAGGGCCAGCCAGCCTATCGGGATGGTGATGGCGCCAAGCCAGAACCGTTGTGTCAGTACGAGCTCATGAGACGCGTTGAAGATGGTCTCATGGAGCAGGAGCCGTCGGCTGAAGTGAAAAATATTGGAGGACAGCAAAGCGGCAGCATAGTCGCTAAGGATATAATAGAGGATAGGGATGGTATGTGTTTTCCTGGATGCTGCCATTCCTGGATCAGGTATTGATCGTATTGTGTTTGATCTTGTTTATGATTTGATGAGCAATATCCATGGCCCTGAATCCATCTACTTCGGATACGAGGGTGGGGGTGTTATTGAGGATGGCCTCGCAGAATTTTTCGAGTTCCATTTTTATCGCGTTGACTTCCGGAACCGATGGGTTGGAGAGTGCGATAGTCTTTTTGCCGTTGGGGGTCTCGATATCGAACGCGAAGGCGTCGATATCCTGTGGTGTCTTCAGCTTTATGATCTCTGCTTTTTTATTCAGGAAGTCGATACCGATATAGGCATCTTTCTGGAAGAGGCGCATCTTGCGCATTTTCTTCATCGAGATGCGGCTGGATGTCAGGTTGGCGACGCAGCCGTTGTTGAATTCGATTCGGACGCTGGCGATGTCGGGGGTATCGGTCATGACGGCGACGCCGCTGGAAGAGATGGATTTCACTTCGCTTTTGACGAGGCTAAGGATGATATCGATGTCATGGATCATCAGATCCAGGATAACGCTGACTTCTGTGCCGCGGGGATTGAACTGGGCGAGACGATGTACTTCGATGAACATCGGGCTCAGCGGTATCGATTTGACGGCCAGGTAGGCGGGATTAAACCGTTCGACATGACCTACCTGCAGTTTGACATTCGATTCGCGGACGAGCTGTACCAGTTCGCGTGCTTCTTCCATGGTGTTCGCCAGCGGTTTTTCGACAAAGACGTGTTTGCCTTTCCGGATGGCTTTTTCGCAAAGTGTGAAGTGCTGCGGTGTAGGGGCTACGATGTCTACGATGTCGCAGGCATCCATGAGTGTTTCCGGATCGAGGAAGCGGACGAGTTGATATTTTTCAGATACTTCTTTGGCGATGTCGTCGTTTGGGTCGTAAAAACCAACGAGTTCTGCTGTCTTTATTTCCTTCCAGTTATTGAGGTGAAACTTTCCAAGATGACCCGTGCCGAAAACCCCTACTTTAAGCATTTATTATTTTTTATTCTGAAGTCAAACCTACGATATTATGCCGAATAGTCAAACAATTGATTGTTGACCATGCAGTTAGATTGATCAGAAGGTCAAACGCTCTGTTAGGTTCACGAGCGCCATTGATTAATTTTTCAGACTTGCTCGCTTAATCTAAGATTAAATGCCGAATAGTCAAACAACTGATTGTTGACCATGTAGTTAGATTTGTTGGGGAGAAATGGTCTGTGGATTGTTGACCATGCGATTGCGATGATAAGGGGTCGGGATGGTCTGTTAAGCGTATGCTCCTAAATAAAAATTCACCCGGTTGGGGGTGAATTTTTATCCGGTGAGCCGGTTTATTACATTTTCTGTACGTTAAGAGGCGAGTTATTGGGCTTGGATCTGCCGTATTTGATCAGGTTTTTGATCGTGAACGGAATTTCCGGGCTTGGGAACAGTTTGACCTTGATGATCTTTTTGCTGGTCATCAGGAAGACCGGGATAAACAGCAGCAGCATGAGGTAAAAATACACCTGGTAAGTATTCATGAACAGGGTGCGAACGGAGAAGCCGTTTACTCTTTCCGAGCCGATAAAGATGCTCAGCAGGCCTTTGATGGCAGGGAAGAGGACGGGGACTTTTGTCCAGTTGGTATAGCGAACGTCTTCGTAGTGATAGTCGTAGTTATAACCGGGAGGAACTTGTTTGGAGTAGTAGTTCCAGTCGTGTTGTACGTCGGCAAAGCTGGCCAGCTTGTGGTCAGGGCGGGTGAAGCACAGGTTATAGGTCGGATCGAGTACAACCCATCCTTTTCCCGTATTGACCTCGTCGATATTGTGGGCGCCGTAGATACCCTGTGCTTTCATCTGGGCAATCCGGATAGGGTAGTGATAGGTGCCAAGGATACGGGCCAGTACCTGTGAGTAGCTGCCACATGCGCCCTGGGTCGTCATCAGGTCTATCGCGGTAGAATGGAAGATGGTGCTCAGGGGGCCTAATTTATCAACAGGGCCTTCGAAGGTGGATGCTCTTGCAACCATTAAGGAGTGACAAACGTCCATCGCTTTTACGACGATGGAGTCAGGCGTATCGTCAGAATCGATGCGGGCATCAATGCTGGTCTTAATGTAACTGAAGAGTCCATTTTCGTACGATGACTGCATATGGAAGTAAAACATCGACGCCAATAAAAACCCATTGAGAAACATCAGGAAGTACAAATTCCTGAACGCTTTTTTCACGAGGAGGAAAGGATACCAAAAGCCCATAGTTTTTCTTATAAGTGTAAGTTAAGAGTTCGCAAATATAGGATTGGATAGGGTCTTTTCTACAAGCTACCCTTTATATTCCTATGAATAACGCTATACGCACTATTTATTGCCCGGGTGTCTTGTCAGACAGGAGAAATGTCTTATTGTTTAAGAGCTTTAAAAATAAAGGTAAGAAAAAAATGCCTGTTATACGATTATTTGATAATGTAAGTTCGTCTATTGGGGCCTACGCCGGTGATTACTAACGATTTCCAAGCTGTTGGCAGTTTTGTTGACAATTGGACCACCCCTTTATCGGCAATTTCCAGGCCAGCAAATCCATTCAGCAATGCCTGCAGCATCCCGCCTGCACCGGTTGCAAAATAAGGGTTATTGCCGTTGGCTGTTTCTGCCATAACCCCGAAGGGCGGTCTCAGGTTAGGAATATATCCTGACCTAAGAAGGGTATAGGCTGTATCGGCTAGGCCAAGCCGTACGTAAAGGATGGAGAAGATCGCGTTTGTCATTGCGGGACCTTCCCCTACGCGGGGGCGGTAGTATTCCAGGTCTTTGCGGATAGCGGCGGGCGATACAACTTCTTTTAGCGGGTAGGCCAGCAGGTTGACGTCGGCTTGTTTGATGGGTGTCCCGTTATAGCCTTCGTATTCGCGGGTAGTTCCATCGGGGAAGTGCAGGATGGGGATATTGTCATGAACGGTTGTCCAGTCCGGATCCGGCTTTTGTCCGAGTGTGTGGGCTGCTTCTATCGCGTCTTCGAGGTTGGCGCGGGCGGCGCGTTTGTATAGGCGTTGTTGTCGACATTTTCGGCCCATTCGTCCGCAGCCACGACGTTATTGATATCGAAGTGACCGGGGCCTTTTCGGTCGACGCGGCTTGTCCAGAAGTCTGCGGTGGCTTGTAGTATCGGATAGCCTTTTTCTTTTAGCCATTCCATATCCCGGGTGACGCAGTAGTAGTTCCATGCGGCGATTCCCACGTCGGCGGTGATATGATGTTCGAAGGGGCCGCTGAGCGCCCATACGGGTGTTTCTTCGTTGCCGCTGGCTGCGCTTTCCCAGGGATACATGGCGCCTTTATACCCGTGTGCGGCGGCGTTGCGTTTTGCGGCGTCCAGTCTTCGATACCTGTATTCGATCAGCGAGGCGGCGATCTTTGGCTGCAATAGCAATAGAGACGGGTACATCCAGATCTCCGTATCCCAGAAGGTATGGCCGTTGTAGCCAAGACCGCTGAGGCCCATCGGGGAAAGGCTATATTCCGTTCCTTCTCGGGCAAAAGAATAGAGATGATAGAGCATCAGTCGGATATCGCGTTGTGTGGCGGGATCGCCTTCGATGCGGATGTCGCTTTTCCAGAGTTGGGCCCAGGCATCCTCGTGGGCTTTTATCAGGGTCTGGGTGTTCTGCAGTGCGGCGAAGATGGTAAGCCGCTGGGTTTCGTTCAGCGGGTCATCGCTTTGCGCGGATGTCAGTGTAGAGCCGGCGACGGCGAAGTGGTAAGAAGCGCCTGCCTGGAGTGTTTTTTTGAATTTGAGCAGGTGCATGTTGTTGTCCCATAGTTCATGGATGACTGCGGGCTGTGCGTGGGGGGCTTCGTCGAAGATGAAGCTGTTGGAGGCTGCCAGGAGTAGTTTTCCGGTTGGACTCTTTGCGGTAGAGGTCAGCAGCGAGAGCAGAGCATGCGGCCTGTCGATCTGGTTATAGGAATTTTGTACGTCGCGGAGCATGTCGGGTGCTTCCATCACGCTTGCGGGTATGATGGTAATATTTTTGTGGGCGGTGATCGTGACGTCTACCAATGCCGTATAGGGCAGCTGGCGCAGGCTGTACCAGGTATAGCTTATCGTGGCTTTGTCCTGGTAGTCGAAGGTGGTGGTCAGGCAGGCGTGATAGAGGTCGAGTGTTTGCCGGAAGTTGGTGACTTCGCGGAAGGTTTCGATGCGGTGGTCATCGATGTCGAAGTTCAGGTTGACGAAGTTGAAGGTCTTCAGGATGTTGCTGACGCTGCCCCGGCCATAGAGGTCGAAGGCGCCGTTGAGGACGACGTCTTTTACTTTGAAGGGGATGGGGGAGGAGACGAGGCCGATCATGCCGTTGGCTACGGTGACGCCGTAGTAGTTTGACGGGTCAATGTTGGTGGCTGGGATGAGCCAGGAGCTGGTATCGGATGGCGCGGTGGTTGCTGGTGATGCGCTGCCGGTATTCGGGCCTTGTGTGGGGTTGGCCAGTGACGCGTGCGCGGAAGGCCCGGTCTGTGTGAAGTTGGCGGTTTGTTTAGCAGTGGCGGTGAGAAACCGAAGGAGCAGGAGGATGGCAAGGCTGATCTTAACGTGGGATGGCATAGACTATAATTTGCAATCGTGTAAAGCTAATTTACGCATTATTGGTTACTTTGCGGGTAATCGGATTGTATATGAACAAATGGTTTTTATTGGTTTTTGTTGCGGTATCGGGAATGGGGGGATGTGCGGCGGGTGATACAGAGTGGAGAACGAAGATCGCGTTGCAATGTAATGCGCAGGCGGCATACAGGACCCTGGCCAGTGCGGAGACGTGGAAAGGAAGCAGATGGGCTGTCAGCGGTGGGAATTATCCCGCGGTAGGTCTGAAGAGGGTTGGAGGGGACGGGCCGTTGTCAACAGTTTCCGTGATAACGGTCGGGACGAATGATTCTATTCAATTATCGTGGATAAAGAAGGGTGGAGAAGAGGCTGGGGCTGATTCTATGTTGAAGCGGCTTGCTGGTTTTTTGAGTAAGCCTTCGAATGTGTATGGGATGGATGTGAGTAAGATCATGTGGAAGGATTCCGTGTTGTTGGTGACGGAGCTGTCGACGGCGGCATATCCTTCGGTAAAAGAGTTGTACAATAAGATCGATTCCCTTCGGGCGTATATAGCGCATCAGGGGCGGAAGGAGACCGATCCGCCGATGTTGAATGTGGTGCATACCCGGCTGACCTATAAGAGTACGATTGCGGTGCCGCTTGATAAGGAGGTGGAACCCACGGAGGCTTTTGCTGTGCAGCGTTTTGTGCCGTGGAAGGTGATGACGGGAGTTGTGAATGGGGGGGCTATGACCGCCGAACGGGCGATGGATCAGCTTCGCCTTTATGTTCTCGATTATCAACTCACGGCTATGGCGATGCCTTTTCAGTCGCTGGAGACCGAAAGGGATAAGGAGCCGGATACGACGAAGTGGGTGACGAGGGTGGTGGTGCCGGTGCCTTAGGGGCCGCGGCGGACGCAGCCTTGGGCAGACGCCGTGGGCTGCTGGTTTGAGCGGTGCGGGGCTGGCGCAGGATCGCTGATTGGCATGGACGCTGCGGGGCTGGCGCAGGATCGCTGATTGGCATGGATGCCGCGGGGCTGGCGGCTTGGGCAGATGCCGGGGGGGGCGCTGGTTTGTGGGCCGCCAGTTTTGGTGGATGCCCGGAGACGAACGCCGGCTTGCGTGCGGGCTGCACCGGTTTTGGCGGCGCGGGTTATTTTGGCGCCTGTAATTTTTCGAGCATTTTTTTGCCGTTGTCGTTTTGCGGATTTAGTTCGAGTGATCTTTTATAGTACTTGACAGCCTCTTCGTTATTGCCTTTATTCATCCATGCTTCCGCATAGCTGTCCCAGGCGTTCCATGAGTCGGGGAAATCATCCGTATTCAGTTTGAACACCTGCAGCGCCTCATCCAGTTTATTTATTTGCATCAGCGTATAGCCGAGACTGTTTATCGACTGTTCGCTGATGGCCTTTGTCGTGTCCTGCTGCCTGTTTTTGCGATAGGCGGCGAGTGCGTTGGCAGCACCATTTTGGAGGATCGATTTTAGTAGCAGACGGGCTGGGGAGTTGTAGGCTTCGTAGCCGAGGTTTTCGAGAGAAGGGTGTTTGCCTCCGACGGCATCGTCGAGTATGGGCTGGGCGATGCTGAGGCCAGTGGAGCTGTTGGCGAAGTAGACAACAGCGTTCTTTGTGTGAATGGACGCCATATAGAAAGCTTTGCCGGCGCCATTGTCGCCCCAATGCCAGAACCAGGTTCCGTCGGGCATTGTTTCCAGTCCGACGCCGAGTCCCCATGCCAGTTGGGGGTATTTAGCCGTGACGCGGATGCCGGGGGACAGCATCTGTTCCCAGGTCTTTTTCTTCAGACCCGTTCCGTTCAATACGGCAATAATGAATTTTGCATAGTCGGCTGCGTTGGTGGTCAGGCTTGCTGCGGCGTTGGCTTCTTCATCGATGGCTGCCAGTCCGCCTTTTATCTTTTTCTCTCTGTCCAGCACTTTTCCGAATGATTCATGCCGGTATGTTTTGAGACTATCGTACTGGCTTAGCCAGGTATAGCTGCTGGAGGTCATCCTCAATGGTTTGAGGACCGTTTGCTGCATAAAATCTTCGAGTGACAAGCCGGTGATCTTTTCGACGACCTTTGAAAGATAAACGATACCCTCGCCGGAGTAAGACCATTTTTCACCGGGGTTGAAATGGATGAGCAGCGTGTTGCTGTGATCGAATTCGCGCCAGTTGGGGAAGCCGGCGCTATGTGTCAGTACCATTCTGGCGGTGACGAGGTTTATCCGGGGATCGGATACATTGTAGTTATTGCCCAGATACTTGGTCAGAGGAGTGTCGAGGTCTATTTTGCCTTTATCCACCAACTTTAGCACGCCATAGGCAAAGACACATTTGCTAAGCGAGGCAGCTTCAAAAACAGTCCGTGGCGTCACCGGCATTTTCGAATCTGCGTTCATTACGCCGTAGGCGCCAGTCCAGATCACTTTGCCTTTTTGTATAAGAGCGATCGACATACCCGGGATATCCGCTTTTTGCATCAGGCCGGGTACGTCTTTTTCGAGTTTTTCAATGGCGGTTGTCTGCGCGTTTGTGTGCAGGTTTGTCAATGTCAGCAGTAAGAGCAGGCTGGTGATTATTTTCATGATGATAGGTTTATGGGCTGAATTGGATGATCATTGTCGAATCATTATTGCGGGCCAGTATGAAGGTTTGCGTGCCGGTCGTCTTACCGGGTGACGGTTGGTGGCTGCGTGGCTGGCTTGACGCTGGCCTACGCGCAGCTGGCTTGCCGGGTGCAGGTTGATCGGTGGTTGGTTGCCCGGAAGCTGAATGACTGGCAGCTGGCTGGCTGGACGCGGGCTGATTGTTGGCTGGCTGGCCGGTGTTGGGGCGGCTGCCGATCCGGATGGGCAGGATATGGCGGACCTCGCCTTTTATGGCCAGGCCGTTGAGAGTGGAGGTTTCGAATCTGCCCTTGCCTTTATTGATCAGCAGCGTTCCGTAATCCGCGTCATAGCGGCCCATCTGGATATTGGGGCCATAGTAGTTGCCGGTGAGCAGGATGTCAGGCAGAGAGTCGTTATTGGCGTTTACGACGGCGGCATCACGGTATGAGCTGAGCTGGGCTTCCCAGGGAAGGGCCTGCACGCTGAAGTTGTCGTGTCCGTCGTTTAGCAAGACGGCGTTGCTGAGGAAGTCTGCTGTCAGCGTATCCGCTTTTCTTAACTTCTCTACCGGGAAGAGGTCGGTGAGTGAGGCCTTGGCAAAGTCTTCGGCGTAGAGGAAGCGTTTCTTCAGCGAAGGGATCTCTTTCTCCAATTCCATTTTGTTGGCAAAGGTGAGTTCTTTACCGTCGAGATAGTAGGTGAGTACCTGGTCTTTCTTTCCGTTGTTGTCGAAGTCGTAGTAATAAAGCCGGATGGGCTCACCTGGTTTTGTTTTGAGCCGGCTGTTGAGGCCCAGGTTGCCAACGATAAAATCCGTATGGCCATCGTTGTCGAGGTCTACGGGAAGCAGGAAGTTCCACCAGCCTTTTTGAGCCGTCAATACTTTCTTTGTGAAGTGGCCGTGTTGGTTCATAAAGGCAAGGATGCCGCCCCATTCGAGGGATAGCAGCAGGTCTTTTTCCCCGTTCCTGTCAAGGTCGAACCAAAGCGCTTTTGTCACAAAGCCGATATAGGGAAGTTCCTTTGCAATACTGGCAGTGACGTCGGTGAAGTGACCAGTCCCGTCGTTCTGCAACAGGTAGGAGCGTGGGCATTGACCGTAGTCGAAGGGCACGGAGCGGCCTCCAACGAAGAGGTCTGTTTTTTCGTCGCCGTTGAAGTCGCTGGCTGCGATACAGCCTGCATTGACGAAGAGCGAATCAAAGGCATTGGCTCTCTTGGTGAAATGTCCTTTGCCGTCTCCCAGGTAGATCCTTGGTGTCAGCATAGTGTCGGGACCAAAGAACTCATTGCCGCCGCTGGCAACGATAAGGTCGTTGTTGCCGTCGCCATTGACATCGGCCCAGCACGCATCTACGTCTTCGTAGGTGCTGTCGTGGTCGAGTGAGGGTTGCAGTGTGCGCGTAAAGCTGCCCCCGGGCTGTTGCAGGAATACGGCGCTCTTTTCCCATTTGGAGGAGCCTATGAAAATATCTTCGAGGCCGTCTTTATTGATGTCGGCAACGGCCAGGCCGGGACCTTCTGTAGACAGCATGTGTGGAAGAAGGGGTTCCCGGTCGAATTCGTGAAAGTCGTTCTCTTTATGCAGGTAGGCAAGTCCTGTGTTCTTCGTGATATCAGTGACCTTGCGGGTTGGGTTTGGATAATGGGTGGTTAATATCGTATAATCGAAGACGGGCAGTCCTTTTTGATAAGTGAGGGTTTGTGTGCTGTCCGTGGGGTTTAGGGTTATCTTTTCGTAGGTGTTATCGGGCCATACCAGGAAAAGGGAGTCGACGGGTGTATTTTCAAGACCAAGATGCAATGGTATCTCCATGCTGGACAAGAATCCGCGGACGGGGTATTTTTCTGTGGTGTGCACTTCTTTACCGGAGAACAGGATCGCTTTTGCGCCGAGGGCGTTGATATTGGTCGGCGTGCCTTTGAGGCGGATGTCGATCGACTTCGTTTTCTTTTTGTCGTTGGCGGTATTCTCGTATACGATGGCGGGTTCATCGATCGTGTTAACGACGAGGTCAAGATCGCCGTCTCCATCGAGGTCGGCATAGACGGCTCCATTTGAGTAGGCAGGATGGCTGGCGTCGATGTGGTCCTTGCAATCGGTGAAGGCCATGTCACCGTCGTTATGATAGAATTTGCTGGGCAGTTTTATCTCCGGGAATTTGTTAACGAGGGCCATGTCTTTGTCGTCAAGCCCGCCGTCGCGCATCTTATCCTGTAGTTCCTGGTTGGACACGAAATTGATATAGTCGATGTCGTTCAGCCTTTTCGGGATGCCATTGGATATGAACAGGTCTTTCTTTCCGTCGTTGTCAAAGTCGACCCACAACGGAGACCAGGACCAGTCGGTGGCGGCTATGCCGGAGTAGAGGCCGATCTCGCTGAACTGGCCATTGCGGCGGTTTAGCTGAAGGTTGTTGCGGGTATACTGATGGTTATAGCCATAGGTCAGCTTCATGTTAAAAATGTCCCAGGTGTCTTCTCCTTCGGACCGTTTCAGAATGTAGGGATCATAGGGCAGCATATCCATCGACAGGATGTCGGGGTAGCCGTCGTTGTTGACATCGGCGACGTCGACGCCCATGGAGAACTGGCTGGTATGCATCAGATGGTCGTTGAGTTCGTCGCGGAACTGCCCGTTGTGTTGGTTGATATAGAGATAGTCATTCTCGTGGAAGTCGTTGCCGACATAGATATCTGGGTATCCGTCGAGATTGATATCGGCGATGGTGATGCCAAGGCCGTAGCCGATGACGGAGCTGTTGATGCCGGCATCTTTTGTGATGTCGGTGAAGTGGCCGTTGCTGTCGTTGCGGTAGAGTCTGTCGCCTGAAAACGGATTGGTGGCTGCAAGCTTCTGTTTCCTGGGGCCGAATGTCCCATTCTGATGTACGGAGTGGTTGAGCAGGTACATATCGAGGTCTCCGTCGCCATCGGCGTCGAAAAAGGCCGCCTGCGTGCTATAACCGCTGAAGTCGAGGCCATATTCTTTTGCTTCGTCTTTATAGGAAGGGATGCCGTTCTTGTCGAGTCCCTGGCAGATCAACAGCTGATTGTGGCTGTTGTGTTGTCCAGGGAGGCTGCTGACTTTACAGATATAGATATCGAGAAACCCGTCGTTGTTGATATCGACTACTGATACGCCGGTGGACCAGCTGCTGTCTTCGGGAATCTGCGCTTCGGCGGTGACGTCTTTGAAGTGTAGTTTTCCTTCATTGAGGTAAAGGCGATTGGGACCCTGGCTGGCGGCAAAGAACAGGTCGATGCGGCCGTCGTTGTTAAAGTCGCCTGCACCTACTCCTCCGCCGTTGTAGAAATACATATAGTCGAAGACGTTGAAGCTGGGGTTGGGGTACAGCGTATTGCTGAATTCGATGCCTGTACGGGAAGGGCCCAGGAGTCTGAAGATAGGGTTGCCAGGGTGTGGGACATCGGAATGATGACAGCTGGCGGACAGGATGGCCAGCAAAGGGATAAACCAGGTGAGCAGACGTCGATATATGGAAGCAGTATCCGGGATGTTCATTTATTTGGCGTTTGGCTGGTTGTCAAAAGAATACAGAACGGGAATTTCGTTGTTTCTCAGAAACAATAAATATACGTGGTCTTTTGCCGGCAGCAGTGCGATGTCTCTTACTTGTCCCGGAAGGTCGAGACCGGAGCGGTCGGGCCAGGTAAAGGTGAAATTGCCTTTGCCGTCGCCAAGCAGGACATCACCGAGGCTGGCGTCGAGACGCCCAAACTGCGGGAGGAAGCCAAACTCGTTCCCTCCTATGATGAGGTCGGGTTTGCTGTCATGGTTGACATCGGCGCTGACGATGGCGTTGACGGAGGAAAGCTGGACTTCCGGCGGGAGTTTACGGATGCTGAACTGGCCCTTGCCTTCGTTTATCGCGACGATAGAGGAGCAATAGTCGAGAAGTTTTGTTTGGGCTTTATCCGTTTGGAAAAGCTCCTGGATTGATTTTTTTGCGTAGACGGCGTGTTTGAGATTTTTTTTCTTCAAGGAAGGGACCTGGTCTTCCATTTCGTGTTTCATGAAGACGGGCATGTCTTTGCCGTTGAGGGTACTGGTGAGGATCTTGTCTTTTATCCCGTTGTTGTCGAAGTCGCTGATCCATAGCTTTACGGGGTGTGTGGAGTCGGGGCAGAAGTAGAAGTTCTCGCCGAGGTTGCCTAGTATCAGATCCGGTTTGCCGTCGCCGTTGAGGTCGGCGACTTTCAGCGATTCCCACCAGCCGTGGTATTTGTCGAGGTTGGTCTTTTCTTCTTCGAAGTGGTTGTTCTTCCAGTGGAATATTTTGGGAGTCATCCATTCTCCTGCGATCAGCAGCTGCGGTTGTCCTTCGCCGGTAAGGTCAGCCCATGCGGCGCTGGTGACCATGCCGATATGGGCGATGTCGGGGTTTTTTGCCGTGGCGATGTCGGTAAATCGGCCTTTGCCGTCGCCGAGGAAGATGCAGCTGGAGGGGTCGGCGCCGTATTCCCTTGGGATGCTGCGGCCGCCGACAAAGAGATCGATATGGCCATCGTTATTAAAGTCTCCTGCTATGGCTGTGCCGGTGTTGACTCCGTTGTTTGTTGTGGGGAAGGCGTCTGCTGCCAGTTGGAAATGTCCTTTGCCGTCGTTCAGGAATAGCCTTAACTGCATTTGCCTGGAATAGGGCGGGTTGCTGTTGCCGCCGGGGCCTATGAAGAGGTCGGGTTTGCCGTCGCCATTGGCGTCGAAGAAGAGGACGGATTCGTCGGAGAAGTCGGAGAAGGCGTCGATGGCGGGTTGGGGGGATTTCACGAACCTGCTTTTGCCGGCGGGGACCTGGAGATATAATTGACCGGGGTGGCCGGGTGTGCCGCCTATGAAGACGTCGGCGAGGCCGTCGCCGTTGACGTCGGCTGTGGCAGCCTTGGGGCCTTCGCGGGAGAGCATTTTGGGAAGGTTGCGTTCGTTGACGAGGTCGTTGTAGTCGGTTTCCTGGTGTTTGTCGAAGTGTGATTGTACCGCTGTTAAGAGCGTCGGGGTTGACGGGGCGTTTTGAGGCTGGTTACCGGTCGATGTACTCGCAGCGGCGCGGCGGGTTCCCGCGTGGATGGACGAGGATGTGTTGGTCACCCCAAGCGCCTTATGGGACACATTGCCGCCCGGGGCCGCTGTGGGGGCTGGTTTTGTGGAGCCGCTGTTATTGGGGGATGGGTTGACGGAGCCGGGTTTTGCGGGCCGGCTGCTGTTTTTTTGTTGGCTGGGTTGGGTGATGGCGTAGACGCTATCGACTGCTGGGTGGGTGATGGCGGTTTGCCTATTGTTGGGCCAGGTTATTACGAGGGAGTCGGGGTTGGTGATGGGGCCGAGCCCGATGATCTGTTTGTAATCGATAGAGGACTGGAAGCCGCGGCTGGGGACCAGTTCGCGGTAGAAGATGCTGCCGGCCTTATAGATACGGATCTTGCTGCCGATGGCGTAGGTATTGGGGCTTGGGCCTTTGAGGAAGATGCCGATATAGTGATTGGTGTCCATTTGGCGGCTATTGTTCTTGTAGACGAAGGCGGGGCCATTTTCGTTGTTGACGACCAGGTCG
>JAATGQ010000130.1 GCA_015654595.1 Chitinophagales bacterium | reverse complement strand
GGAAATCAAAGTTCACCGCCGTATCATTACAGGAATTAGCCAATGTAGACAACGAGAAGTTATGCCGGGAGATCGTATAAGGCTGCCCTCCCCAGGTTTGATTATTACAATCATCGGTGATCGTAATATCCAGATCATACCGGCAGGTATAACAGATGCTTTGCTGGTTGCAGTTCAGTTCATGAAGGCTGTCCGGTAAAAGGCTGTAATGGAAATTATACGTATCAGCCAGCGCGACCACCAGGCTTTTCTGGCTGATCATACTCTGATCCTGGATAGAAACAGATCCTGAGTCGGCCAGTGTTTCCGTGATCTTTTTAGTGTTATTGGAAGGAAGGGCGGCCATTGCCGATGGATTAGCACCCGCCAACGCCGTCGCAATCGTCCTGCCATGCATGTCTACATAACTGACGCTGTACTGTCCGTTTGCATCCCGGACCATGTTCTTGAAATAGTGTGACTTATCCCCCACTTCTGTTCCAAACAAGGCGTCCAGCTCGTTTTGATCAGGTGTGCCATAATAATACTTTGTTTCATGGCCGCTGCTCAGCTTGTGATTGATCCCAACCCCACCCTGACGATGGATCCGGCCCGTATTGTCAGGTGTATATTCCGTTTCTGTAAAAGGATAATCCTGTGCATCGGGAATAAATTGGTTGAGCCCGATATTGGCCTGCGGATTATTGGGGGAATAATACAAACTCGCACCTGCGGTATTAACCATTGAGTCAGCGTGGGCATCACAAACCGCGGTAGTCCCAACCAGCGTATCATAATTGGATTGGCTGTATTCCGGTGAATTGAAGCTGGTATTGAAACCAGCCGTGTATCCGATGATAGTCTTTAGCGTCGGTGCAGGCATCACCTGGATAGCCGGTCGCCCCTGGTAATCATAGTAAGTCTCCCCAACAATGGTCGTGTTAGTAGTGTTGTCTTTTGTTACAGTCTGGCGGCCGCGAAGACTGCCGTCGAAATACTGCACCACCACTTTTCTTTTCCCCTCTTCCGCGAAGGATATATTAGATTGCCAGTTCAGGGGCCGCTCGTGCCCCGTGAAGGTAAATGCCCCCATAACGGCAGGACTTGCATCCGAACTCCAGATAGCAGCCGTCACCGACCCGGCATTTCCGGACTGGGTTGGCCGAACCCGGATAAACAATGTACCGCTGTCGTCATAAATGATCGGAATATTATAGGTTGTCCCGGTGGTAGTGACACGGGTAGCACTGTTGCGGAAGATCAGTGCGGGATTGTAAGGAGAAGTTCCATATCGTCCCGCATCCAGGGCGGTTTTGTCGACATAGGTCCATTCAAGATCATATTGTTCAGCTCCGAAAATGGCGTTCCAGCTCACGGGAAGTTCGTCGGCGGTAGGATCGGCAGAAGGACTGAGCGTAATATTGCTGACCGTAGTGTTACAGTTAAGATGAAAAGCAGGTTGAGCGGTCAACTGATTCTCGATGAGCAATAAGGCCAGGGGATCCCAACCCGTGACATCAGTAGAATCCGAGATGACTTTTACGGTTACCTTGTGAGCGCCCTGGAAAACAAAACTACTGCGGCTATTGTACGTTTTGCTGGAATCATACCCAACGGTAAAACTCTTGTCGGCAGTAAGCGTATTACCCAATGAGTCCAGCCAGGAGATATGCAGCTTTATCGTCACATTGAATTTGCTGTGCATATACCGGGTCGAAGCCTCATTGATCATCACGGTTATCGAATTCTGAACGGTATAAGATTTGTCCAGCTGACCGGTATAAGATGAGTTATAAAAGGCCGAATCCTCCACAGTAATGGACGAATCTTTTGCAATTTGATGGCGGCTGCCATCCAATACTGCCAATGCCTTTACCTGTCCGCCGCCTCCATTGTCTGCCCGGGCCGCGGTAAAGCCCATCACAATTCCTGTCAGTGCGATAAAAAACCGTATGCTATATTTCCGCAATAGTTGCATAAATCCAGGATTAAAGGTTTGAAGAAGCTAAAAAAATATGATAATCCCGGTAGCGGCCGGAAGGCTCATAGTGGCCCGCTGCCACCTTGTTAAAAAAATTATCCTCGTTGAATACATTATCCCCAAAACGTCCCTGCTGATAATCGCTGAACATGATTTCCATTTGCCCCCGGGATTGATAAGGAGAAGGATTGTCCGGCCTGTCGATCATTTCTTTTCCTATGACGCTGGCTGTGTTGACAGAATACGTGATCTGCTGAAAAAAACCGGTGCGGTCGTCTATACGGATCTCCATTCCTGCGTAAGACTTACCGGGAGGGAACAGAAGGGTCATTATATCCTGCCTGCCCTCATGACGGGTGGCTGTCTTTATGCCGCCGATATGGGCAAAAACGCTGTCCAGCATACTCAATGGATTGGCCGCTGCAACATGATGAGCAGAAGCCAGGTAGATACTTTTTTCGTCATTGTTGATCTGGATCGAATACCTGTCGGTCAGCACCGTCTCCGTACCTTGCAAAGTAAACCTGCTGCGACCCTTATCCATTTGGATCCCGCCCGATAAAGAGTCGAGAAACAGGTTGGGCTGGTCTGCATTGGCATAATAATACCGGATGGCAAATCCAAGGTAATGCGCCTGGTACGCCTGTTGTACTTTTTGCACAAAGGCGTGGAATTCCGCTGAGCTGTCTGCTTCCCTATGCTGAGCGTGGGATAGTCCAAACGCTGACAGCAAAAGGATGGTCAATTGAAATTTTTTCATAATCACTTTTATTGATCTTTCAATAATGCGCTGCGTGTTTCTTTGATAGTCATGATACCTCTTTCTGTTTCTTTCTTCACCCGGATGAGCGTGCCATCGTCGTCGTATTCGTAGAAAGTGGCATAGTTGTTTTCGTCCAGCTCCGCCATCAGACGGAGATTTACAGCATTGTAGACATAGGATTTCATCTCTGCATTAAAAGGATGCAACCGGATGTCATCAAAATAGGTGACGGAAGAGGCCGATGCCTGAAGGGTCAGGCTCATTGCCGTGGCATTGGAAGGCACAGCGACGATGCCTTCATATCGCTGCCAGCCTTCGATAATATTCCCTGAGGGCAGGAGAGAAACGCTAGAGGTGGCACCACCTGCCAGTGTGAAACTAACCACCATGTGATTATTCGAATATGCCTGGCAACTACAGCTGTCTTCTTCTTTCACCCATGCTCCGACCAGCATCTTTTTACCCACAAAAGGTTTGAAAGAAGGCAGCACGGTTGTGGAAGAAGCCTTGATTCCGGCAAACCTGGAGCCGGTACTGCAACTATCATGACCAAGGGTATCCGTCAATGCCGGATTTTCAGGGTCGGGACTACCAGCTACATTCAGCCCCACCAGGCTGATCGAGCCCCCCTTTGCAACCCTAAGACTGTACAGTCCGGAGTGGGCCGCAGAGTCACTGATATTTGATTCATAGGAGGAGAAGTCGAAGGGTCTTGCCTCAGCACAGACGCTGTCGCAGCTGTTTGGAATAAAGCCATAGTCTTCAAATCCTTCGAATGCAGATTCCTGGTAACGGCTGTTTTGTATAACTGCAGTCGGCAGCGTAAGTCCATAACCATAGAGCCCGGAATTGTATCTGCCGAGCGGATCTTTATTCTCCAGCTCGAAGCCTTTCCTGTTGAACAGGGTCGTCTGACTGTTCCATACCCAGCGTGATGTATCATAAGAAGGGGACCATTTACCCGAACTCAATGTCCAGAAAGGCGCAAAACCATTTATCACACCTGCTGTCCGGATATCAACCGGTACCGCAGGGTTAGGATCAGACTCCTTACGTCGTCCATAATAGACATACGAACGCAGTGGTCTGTAGTCGCCCAGGATACCATATTGATAAGGATTGACCAGGGTATCAGTAATGGCGCTGTAACAGGACCTGCCATAGATCGTACTACAGGACATCGTCGAGTTGAATTCCAGTATGGCTCCACTTGTATCACCGCCATGATACTGTAAGTATTTTACCTGCAGAACAGGTCGTTTGGCAGAGTCTGCATAACGCGTGGAATAGTAGGTAGAATAATAATTTCCGATGCCACCAGCCAGGTAAGGAGGCACCGCGTGATTTGCGATCATAACAGAATCATATCCTTTTGCATTCATTCCTCCCGTGCCCTGCGTAAGGACAAAAGTCGTAGACGCAAAAGTTCCGTTGATAAAGCCATTGATATAACTCGTAGCGTCAAGATTGACGTCCTGGAAGGGAATGGCATTACTTATAGCGCCAAACCATGGAGTATAATAAGCCTGATAGAGCATCGTATCCAATGGCTGACCGGGAAACCATCCGGCAGGCGCTGATAGCGAAAAGCCCACCGAATCCGACGGATTGGTTGAGTTGGCATTAGGGTATTGCGGCGGGTAATGTCCACGTTGATCGGCATGCAGGATAAGCCTTGCGGAAAGGATGCTATCGCCGTTCCGGGTCAGGATCCTGTCCAAACGTCCAAAATTGAGAATAGACATTGCATTTCGTTCTATGCCATCAATGCTCAGGCTGTTTTCTACCAATAGCCGGTCAGAAAGGGAATCTTTCTGCAACAGAGAGTCGACATAAGCCGGACAGGTTGTACCGATGGAAGAAATAAGGTTTACAAAAGAAACCGGGTTGATATTTAACGTGATGGTATCCGGCGGTGGTATCACAGCACCAGGGGTTTTATAATGAACCACACCTCCGGCATCACAGGAACTGGTCATATGATAAAGATCCAGCGGCATTCCCGAGATATTCCGGATGTCTACGATATCATTCCCGATCATCGCCATATAGATATTCCCGCTGCTATCCGGGGTCATGATCCTGAATGGCAAACCGGCATTATTCTGCAATATGGGACAGCTGCTGAGATTGATATTAGCCGCAGCCGCAATGTCTCCCACCAGCATACGCGGGAAATTATAGAGGGCGTATAATTTTTTATTTGAAATGAGATAATCAAAGAAAGGCCGCAAACAGGAGCAACTTTGGGCGGCAGCATTAGCACTGTCCTGCGCAGTAAAAATACAGGATGAAAGGATATTCGATCGCCTTTTATCAGACACTCTCCAGCTATTTTGCAATTCACTGGCGCCGGCGGTAATGACCCTGCGGGTTGAGTCGAGTACCAGGTGATATACACCCTGGGCATCAGGGACCATAGGGTTATTCAGCGAAGCGATGGAACCGATACTTCCGCCCTGATTGCGATAACCTGATCGTATTACCTTAAGCGAAACGTCATTACCGGAAAATGGCGTACCATATTGATCTACGAGATAGGGCACCGGCGCTCCTCCATTTGCCGGGATCGAATCGACGACCCACAGTTTATAACTGTCCGGGAATGATTCGGCTACGATCTTGTTGGTATCACAGCTTGACCGTACCGTAACCCGGCTATATACGAGCAGCTCATCACCCGGAACAAAATAAGGAGATCCCTGGTTACTGAGCCCCTGTGAGATCAGCCCTTTGTTTACCCTCAGATGGTTGAACTGTACACCCACGTTCTGATAGGCAGGTCCGGCGCCTTTATACACCCAATGCGAAGGATAAGTAAACTGAAAGATAGAGTCATTGAATTCATTCTGAGTCCGGACAAGAAGGGGATCACCTGTCTCCGCATCATAAAGTAAATTCCTGGAGGATACCCTGCTGCCCTTGTCGATGTGTACCACACTATCCAGGATCCCATAACGCTGGATAACTTTTGTCATAGCAACAGAGCGGAATTGTGTCGTCTGGTTCTGGAAAAGATCGAGCAGGGAAGGCAATGCCACCGGCCAAACCCCTGCCAGGAACAGATCCACATTGACGTTGATGTCCGCGCCGGTAGTATTGGATGTCTGATCACGCATATCGGTCATGAGCTCGGCATCTTTTCCGATGGAGGCGTTCGAGTTGATGTTCCCTTGCGGATCGATAGTCGCGACGGTGTTGTTCAAATGCTTGAATTGAACGGCCTGGTTGTCCACCTTATAATAATTGGCAGTATAGCTGATCGGGTTGACGGAATCTGTCTCAGCGTAGGTAGCTTCTGTTTTCAGCTTACCATTCATATCATTCAGTTCTACCTTGAAACCCTGCGAAAGAGAGAGATAGTTCTTTACGTTGATGCGTAATAAATTATTCAGAATAGGTTTGTATCTCTTTTTTGTATCGGGGTCCAGCCTCGTATAATCCCAGGACGTCGGGAAGTCATAGCTGGTGTAAAATGTTGACTCCGAATAGCCATTGGCAGAACGGGTTTTGGCAGTGTGGATGGAACGTACCCGGACCTTGCTATACCCGATCGACGGGCCAGGGAAGAAAGCTTCTCCGAGAGGCTCCTCGGTATATTGCAATGCAGCAGGCGCAAGCAATGATACTCTGTCCACGTATTCAATAGGCAGATGGAAGGGGTTTTCTTCCGACCCGATGCCGGGTTCCCAGGCCGCTACCCCACTGCTGATCTTCGTCGTGACGCCATTCACCGATTGTGTTGTAGTATAGTCATATGTCTGGCCATAAACCGTTTCCTTTTGTGCCCGCTTTGTCATCGCATTCCAGTTGTCATAGATAAGAACACTTTTGACACGCAGTCCGCCGCCGTATTTCTTTAGTATCGGGTCATCCAGCCGCACAAAAGACCTGCTGACCGTATCTATCACAGAGGCCCATCCAAGAGATCGTGCCGTTGTGTTAAAACCAGTGATAGCGCTTGTTATATTGCTAACCATACTTACCATGATCTTGATCCCGTCCACAATGTTCAGACCATCATCCATTTCTGACCCCGGATAGGCTTTCGACGGAAGATTCAGACGGAGAAAGTTAATAGCAGTCTGTGCCAGGGGGCTGAAATTACCATCTGAGCTTCCCGCTGCGTTGACACCCTTCACCTTGATCCAAATAGTGTGGTCATTGACCTTACCATACCAGTGACCAGCCGTTACATCCGGGTCCGCATAACAGGGCACATATTCCGAGCCGCTGCCAAAGTCGTCTTTTGGCATATTTACAAACAACCGGAAATACAGCTTCCCGAGTCCGTCCAGGTAACGGGCATAAAGATCAGCGTTCGAACTGGCTGTATAAGGCACATTGACATAGATATAAAGCCCATCGCTTTTGAGGAAACTATAGATCCGGTTGGAATAGTGTCCGCTTGTATCGGTTCCTATCCCCGCTATCCGGCACATCAGGGTCGACCTTCTGTTCTGTACATAGGCGTAGTCATCGCTTTCATATTTCACTTTTATACGTCCACCGGAAGGCAGCTGGATAGAATCAAGCATCCATGCCCCCGCATTGGCCGAAGCCTGCGTACTATCCTGTAAGGCATATGGATATTCAGCGTTGGGTAGAGGGTTGGAAACCGTAGCTCCCGGGTTTTTAGCAGGATCCTTATATGTCCCCCACTTGTCTGACTGACTAAACTGGTAACGTGGATTATTCGTGTTGTAATTAAAGACATAAGGGTTACGCAAAACTTTTTTATTGCCATTATACGTAAACCAGATCTTTTTCAGGGTCAGCTTACCGGAATCATTGACGTGGGAATTAATGCCGCGGCAAAGTTCGTAAGTATATTCAAAGTGAACCGTTTTGATAGGTGTGGCACTGGTATCCCGCGCCATGAAGTCGGCCTTTGAATAAAGATTGATCTCTCTCAGGAGCATTGTTTTACCGGTACTCTGTTTTAACCCTGCTTCGCTGATCTCCAAAAGATCGGATCTCGACTCCAGCTTAAAGGTGGCGATCATGGTTTTTGATTCAATGGTATGCAGATACCACAGCTCTTTTGTGCCATAGATATAATGAGCTTTATCGTCGCGGCTATAACTCCGGAAGCCCTGGTTATATGTCGCGGCAGAGTCATACGGCGCACGCCAGCCAAAGGGATTGGCAATACCTGAAGTTTTTGAATAATTGAACCGGACGGCATCTCCGATATCATCATCGCTGATGCCATCGCCGGTCACATCTACATAGTCCGGCGAAAGGATCCCTGTGAGCAAAAAAGAGTGAGCATAGGCTGGCATCTCTTCCCTACTATAAAAACCATTCTTCCCGCTATTGTTATGAACGGAATTCTGCTGGTTGGTATAGGATGTAAGGCCGGTCTGAACATTGCCCTGGCTGCTTTCCACATTGAAACTGGCTTCTTTCTGCACCAGGTTGTATACAGGTATCCCGTAGACATATTTCCTTCCATCGGGGTTTAAGACATCGATCTCGGATATATGGTTGGCTTTCCGGAATGCGTTAACTCTATCCTCCCTTGTCAGGTATTTGTTGACAGGAACGGTATCCGAATAATCGGGTGGGAAAAGACAGGATTTGGGGATAGTATCCATATTCCCGCCACCAGCGACGAACCTGTGGAATGCAAGGTCCGGTCTCCGCCATCCCCATTCAATATAGTCATCCTGTTTACCATTGAAATATTCTCCCCGTACAGTATACATTTTTCCTGCAATAAGGGTAACCTGAACGGTATCCCATTGCGCATGGTGATTGTGCCAGTCATCCACCAGCAAGGTATCGTCCATCCAGAACCGGAAACCATCGTCCATGAAGAAACCCAGCGTATAAGTTCCCGTTGCCGGCGCCTTGAGCCTTCCTTCCCAGCGTACAGCCCAGTCTTCGGCCGGAAATGTTGGATCTGTTTTTCTTACATGCCCGTTCCTGGCGTAATAGAATGGACTCGCAATGTGAAAATCGAAATATACATTCGTATCAAGTATAACATGCCTGGGTTCGCCCTTCATTTCAATATTGTCATAGTAAGCACCTATCAAACCGCTGCCTTTCCCGGCATCAGCAGGAGGTGCGTCATTCTCGCAGGAATGACCGAACTGGTTGATGACATAGCGATTGATATATTTGTCCAGGCCCGATACAGACGCCTCCTGTGCGGTCAGATAAGTAATGACCTGGCTTCTTTTATCACGGCTTTTCTTAACTACATTGGAATCGGTAAGGGTAGCTATCCCCAGTTTCTGTGCCCCCTTGTAAAGCCCCAGGTAATTCGACGCCAGGATCGAAGGCAAACTGGGTTGGGAAAGCATTGCGGTTACTGTGTTATCTCCGCCGATCGCATTATAGAAATCCGTCGTATTGATGGTTTTTTCACCGGGGTTCCGAAAATAGGAGGATTCAAAAAAACCATTGCTTTTGCGAAAGTTCACCGTACTTCGCAATGGGTTTTCCGAAAGCCAGGGCCCTGTCTGGGTAGTAGAGTAGTTGGCATTAAGATCCACACCGGCGTGTGCGATATTCCCACCGCCAAAATCGATGCTGAGCCCTCCGGTCCTGGTCTTATTGGCAATGAGATGGTCCGAGATAAAGCCTATGTCCCCCCTGTATGCACGAAACATTCCGCCATTGCCTTCCCCCGAAACAGTGAAGACATCATAGGTGTAAGAAGGCACGGCGATGTGGGGTATGGCCGGGCTTTCCCGGTAAGGCATCTCCTTTTCGCGATTGAAGTCGGTAAGGGAAGACCATGCACTGCCACGGTTCTGAAAGTTAAGATACCCATATGCAGGCAGGGCAAGAGAAGTGTCATCATCGGATATATATTCCTGTCCATAATACCCGCTCAAAAAGAGGTTTGGATGTATATTCCAGGATGCAGCACCGGGTTTGGCCGTAAACGTGTAATTATAATTGGTCAAAGGCATGGAGATCGTGGGTGTATAGGTCGGCCATGCGAAGGAGATGGAGGCCGAAGGGAGAGAGTAGTCCTTAAAGTGATTTGTGGCAGTTGCCTTGCTTACCAACGAGGTGTTGAGCCCAAGCTGAATATCCTTAAGCCCCGTCCGGGAGTTATAGGGCGCAGCGAGCTGAAGGCCAAAGGCTACACTGCCGTTGTCGGTAGCATTAACCGTACCCAGTGCCAGTCCAAGGCTTGGCGTCACAGAAAGGCCATTCTGGGAATTATCCGTAAGACTTAATCCGCCGGACATAGCGCCCAGTGATTTGGCGCCTGCATTGATGGAAGCATTCAAACCGGCCTCCATTCCCCATCCGGTGTATGTCGTATGAAATAAACCCACACTTGGCGACAGGTTGATGGGTGCGCCGGTCAGCTCTATCGATGCATTGACCGTCGCCCCCCAGCTGGTATTAGGTTTTATAGAAGCAACCTTCTTTATCGTATCGGTCCCTCCATTAAAATCATCCGGCAGACCCCGCATATCCCTCGTAATACTACCAGGATTTATATTCCAGCCCAACCCCACCCAGCTGGCATCCTCATCCATCGACCGCCCACTATGATAGGAGATGTTGACGGGATAACCACCGACGTCGAGTAAAGGAATATTATAAGAAAAGTCACCGGAAAAAAGATCCACCATATTGTTTGCACCTACCGGAGAAAAAGACTGCATCTCCGGTTGATTGGGACCACCGATAAAATCCGGGGATTTTTTGCTTCGATTGACGACGGCTCCCACAGGAGGAACAATAGATACCGTCGGTGATCCGGGACCCAAAACCGGATCGCCGGAGATTGGAGAGAGAGGCAGATCATGAATCACCGGCCGGATAGTATAGTGGCGGGACGATAATTCCGCAGCCACAAGTAACTGGGAATAAAACACGATGTATAGGAATAAGGCGATATGTCTTCTAAACCGTAGTGCTAAAACTACTATCATGGTAATGGTCTTTAGGTCGTGTTGCGTAATAAGTCCTGTTATCTACCGGCGGGAAGACCAGGTAAATTTCAGGGTCCAGGTTTCGTTCCTGCTATTGATAAATTGAAACAGGTAGATCTTATCCTGCTTATATCCGCTGTTGGCAGGCAAAGGCACTTCCAGCAGGTTACGGCCCCGCTCCATCGGAAGCTGGCCCTGCTGAATGATTGGGTTACCCGGTTCCTGGATACTGCTGATCGTAAAATGAACCACGCTGTCCGCAGCGACATTTTCATAGGTGAATTTCAACGATCCACCGGCTGATGCCACGGACGGATCAAGACCCCTCTTCAGATCCAGGTAGGCAGTATGTTCAATGTTCAGCGACGGTTTAGGCGGTGTCACCACCCGAAAAGTCCATATATCACTCATAGCCGCAGGCTGGTTATTATTCATGGCCACTATACGCCACGCATAGAGCTTTGCCGTGTCAAGGTTCCTGTATGAAGTGGGATAGTTGAGGTAGAGGTTTTTGATAAAGCCTCCGCTATACACAGGAATGTTTTGCTCTATCGCATCCGCCTTACCCTGGCCGGGTAGTACTTCGACCAGCACCAGGTCGTAGCTGAGGTCGCTGAAAATCCCTATGGGTGTAGGTGGCAGCCAGGTAAACTGCGGAGAGGCAGTATAACTGCTGCCTTCGTCGGGAGGAGTATTCAGCAAGGGTGGGCTGAGTGGGTCTACGACAAGCTGGACACAGTTTTCAGCTATAGAACCACCCTTGACACCGGATAAGACAGTGTAACAAGCCTGGTAATTGCCCACGGGTAACATACCATTGGCATCGCGGTCGGCCGGGATGGCGGGTCCGTTATAGGTATATTCTATCGGCCCCAGGTCCTTTGCCTGGATCTGCCGGGCGCCCTTATCCAATATAAAAGGAAGCGTAGTACCCGTCAATACCGGCTGATTCGTTTTCGAATCCAGCAGGATCATGTTGATACGGACCGTAACACTGATCCTGCCCGTATTGACAAGCAACATGTTCCAAAGCTGGTTTTTTACCAGCACGCCGACCGGCGGGATCTGCAGGGTCATGCTGATCTGCGCCCGGGAAGCGAGGGAGATCAGAACAAACAGAAATAGAAATAATCTTTTCTTATACATAAACATCGGTTCAAAACGTTTTTAAATAGGTAAGGCGGCCTGTGTTATCAGACACCAGCTTATTGCTCATTCCGGGTACAAAACCTTTGTCTGCCAAAAATTGGATCTGGCCAAGATGATTGAGCCGGATAGTGGCTTCTGCAGAATAGCCCAGCTGATCAATTTCATATACTGTTTGTTTATTGTATTTAATGCCGGCGCCTAATGATAGATTCTTATTAATGGCATGCTGCACTTTGCCTTCGAGGGTATAGAGCTGATAGTCCTGATTTGTCGCGCCCGATGCGTTCAGTTGAAATGTAAACTTGTCGAGAAAAAGCGATTGGCTAAGCATCAGGTTGCGGGTGTTGAAATACGTAAAGCCCGAGTCGGCAGCACGATTATAAAATTGTGTATATACCAGCGAAGTATTCATCAACAGGTGATGCCAGGTATACGACTGTGTCGCGTTTCCGACCAGTGTATAAAACAGGTTTTCGAGGTATTGGCCATTGCCCAGCTTTGTGACCTGGCTGCTGGGGAAATAACCCAGTGAAATGATGGGCCAGTTCTTTTTACGAAGGGTAGCCTGGATACTTTTAAAGACCGTAGTGCTTTTATATTCCTGCCCGATCAGCGGATTGCTGAAGTCATTGGTATTGGCTCCCAGTGTGAGATCCAGCTGTTTTTTAAACAGCAGCTGATTGATGCTGGCGCTCCAGGCGCTTTGGGCTGACCCATCGGTAAAAATGCTGAAAGACTGATAGTTTACAGCGAGGTGTTTGTATGCCGCCTTTATCCGTGTCTGGGTCTCGGGGAAAAAAGCATTCAGTTTTGTCGACCATGCTTCATTGCTATGATCGCTCATCCGCAGCATCTGT
>JAATGQ010000138.1 GCA_015654595.1 Chitinophagales bacterium | reverse complement strand
CAAGCTGGAAGTTCCGCTGATCAATGATGCGCCAGAGATAAAGATCAATGTAGACCTGAGCAAGGCAGATGAGTTTTATGACGTTACAGGCTCCGACGCCAGCAACCAGCTGAAGGATCTTATCACCATTTTCGGCAGGAAGAACTTTGCTATGGACAAGGCGATGTCCGGTATCGATAGCGCCAAGCGGAATACGGCGTCCGACTCCATTGTGCATAGCTATGCGGCACAGCTGGATAAGGCAAAGCAGGACCTCAACACCTATCTTAAGCAAGTTATCAATACAACCAACAACGCTACGGTTGCCGGTCTTGCGTTGAGCTGGTCGCTTAGCAGCTTTTCCGAGCAGGAGTTCAAAAGCGCACTGGATGCTCAGCTGGCAAAGTACCCGGATAATCAGATCCTGAGTGGCCTGAAAGATAACTATGATCAACAGCTGGCTCAGCGTGCAGAAGACGAGAAGAATCAAAAACTGAACAACTGGGTTGGCAAACAGGCTCCCGAATTTTCCGCGCCCGATGTCAATGGCAAAAATATTTCCCTTGCTTCTTTCAAAGGCAAGTATGTACTCGTTGATTTCTGGGCAAGCTGGTGTGGTCCCTGCCGCATGGAAAATCCCAATGTCGTCAATGCCTATAACCAATACAAGGATAAAAACTTCACCGTATTGGGCGTGTCGCTTGACCAGCAGAAGGATCCCTGGCAACAGGCCGTAAAGACCGATGGGCTCAGCTGGACACAGATCAGTGATCTGAAACAATGGAACAGCGCAGCTGTTGAGGTATTCAAATTCAATAGTATTCCGTTTAACCTGCTGATCGATCCGCAAGGCAAAGTGATTGGTCAGGCCCTCCGAGGGGATGATCTGGAGAGTAAGTTGAAGGAAGTGCTTAAATGATAAAAAAAGGGCCGGTTTGTAACCGGCTTTTTTATTATGCATTTTACAAGTGCGTAAATTTAATTGATTAAAACCCTGGACAACCAACGTAGGTAAACGCCTGGTTAAATCTCCTAAGATTTATGTGCGTGACAGCGGTATAACGCACGCGCTGCTCAATATACCCAACTACAATAGTCTTCTGGGGACCCTGTAGTAGGTGGGAGTTGGGAAGGATTTGTGATTGAAAACATAATGTCTGTAACTCCTTCAAGGGTGCAACCCTCTCTTGGTACCAAACTGCTTGCATTACCTGGAACAGCGATCAAAGGGCTTTTTCCGCGAGCTTTCGCTAAAACGACTCCGTCGTTATAGATACTGAGTCCAACTATATCATCTATATCTATTGTTCTATTGTGCAAAACGTTAGTAGAATTGAAATTATAAATATCTCCTTACCAAAGAGTTAAAAAATATGCCCAGTAAAAATGCTTAAAATGGGTACATTAAGATTGGTTGATCAGGAACATTGAACTTTCACTTTCAATTCATATTAGTATCTTTGTGGTAATAACGCCTATCAAGCCTCGGGTTCTGAAAAGAATACTGCGCAACTCTGATAGGCTCTTTTTTTTTAAGTTAAGAAGATCAACGCTTGCCCAAGACACCCTTTAACCAACCTTCTCTTACTATTTCTCAGCAAGTTGAACTTCTGGAAAACAAGGGCCTGATTATTTCCGATCGACCTTCCGCAGAATATTGGTTATCATATATTAATTATTTCCGGGTTAAGCATTATTCGTATAGCTTCAAGGACTACAAGAACTTAGACGGGAATTATCTACCTGGCACCACTTTTGAAATAGTGCGCGATCTATATTTATTTGATCGAAAATTAAAAATGCTTGTTTTTGAAGCATTGGAAAATATAGAAATTGCGATAAAAACGCAACTTACCAATACGATGGCTGCCGCTTATGGTTCTCACTGGTATGTTGAGGCAGCGCATTTTTTTTCGCAGGAAGAAAGGCGTCAGCTTATTCGTAACGCGAAGGCGGATGAAGACATTCCTACGGGATTTGATCACAATCTATTCTTAGCTGATATTGCTAAAACAATGGAAGAGCCAGACGAATTGTTTTTGCAAAATTATAAGCAATTCTTCGAACCTATTTATCCTCCTTCCTGGATGATGGTCGAAATGATTACTTTTGGTACACTTTCAAAATTAATTGAGAACCTTAAACCCAGTACTGAGAAAGCAGCTATTCACGACCATTTTAAATTAACCAAAAAGCATTTCATATCCTGGTTGCACTGCTTTAGTTTCATTCGAAATAAATGCGCTCATGATAGCCGATTAGTATATGCAAAAATTAATTTCGCGCCTGCTCTTCCGGCGCGCAAAAGTCGACAGTTCCTTAAGGAGGCGGATGATGTAGATAATGCGACTCTTTACGCCGTTCTTTCTTGCATTCAATTTATGATTAGCATTTGTAATGAAAGCTCAAACTTTAAGCGGCAATTGCGAAACTTGATCGACGATTACCCAGATATAGATTACAATCGTTTGGGATTTACTGAAAATTGGAGGGAAGAGTCTTTATGGACATAGCTTTGTAAATGAAGAAGTCCTCGCAATCAATTGATTTCGAGGACTTTGGGCGTGGTCCCGTCGGGACAATTATCTAATCAGTTATTAACCGATTTTGTGGCTTTTAGCTCTTTGTCGGGATTACGATTTTTAATGTAGCCTCCAGACGCCTAAATAGCATAAATCCTTTTTTATGGGTATTTATGGGTAATTATATGGATACGGTCAATCAATCTCCGGATGTCAGTTTTTCAATATCGTCCAAATCTTTATGCCGACCGGCTGCTTTTTTCGCTTCAATCAGGTTGTTCAAATGAATAAATCTGATCTTTAAGCCATTTTCATCAAATTGCATGGCCTGAGAAAAAGCGTAATTAAAGTCGACTCCTTTAAGTTTAGTTATAATATCTATACTGATTGGGGGGCGGCCAAACGAAAAGACATCTGCCATGTCTGCATCTAGGAATTTGTTTTCGGTCATATCAAAAACCGGCAGACCAAATTGGTCAAAGGCGTTGGTTAGCCTTGAATAATTATCCTTAGTCCTGTTCACCCAAATATCCATATCTCCAGTAACCCGTCTGTACCCATGTAGGATCACCGCATAACCTCCGACCAAGATATATTCCACACTATTATTATTGAGTGCTTGAATAAAATCTCGGAAATCATCATTGAATATATTAGCCATTAGTTGTTCAATTTCCTACTTGAAAACATATGCCTATCGAGTTTGGGCTGATCTGACATCGAGAAACCATACGCCTGGGATATAAGATAATATGCCTGGCGCAGCCGTTCCGGGTAAGAAACATTTTTGTCAAAGACGTTTGCCCTATCAGCCTCTTTAAAAGTCTGCATCTTAAATGCGGTTCTATCGAATCTGTAATCAGACATAACTGTAAGTGTAGTTTATTTGTAAATATAATATTAGAAAAATAAGTTACCAACGACCTGGAAAATAGATTGGTATTCTGGTATCTATTTCATACATTATATTATACCCTTCAACCCTTAGTATGCCAAATTTACCGTTACCTTCATCTTCCGCGGCTTTTAGATTTCCTCTTGTAGAAGAATATCAGCCCGCTTCTGCTCAGATATTTCAAGACGCATCATCTCATGTGCTTCAAATAGAAGTACAGGATGAAAATGGTAAATTCAAAACGCTCTATATTGTTCGTGAAAATGACGAAAGATATCGCTTTAAAAAAGAGGCTTCCTATTCAGAATTTGAATGCTTGGTTATGAAATGCCTCATAGAGTTTGATGAAAGCTGGCCACGTATAAAGGAATGGCCTTATTGGAAAACCACGGGAATTATAAAGCCATGGGCGGAGTCTTTTTAATTAAAACCCTCACAATATATTGATTGTGAGGGTTTTGTGCATGTGGTCCCGTCCAGAATCGAACTGGAATCCAGGGCTTCGGAGACCCTTATACTATCCATTGTACTACAGGACCAATAACCCCTTCTTTGGGAAGGGAGGGCAAAACTACGATTATTTCAGCAATCCCCTTAGATTGGTACTGAAAATTTTAACGGCGATGGCCAGCAGAACGACTCCGAAAAACTTGCGGATCGCGATCATTCCGGCAGGACCCAGTATTTTTTCGATAAAATCCATCGATTTCATCACGATATAGATAAAGATCAGGTTGACAAAGATCCCGAGCAGAACGGTTACGGTATCGTAATTGGCCTTTAGGGACATGATCGTGGTCAGGGTCCCCGAGCCGGCGATCAGCGGGAAAGCGATGGGGACGACGACGCTGGCGTGCGAATCGGGCTCGCTTTTAAAAAATTCGACTCCCAGCACCATCTCGAGCCCCAGGATGAAAATGACGATAGAGCCGCCTACGGCGAACGACCGTTGATCGACTCCCAAAATGTGCAGGAACTGCTCGCCGCCGAACAGGAAAAGAACCATCAGCCCTCCAGAGATCAGCGTTGCCTTTCCTTCTGCCAGGCTGCCCATTTTCTTCTTCAACGCATGCAGCAGCGGAATACTCCCGACAATGTCGATCACGGCAAACAGCGTAAAAGTGACGGTAAGCAACTGGTTAAAGTCGAAATGGAAATTCATAATATGGATAGTTTGGGTGTAAAACGACTTTTGTTCAAAAGGCAGCGGGAATCCGGATAGGTAGCCGGTGTAGCTGCGCGTCCGGCTTACTTCTTATAATAACTCGAAGGCTTATGCTGCTGCCATTCGGGAGGCATAATATTCGAGAGGATCTCGTGCGAAAGTCCTTCCTGGCCTTTTGTGATACGGATAACACAACCATAATATAGTGAAAACGCCTTAAAGCTATCGATCAGCGGCGTGTTGGTGACCCCTGACAGGAGGCTTCGGATCACCCCGCCATGCGCTACTACGGCAACGGGTCCATCACTCGTTGCGGCGGTATCGACGACCTCCTGCCAGCAGGAGCTTACCCGGCTATGCAGGTCGAGGTAGCTTTCGCCGCCCGGCGTCCGGATATTGACAAAATCTTCCATCCAGGGATTGACCTCGTCTTTTGGAAGATCATCCCAGGCCTTCATCTCCCAATCTCCGCAATTCACTTCCATCAGGCTATCGCGGAGAAGCAGCGAATGACCCGGAAACAGTTCCTGGGCGAGGCGGGCGCAGCGTTGCAGTGGACTGCTATAGACGCGGGAAAAGCCAGAAGGAAGGTGTCCCCGGATAACATCGGCCTCCTGCTGAAAGGTTTCGGTTAAGTCAAGGTCTGTCTGTCCATAGCAAATGCCTCTTGCTACAGCTGGTGTCGTGTGTCTGATCAGGTAAATGTCGTTCATCGTCGTAAAGATATACATGGCTGCGCGGCCCGGATATCGGCGGCCGTGCCGGCGAGACGACTACGAGGCCGTATAGCAGGCGAGGCGGTCATGATATCCTCCTTAAAAATAACGCCAAACTACCACAAAACCGAGATAAAGAACGATTTCTGTCACCTGCTGTATAGCGCCGAGGCAATCCCCCGTATACCCGCCGATCCATCGCTTAAAATAGCGGTATAATTCAAAGCTGACATAGCCAGCGGGCAAAATGGCCAGCAGAAAATACCAGGGCAGGAACACCAACGGCGCAAGAGATAACACCGTAGTGATCGCAAGCCCGGGAAAAGACAACCGGCCGCCGGTGATATCGCGCGACTTGCTTTGAGCCGGGTCGGCGACATAGACCCCTTTCTGCATGACGATGACGGCCATCATTCTGCTCAGACCGTGTGCGCCAAGAAGAAGAATAATAAAATAACGGTAGTTATGAAAGGGCATGGAAGCAGGATGTTCAAAATTGGGCGTAAAAGACGACAGCTCTTTTAGCAGCAGGTATTTACAACCGAGGATGGCGATCAGTCCGATGGCGCCAAACGCTCCGATCCGGCTGTCTTTCATGATCAATAGAATCTTCTCCTTTGTCCAGCCGCCGCCAAAGCCATCGCAGACATCGGCCCAGCCGTCTTCATGGAAGGCGCCTGTGACCAGAAGGCTTGCAACCATCGATGCGGCGATACCAAGGCCTGAAGAAATGAAACTGGTAAAGACAAGAAATACCAGGGCGCTGATACCGCCGACGATCCAGCCTACCACAGGAAAATAACGCGGCGACTGTTGAAGATACGCCGGATCATGATCGGTTGACCTGGGGACTTTCAGCCGGGTAAGGAACATGACGGCCGTGAAAAATATTCTGATTTCGCGTTTCATCAAAAGGATTTGCTCTACCTGATCAGGTCATCGGTTTTGCAACCGACGGCAAATGCTGGTAAGGCAGATGGGCAATTTGTCGCATGCTGCGGGTGGTTCTAATCGCACGGCAGCGAGCAGACCAGAGCCGCTTTCGTCGGTACTCGCCTTGGGCGATCGTGTCGCAGGCTGCGGGCAGCGAGCCTATTCGCTCTTGCTCACGCCGGCGGAGTCAAAAGACGCCATCTCGCGTAAAAAGCCGACGGCGGACTGGACCAGCGGGAAAGCCATTGCGGCGCCGCTCCCTTCCCCCAGCCGCATATGCAGCTGCAACAGCGGTTCTACCCCAAGGTACTCCAGCATCCGGACATGACCGGCTTCTCCGCTGGTATGGCAGAAGATACAATAGTCGAGAAGCTGACCGTTGATCAAGCGCGCCAGCAATAGCGCGGCAGTCGTTATAAAACCATCTACCAGGATCACCATCTTCAACTCGGCCGCTTTCAGATAAGCGCCGGTCATCATAGCAATTTCAAATCCGCCAAAGTGCTGCAGGATGGTCAACGCGCCAGGGTTGGCGGTAACGGAAGAAAGATGTTTGCGAAAAGCTTCTTTCAAAACCGTTTTCTTTTTCTCCAGCCGTTGGTCGTCTACGCCGGTGCCGCGTCCTGTGCAGTCTTCTACAGGGATGCCCGTGATACAACTCATGATCAGCGCGGCGGAAGAAGTATTGCCGATGCCCATCTCTCCAAATCCGATGCAGTTGCAGCCTTGCGCGGCCAGATCGGCGACCACTGCCGCACCTGCAGCCATAGCCTGCTGTGCTTCTTCCCTGGTCATGGCTTCGTCGGATAAATAGTTCTTTGTGCCGTATCCAATTTTACGGGAAAGCAGTTTGTCCCCGAACAACTGCTTGTCGAAGTCGAAATTGACGCCAGCATCCACAACGGTCAGTCCGATGGAATGCTGGCGGCAAAATACGTTTATGGCGGCGCCGCCAGTGATAAAGTTCAAAACCATTTGTGCCGTCACCGACTGCGGATAGGGGTTAACCAATCCCGTAGCGGCAATCCCATGGTCGGCTGCGAATACGACGATGTGCGGCCGGTTCAGCTGAGGGTGCGTCGTGCCCTGGATCATTCCAATCTGGTGGGCCAGTTCTTCCAGCCTGCCCAAAGCGCCAAGCGGCTTTGTCTTGTTGTCGATCTGATGCTGTAGCTGTTGACTCAGAGAAACCATGGTTTTGACAGACATAATCATTTTTTATTTGAGAGTCAGCGGTATTCCGCTCACCATAAAAATTACGCGATGCGCTCTTGCGGCAATGTATTGATTGACCCATCCCTGCAGATCGGTGAACTTCCGGCCGATCTCAGTATCGGCGTGTAGTCCCATCCCGATCTCATTGCTGATGATCAACAGTACCGCATCCTGGTCCATAAGCTCGTCTATCTCCTGGTAACAGGCTTCCAGACAGGCATCCAGGTCATACTGCAGATCCGAGAAGAAATTGGTCAGCCAAAGCGTGACGCAGTCGATAACCGCCACCTTTCCTTCCAGCGGAAGCTGGCTGATATTCTTTTCTTCTTCCATCAGCGTCCATCGCTCATCCCGGTCATTGCGGTGACGATTGATGCGGTTCAGAAAGTCATCATCCCAGGCTCTTGCCGTAGCCACATATACGGGCTGATCACTCCATTGCAACGCTTGTTCCTGTGCGTATCGGCTTTTCCCACTGCGGGCGCCGCCGGTAATAAAGACCACCTGCGCGGTGGTCTTATGTTCTTTTTGAGTCATAGGGGCTCTTTAAAACTCAAAGGTAGCTCCCCCGAGGAAAATCCTCGGTATAGAGTTATACCCGCGAATTGTAAAGAACTTTTTATTAAACAGATTTTTTGCGTCGGCAAAGATCTTCACTCCTTTACATATCCGGTATTCTCCGTAAGCGTTCAGGATGAAGAAGCTGTTGAGGGTGTTATCCGGGTAGTAGGCGTAAGTATTGGAGTTGTAGTCGCCGATATCATAGCGCTTGCTTTCATAATGGCCGGAAACGCTAAGATACAGTGCTTTGATCGGCTGGACCGCCAGTGTTGCATTGATGGTATGCTCGGGCTGACGAAGACCATAGTTGTAGGTGGTATCCTCGTTGGTGATACGGCTTTGCGCCACTTGTTTCAGCTTCAGCCAGGTATAGTTAAAGGAAAGCGTGATGAACTTGTCGATCCTGATCTTGTTCTCCCACTCTATGCCTTGTCCCTGTTCTTCTGTCTGGTTGAAATAAACATAGTTGATATAGTTCAGTGCGATAGCGTCTTTTGTCTTGCGATGGAACCAGGTAGCGCGGCTTTCGATGATGGGCGAGCTATACTGGATGCCGCCTTCATAGGCCGTAGACCGTTCGGGCTGCAAAGCCGGGTTGCCATAGTATTCCGCATACAGCTGATAAAGCGTCGGCGCTTTGAAGGCGCTGGCGATACTTCCGTAGAGCTTCCAGCTGCTGTTGATCAGCCATGCCGGGTTAAAAGTATAAGTGTAATTGCTGCCGTAGCGGGAGTGCGTGTTCAGCCGTCCGCCCAGTTCTACACTAAGTCCCGAGGGACCGTTGTAAGCAAGCGAGCTGTACATGGAAGTCTGGCTGACGGATGTATCCTTATAGGTGGAGGGAGAGGAACCGTAAATGCCGCTCTCATTCATCGAGGAGTAGCGGTAATCAGCGCCATTCAGCCAGGTAAGATGATATCCCAGGTTGCTGGCAGCATATAACTCCGCGTATTGAGATTTTCCCCAGAAATCGTCGTGGATATAATATCCGTCAACGGCGCTGTCTTGTTTAGACAGACGATCTGTGGTATTGTAGATATAGTTGCCGTGGATCGTGGTGTTTGGCAGCGCATAGACAAACCCGCCGCCGAGCATCAGGTTCTTGTTGTTGCTGTTATAGGTGCGGGCATCCGTGTACGCGCCTCCGTCGAGGTCGTTGTTGTAATGCGAGTATTGGAAGAAGCCTTTTACCGTCAGCTCCCTGACCGGCGTCCAGCCAAGGTTTGCGGCAACATTGTCGCTATGATAAGCGTCGTTGTCAAACGGGATGCTGCCGGGAACATGTTTGCTGCTGTCATAGGCTGTCGAGAAACCGCTGGTAAAAGAATGGTTATACCGGATGTTATAGGTCAGCTGGTTGGCGATATTGCCGTAAAGCTGCGCTGCGCCATTGCCCGAGTGGAGGTTACCGGCGGAGACCATTGCCTTGCCGTTGAAAGGCGTATTGATGTTGGGTTTGATCGTGATGATATTGATCACGCCGGCGATCGCGTCTGAGCCATATAAGGTCGATTGTGCGCCTTTCATGATCTCGATGCGCTCGATCATTGCCGTAGGAATAAGGTTGATGTCAAAAGCATTGTCGGTAGCTGTAGGGTCGTTGACGGGTACTCCATCGACCAGGACCAGGCTGCGGCCCGAGCCTGCCCCGCGGATAGAGACGCTCTGATCTTTTCCGGGAGCGTTTAGCGCGCCAATGACATTGATGCCTGCCTGTTCTGTCAGTAATTGCCCCAGCGATTTGCCGACGCTTCTTTCGATCTCTTCGTGTGTGATGATGGTGACAACCTTTCCGGTCTGGCTTTGTTTGAGGGGGTACTTGGTAGCCGTTACTTCTACCTGGTCGAGTTGTTTAACGATGCTGTCCTTGCCGTTTTGTGCAAATGCGAGGGAACTGCCCATGAGGGACAGCGTAAAAAGAGCCCAGTTTTTTTTGTTCATGACGCGTTTTGGATTTATTGCTTTTCACCCGAAAGCAGATGAATAAAGATCGATGCTGGCAGGTCTTCTGGCTCGTATCTGACCGACTCGCCTTCCCGTCTGCGGCCGCAGACAGTGGTGTTGAGAATGCCGGTCGTTTTCCTTTGCCTGCCTTTCCGGAAAGCAGGCTGGGATGATACTTACAGCTACGGGGATAGCGCCGGATTTACACCGGACTTCCCTTTTAATGACGGTTCTTTGTCAACCAGTATCGCTGCAAAGCTAATTGTTTTCCTGTAATGCCTGTAAAAGGAGAGTGATGGAGGGGTATTCTTTTTCTCCAAAGCCGTTGATAAGACACCACGAAGGTCCCGCTGTGCCCGATAAAACGCGGACATGAGCGGATGGGGCGGCCCCGGCCGGGCCAATCGAGCCAGCGTGATCATCCGTCGTCAGCGGTTCTATAGAGGCGGCCGCCGCATCATCTGCATGCGCGGTCCCGGCTGCAACCCTATATCCTTCCCTTTCAAGCGCCCTTTTCGTCCAGTAGGCGGGAACGCCTTCTCCTTCAAGGCTGATGGGTTTTGCCTTTGAGTGAGGGATGATAAACGTCCCCGTATGCATATCGAAGTGTACGTCTTGTCTTGCAAAGGCCGATTCAAAAGCGCCATTCAGCACCAGGTCTTCCGGCGCTCCGCGATGAAATTCACCGCCGGGGTGTAAAAGCCAGATCTCGTCGGCGATCTGCAACGCCAGCTCCAGTTCGTGTGTAGAAAGCAGGATGCCCCGGTTTGTTTCCACTGCCAGTTGATGGAGGAGCCGCATCAATTGTATCCGGCTAGGCCAGTCCAGATGAGCCGTGGGCTCGTCGAGAAGGAGCAGGGGCGTATCCTGTGCCAGGGCCCGGGCCAGCATCGCCTTTTGATTTTCGCCATCGCTGAGTGTGCTAAGATGCCGATCGCGAAAGCCGTCAACGCCCGTCGTGATCATGGCCGTTTCGATGATCTTCAGGTCTTCTTCCTTCAGCCTGCCGAGCCAGCCAGAATAAGGATAGCGGCCGAGGCTGACAAGAGAATAGACCGTCAGGCTGCCGCTGACCCTATCCGATAATACAAGACTCATTTGCCTGGCTAACTCCGCTGGTGTAAGCCGGCTTCTTCCGTCGATCATCACCGATCCTTCGAGGGGAGACTGCAGACCCGCCAGGGTCCGGAGCAGCGTGGACTTTCCCGAGCCATTGGGGCCGAGCAGGCAGATCAGCTGGCCTGCCTTTATCTGCAGGTCGGGCAGAACGCCAGGCGCCAGCACCTTCCTTCCGCCGGATCGGTAACCCGTCTGTAGACCTTCTGTATGAAGCAATGTATTCATCAAAAGGGATTTAAAGTCTTTTTACGAAGCAGGAGTCCTATGACCATCGGCGCGCCGATAAGAGAGGTGATCACATTGATGGGGAGCCCTGTCTGGCTTCCGGGCAGCTGGGAGACGATATCACAAAACAACAGCAGCAAAGCGCCCATCAGGCAGCAGGCGGGGATCAGGATCCTGTGCGATGCCGTATTGAAAAGGATACGCGTCATATGCGGAACGGCAATGCCTACGAATCCTATCGGCCCGCAAAAAGCGGTGATGGCGCCCGCCAGCAGACTCGTGCTGACGACGATCAATACCCTTGCCCTCGCGATGGTCAGCCCCATGCTGCGCGCATAGTTTTCGCCCAACAGCAGTGCATCCAGCATCTTGGAAGAAAAGAAGGCCATCGTCAGACCGATGACAACTACGATCGATAAGATCAAAAGCTGTAAACCCGTCACGCCCTGCAAAGAGCCAAACGTCCATAACAGATATTCCTTGACCTCTTCCGGGTTACTGAAATACTGCCAGATGCTGGTGATCGCAATGGTGATG
Source organism: Chitinophagales bacterium (assembly GCA_015654595.1). Classification (GTDB taxonomy): domain Bacteria; phylum Bacteroidota; class Bacteroidia; order Chitinophagales; family Chitinophagaceae; genus Puia. Next base: position 17,678 of record JAATGQ010000138.1, on the reverse strand, counting down.
CTGCTTAGCATAAGTCCGATGATCAACATCAATACATTATCCTGCAGGCGTCCCGATAAGAGCAGCACAAAGAACATCACGCCAAAGGCCCCGACGCAGGAACCAACAGTGATCAGCCAGCTGCCTGCCAGTCCAAGCTCTTTTATAGCAAAAAGCGTAGCCATGCCGCCGCCTGCCAGCATTACCGCCGCAACGCCCAGACTCGCGCCGGCTGTGATACCCAGCACCGCCGGGTCGGCTAATGGATTGCGGAACAGCGTCTGCATCTGGAGGCCTCCGACAGAAAGCGCACAGCCTGCCAGCACGGCTGTACAGGCCTTGGGCAGCCGGATCTTATCGATGATAAAGGCCCAGGTCTTATCGGCTGATGAAGAAGAGAAAAGGATGTGAAAGACATCGCTTAAAGGGATCTTTACCGGCCCTACCGAAAGGTCCAGCAGAAAAGCCAGCAGCAGCAAAAACAGCAGGCCCGTCAGACGCATTTTTCCGGAAGGCGATGGGGTCATTGCAGCTGTTTGTAATAATAGAGCGAATCCTGTGGCAGCAGACCAGGGTGCAGGATCCGGATCAGGTCCTCCAGAACACGCTGGGGGTTCACGAGGCCGGATTCATAGTAATCGTTGGATCCCAGATCGTTTACCCGCCGGTTGAAATTATAAAGCGCTCCTGTAGTAAAAGGTTTGAACTGTGCAAAGCGGTTGTCTTTTGCCGTTATGTCTTTCTTGCTGCTGACATAACCCAGGTTCAGCCAGTAGTCGGCCTTTAGCGCTTCCGGGGCAACACCTTCAAAGGTCAGGGACAGACTGCCCGTGCCCTTTGTGTTCGCCCAGGGATAACTGGCGCCGGCATCTTTCAGGAACTGCGCCATATAGCTTTCGCCCGCCGGGGTATACCAGGCGCCTTTGTAGGGCATGCCGATGATGACAGAAGGCTTATTGGACGCCTTTTGCCCGATAGCTGCCAGCTGCCGATAAGTTTGATCCAGGCTATCGAATTTATGATCGACCAGGTCTTCCTTGTTGACCAGCGCGCCCATCAGCTTTACCCATTCCGCTCTGCCTAGCGGTGTCGTTTCGAGCCATTCCGCATTGGGAAGGACGGGGATGCCTGCGTCGATAAGGGTCTTGTACTGGCTGAATGCCGCGTCGGGATTGGTCATGGCCATTACCAGGCCTGGGTGCATCGATATAATCAGTTCATTATTTACATTGGCGTCCACGCCTGTCTCTTTTACTTTCCCGGTCTTTATGCCTTCCCGGACTACTGGGCAGGTAACATATTTCAAATCTCCCAGGCCGATGATACGGTCGGCTACCCCGGCAAAGTCAGCCTGTGCGACGTGCGCCGAAGAAAGAACGACAAGGTTCTTTACGGGGATCGTAATGACCTGCGCGCCGGCATGTCCCGAGGGGGCAGGATATCCTTCCTGGACCAGCAGATAGTCGATGGTGTCCAGCCGGCTGCCGCTGTGATTGAGGATCTTTACTTCCTTATAGTGATCGTGGTAGTCGATCGTAAAACCGTGCGCGTATTTTATAACGGACTTTTCCGAAGAGAAGGGCGTACTGCCGGAGGCTGCCGTTGTGTTGCCTGCCGGGGAAGGCCCGCAGCCAGCCATAAGGGCGGCTGCAGCGACAAAAGAGATAAAACGATAATTGCGGTTGGTGGACATGGGCGTGAAGGTACAATAAAAAAAGACGAGCGACCCACAGGGGCCGCTCGTCAAAATGATAAGTCCGGTTCTAGTAGTTTACTACGAGATAAGGACGTCTTGTAGAATCAGAATAAGAACTGGAGCAGAAGATACGGGAGTTGTAGGTAACTTCATTTACCAGTCTCATTTCAAAACCATAGTTGCCCTTGGTAAGCATGGTGTTGAAAAGGTTTGTGACGTCGATGTTTACATCCAGGAAGCTGGAAGCGGTCGTCGGAACATACACCTGGCTGGTCGTATCGACCGTAGGCAGGTTGTTCCAGCTGGTGCCGCCGGTTGTATTCCAGGCGCTGGAAATACGCTGAATGTAGAAGTCATCCTGGCTGCCATAGTTGGCGTGGACCAGGTCGCCATTGTCGGGGTTCAGGTCGGAGAACAGGTAGAGGTGAGCCGATTTCACAGACGTTACTCCGGAAGGGAGACCGCTTGTGTTGAAGTTCAGCAGGGATCTGCCCGTTACAAAAGCGCTATTTATCGTCCAGGCTTCAACAGTCAGCTCGGACGTTTGGTTTGACCCGTTGACAGCATACGTGCTATTGGAAAGGAAGTTCAGCTCATAAGGAAGACTTGCTCCTGGCCAGTAAGTGGTCAGTGTGTCGACTCTTTTTACAACAGACACGCTGATCGTATCAACACCTGTTTTGCCGATGCTGTCAACAGCCATCAACTGGAATACGTATGTACCAAGGGTCAGGCCGCGGACAATCGTTGTCGGGTTTCCATCGTCGACGATAGTGGCCGTGTTCGGCCCGGAGATCTCGCTCCAGATATATCCTACGATACGGCTGGCGGCGTCGTGTGCCGTGCCATTAAGCAAGGTCGTATCCTGGGGATAAACGATTGTTTGAGAGGGACCGGCGTTAACAGAAGGCGCCGGGGGATTGGGAGAAGAGTTGCTTTTCTGGCAACTGAATGCAGCTATTACGCCAAAGACAGCCAGCACAATTCTGAGTAAGGGGCGTTTCATCGATGTATTATTTTGATTTTGGGTTCGGTAAATAAAACTCTCGGTAAAGATAGTACGAAGAATTGCTAGTTCAAAGCTTTTCTTCGGCTATACTTTTCTGATATGGAAAATTGTCTCTTTTTACTCTATCTTTAGCTTCTTTTATAAAGAAATTGTTTAATATCATATGAGTTTTATCAGAAAGTCCAATTCTTTTATCAAGGATTTGTTGTTGGTTTCTCGTTTCGGGCTCTTATTGAAACCTTTCCGGTTTGCTTTCAAATTTTGCTACAACTTTAGTATGCTTTCCTCCTGGGTAAATAGCAATGCGGGGAAAGTACCCTATTCCGACTTTTATAAGCCCACCCGGAAGTATACGAACCGGGTCAAGCTGCACGAACACATCATAAAAAGCGAAGGACTTGATCAGAAACCCATTCATTATCTTGAATTTGGAGTAGCCGGCGGGACTTCCTTTGCCTGGTGGATAAAGGCAAATCTCCATCCCGAATCCCGGTTTTATGGATTTGATACCTTCGAGGGGCTGCCAGAAGACTGGCATTTCTTTAAAAAGGGCGCTTTCAGCTATGACATCCCTTTTATGGATGATGCCCGGGGCACTTTTATCAAGGGGCTTTTTCAGGAGACCGTCTACAAGTTCCTGGATAACTATAGCAAGACGATCGATAGCCCTAACGTCACGCGGGTTATCCATCTCGATGCCGATCTTTATTCTTCGACGCTTTTTGCACTTACCCGTCTGGCTCCCTTTCTGCGGAAAGGCGACATCCTGATGTTTGACGAGTTTAATATTCCCAACCACGAATTTGCGGCCTGGAACGATTTTGTCCGCAGCTATTACATCAAGTACGAAGTGATCGGGGCGGTCAACAATTTCTATCAGACCGTGGTCAAGGTAACAGAATCGCTTGCTTAGCGAAGTCCGTAATTAAGCGATATTCCTGCAAAAACATTTCTGCCTGGCGCTGCATTATAATAGCGGCCTGCCGCGGCATTGAAATCGTTCCCCAGGCTATATTTTGTATTGAAGGCATTGTCGATCCCGGTGTAAAGATCCAGCCGGAATCGATCGAAGGAGGTCCGCCAGCCCAGTCTTCCTGCGAGCAGATCGTATGATCCGGCATAGGCCGTATTGGCGTCGTTAAGCGCTACGCGGTCGCTATAGGTATAGGTGACATCGAGATAAAGCCCCGGTCTTGTCCGGATGTCGAGGCCGCCGACGATCAGCTGCGGCGGGACGCTTGGCAGACGATGACTAGTGTAGTCGCTGGTATCCTGGATAAAATTACGGTAATGGAAATCATGCCAGGTGTGGCTGACCCAGAGCTTTATATTGCTGAATGCGGCGGAAGGCTGGTCGATCAGCTGGTAGGAGACATAGCTTTCGATACCATGCTGACTGGTCCTGCCGGCATTGACCGAATAGCCGACCCCGCTGCTGTCGATCCGTTGTACGATAGTGTTGTTCAGGTGAAAGAAAAAGGCATTGATATCAAAGAACAGTTTTCCCTGTAAAAGACTGCCTCGCGTACCTACTTCATAATCGATCCCGTCTTCCGGCTGTAAAGGTGGTCCTACGATGCCGTTGGTCTTTTCCAGTTCCTGTACCGTTGGGGTGGAGAATCCGCGGGCCGCGCTTGCATAGACAGAAACGTCGGATGTCAGCTTCTTCAGCAATGCGATGCGGGGAGCGACTTTGTTGTCAAAGCGGATGTCGTGCGCGATGGGCGGGACCACAGACACTCTTGTAATGTCGACGGCGGTCTTGTTAAAGCTGGCGCCTGCTGTCAGCGTCCATCCGCCGGGCAGTTTCTGGTCTGCCTGTGCGAAGATGAGGTATTGCCAGTTGCCCAGTTTGTCATCCGTTTGAAGCGTGTCTTGTGTTCCCAGTTTATTGGCATAGTCGCGGGTCTCAAAAAAACCACGCTGTGCTTCGGCGCCGGCATTGATCTGGAGGTGGCTGCTGCCGAGGTCTGTGTTGTATCCGAAGACCGTTCGGCCGCCGAAGTGCGGCTCCTGACGGACTTCATATACGCGGATACCGGGGTTGGTAAAATCCGTGTACGCGCCGTATACAGCCGTCGTATTCTGCCAGTGCGAGTCGAAATGATAGTCGTTGCTGAAGCCTGCGGTAAAGTTCTTTTGAAAGATGGCCGCCTTTGCCTGTACCGCGCTGGGCTGGGTTCCGACGGCGGGCCGCGCCATCCGCGGATCCTTGTTGTATTCCGTCTGGGTTAGGCCGCCCGGTGTCTGGTAATACAGATCGCCGTACAGCATATATGCGTGCAGCGTTTGTTTCTCCGAAGGTTTGATCTGTGTTTCCCAGCTCGCGACATCCCTGCGCATCTGCGTCTGCTGCCGATAGCCGTCGCTGGTCTGGTGGGTATAAGAGAGGAGATTGCGGTGGTCGTCGTCTCCCAGTCTGAACTGCAGGTTTTCGCTGTTGGCGTTGTAGCTGCCGCCGGTATAGTCTGCGTTTACCCCTTTTTCCCAGATCGAAGGCATGCTGTTGATCAGCACGGCGCCGCCGATGCCTGCGCCATAGAGACTTCCCGCAGGCCCTTTGATAACCTCCAGCGATTGAAAATTGTAAAATCCCAACTGGTTGAGATATGTGTTTCCACCCGGGTCTGTCAATGGGATCTCATTCCAGTAGATCTTTATATCCCTTACGCCAAAAGGAGATCGTATGCTGCTGCCCCGGATATTCAACCGGTAGCTGCCCGGCGACCGTTCTTCCATTCTGACACCCGGATTGGTATTCAGCGCAGATACGATGCTGGTATTGCCAAAGCGATTCAGGTCCGCTTTGCCGATACTGCTGACCGCAGCGCCGACGTCTGTTAATTTTCGGTACTGCTCATACGCTTTTATGACGACCTCACTCAGAGGCTTTGTCTGGGACGAATCAGTAAGGGTGGAGGGTGAATGAACAGATTGCGCGGATAAAGCCGAACTGCCAAAAAATGAAGCGATCAGCAGCCAATTGTTTTTTTTCATCTGATTGGAATTGGTCAAAGTTAATTTATTATTTTCAGACTGTTGATGCCAGTTCCCCTTAGAACAGCCTTAAGTTTTACCTGTCGCCGAATCAAATAAACCGAGTCTTTTTACCATGAATAAAAGGCAGCTGAATCTTTTCGATCTCACCATGATCGTGGTGAGCCTGGTTATAGGGATGGGTATATTTCGTACGCCTGTCTCGGCGGCGGCGAGGGCCGGGACGCCGTCTATCTTCTTTCTGGCCTGGCTGGCGGGCGGGCTGATCGCGTTGTGCGGAGCGCTGACCTATGCGGAGATCGGATCGCGGTATCCCGTCACCGGCGGCTACTATAAAGTTTTCTCTTATGGCTATCACCCTTCTATCGCATTTGCCGTCAACTGTATCATTCTTTTGTCCAATGCGGGGTCGACCGCCGTGGTTGGGCTGATCGGCGCAGAGTATATCGGGCGCTTTTTCTATCCCGATGGCGCCCCGGAAACTTTTCGCCAGGTGGTGACGATAGGAGGTGTAATCTTTTTTTATGTGATCAATCTGCTGGGGCTAAAAATGAGCAGCCGGGTTTTGAATGCGCTGACCGTGATAAAATTGTTGCTGATCCTGCTGCTGCTGCTTTCCGTATTCGGGCACTATCCCCTTCCGGCTCATACGGCCCCTGCAGCAGGCGCATCCCTGCCTCAGCTGAGCTTTTTCAAGGCTCTTGGCTTCGCGCTTGTAGCGGCCTCTTTCAGCTACGGCGGTTATCAGCAGACGATCAATTTTGGCGGTGAGGTTTCCAACCCCAGCCGTACCCTTCCCCGCGGGATAGGTTATGGGATCACGATCATCATCCTGTTGTACCTGTCGTTGAACCTCGTCTATACAAAGGTCATCGGTTTCGAACAGCTAAAGACTTCCGATTCGATTGCGGCACTGCTGATGCAGCATTTGTTTGGACCCGTCGGCGATACAGTTTTGCGTGTCCTGATGTTCCTCTCGGTGATGTGTTATGTCAATGTCTCGCTGATGAGCAACCCGCGTGTGATGTACGCGATGAGCAATGAAGGGATCCTTCCTGCCGCGTTTGGCAAAAGGTCGGAGCGTCGGGACGTGATCGTCTGGTCGCTGACCGTCTTTGCCGCGATCATCATTGCTACGCTGTTCTTCAGCAGCGCCGTCGATCGGGTCATCAACTATAGCATCTTTCTCGACAGCTTTGGGTTTGCCTTTTCGGCGGGTACGATCTTTATCCTGCGGCGCAGGAAGATGGGCGAAGACAAGAATATTTACCGGATGAAGTTATTTCCGGTGATGCCGCTGATCTTTATAATCGCTTATGCGTGTATTGCCGTCAGCATCGCGATCGGCGACCCGGCGTCTGCGGGTTATGGCCTGCTGATCTTTGCCTGTTGTTTTGGCTTGTACTTTATCATCCGACGCCGGCGGCGGCCGTCCGGCGAAGGGGTTTCAAACTAAATTATGGACATATCATATATCATCAATGAACTAGGAGAAGACCGTGAACTGTACTTTAATGCTGTGGCGCCCCCCATCGTCCAGACCAGCAACTTCCGGGTAAATACGGTAGAAGAACTGAAATCGCTGTTTGCCGATGAATACAGCGGCTATCTGTATAGCAGGGGGCTTAACCCGACGGTGGAGATCCTGCGTAAAAAGCTGGCGGCGCTGGATGGCGCAGAAGACTGTCTTGTCTTTAACAGCGGGGCTTCGGCGATATTTGCCGCAGTGCTGGCCAACGTAAAAGCCGGAGATCATATCGTGTCCGTCGACAAGCCCTATACCTGGGCGCAAAAAATGTTCGACGTGGTCTTACCCCGGTTCGGGGTGACGACGACCTATATCGACGGTACAGCTATCGAAAATTTCGAACGCGCCATTCTGCCCAATACGACGGTAATTTACCTCGAATCGCCCAATTCCTGGGATTTCAAACTACAGGATCTTGAGGCGGTGGCGGAGCTGGCAAAGGCTGAAAATATCGTCACCATTATCGACAACTCCTATTGCTCGCCCCTGTATCAAAAACCGATAGAGCTGGGGATCGACATAGCTATGCAGACGGCCACAAAGTATATCGGAGGGCACAGTGACACCGTTGGGGGCCTGCTTTGCGGGACCAGGGCGATGATGAAAAAGATATTCGACAGCGAGTTTTTGAACATCGGCAGCGGTATCCAGCCCTTTAATGCCTGGCTGCTGATCCGAGGGCTGCGGACGATGCCGGCCCGGCTTGACCGGATTTCGGCAACGACAAGAACCGTAGCCGCTTTTCTGAAGAGCCATCCCCAGGTAGAAGGCATTCTTTTTCCTTTTGACGAGTCCTTTCCCCAATATGACCTCGCCCGCCGCCAGATGAAGGGGGCCTGCGGTCTGCTCAGCTTTTACGTCCATGCCCAAAGCCGGGCCCGGATCGTAGCCTTTTGTGAGTCGCTCAAACACATCATGATGGCGGTCAGCTGGGGAGGGCACGAGTCGCTGATCCTGCCGAAATGCGCTTCCCTTTCCGCGGAGCAGTTCGATCCCGCAATCCAGGAACACCGGATGCTGCGGCTTTATACCGGGCTCGAAGAAGCACAGTATATCATCGACGATCTGTCGCAGGCTTTCTTAAAGGCATTGTAAAATATGATGGAAGGCAATGGTTTCTCTTGCCGGAGTAAAGGGAATCTGTAAATTAGTCCAACTTTTCAGGCCCCGGCGCCTGATCTAATCAGTGTGATAACGTATGAAAAGACTACTGCTGCTTTTGTGGATGGCTATGCCGACCTTATCCCTCTATGCCCAGGAAAAATGGGATCTCAGACGGTGCGTTGAATATGCGCTGGCCAACAATATTTCGGTCAAACAGGCTGACGTTCAGGCCCGGATCGCCCGGCTGACCCTTCAGCAAAGCAAGTGGGCGCAAATTCCCACGCTGACCTTTTCCAGCAGCGCCTCGATCAATTCGGGCAACTCGCTGAACTATACTACCTATACCATCGACAACAGCACCTACTTCAGCAATAGCCTTTCGCTGCAGTCCAGCGTGACGGTTTTCAATGGTTTTAACCTGAAGAATACCATTGCTGCCAACCGATACTCCTGGCAGGCGGCCCTGGCTAATTCCGAAAAGACAAAGAATGATATCTCCCTCAATGTGGCCAATGCCTACCTGCAGGTCCTGCTGGCCAGGGAGACGACCGAAGCCTCCCAGCTGCAGCTTCGCCTTTCTCAAAACCAGTTGGAGCTGACCCGTAAACAGGTTGCCGCCGGCGCACTGCCGGAGTTGAATGCGGCTGAGCTGGAATCTCAGGTAGCCCAGGACAGTGCTACGTATATCACGAGCAAGGGAAACCTCGATCAGGCCGTACTGACATTAAAAGCCTATATGGACATGGATGCTTCCACGCCGTTCGAGGTCTATACGCCGCCCGTCGACGATATCCCGATCGAAAAGCTGGCTGATCTTCAACCCGAGGCCGTCTATTCGCTGGCGCTTGTCAATCAACCGCTTCAGAAAATGGACGCCTTTCAGATAGAGTCGGCCAGAAAGGCCGTAAAGGCTACCAGCGGGGCCAGGTATCCCGTTTTTTCCGTTTTTGGCAACACCAGCAGCTATTACGTATCTACACCTTCCGAAGAACCCGTTTACTATACTGCCTATCTGCCGCACGCCGTTGGCTATGTTGCAGGATCGAATACGCCGGTGCTGGCAGATAGCATTACCAGCTACAACCTGGTCAATAAACGGCAACCCTATTTCAAACAACTGAACCAGTATTTCAGCAGCCAGGTAGGTATCAGTGTCAATATTCCCATCCTCAACCAGGGGATCTACCGCACCAACTATGCGAAGTCAAAACTCAATCTCCGCAACCAGGAGCTGCAGCGCGATCAGGACAACCTGACGTTGAAGCAGAATATCTACCAGGCCTATACCTCAGCGATCACGGCGCTTCAAAAATTCGAAGCCGACAAGATCACTGTAGCCGCTACGCAAAAAAGCTTCGACTACGCACAGAAAAGATACAATGTCGGCATGCTGAACACCATCGATTTGCTGACCAATCAAAATAACTTCTTTAACGCCCGCGTCAACCTCCTGTCCGCTCAATACGACTATGTGTTTAAAATGAAGGTGCTGGAGTTTTACAAGGGCTTAGGCATAAAGCTCACAAAAGAATAACATTACACAACATGAATAAGAAAATCATTCGCATCATTTTAGGAGTGGTGCTGCTGATAGTGCTCATCGTGATACTGAAGATCGTTCTTGGAAAGGACGACGGCGTCAAAGTCTCTGCTGAAAAAGTTGCGAAGCGGACGATCACAGAGGTCGTGACCGCCAGCGGGAAGGTCTACCCCGAGAAAGAAGTAAAGATCAGCCCCGATATTTCGGGTGAAGTAGTGGAGCTTGGCGTCAACCAGGAAGGCGACAGTGTTCATAAGGGCCAGGAGCTGGCGAAGATCTATGCCGATATCTATACCAATCAGCGCGACCAGGCAGCAGCACAAATGAACCAGCAGCAGGCCCTCGTTTCCAATATGACAGAGCAGCTTCCAGGTCTCAAAGCGACAATGGAAACCGCTAAAAAGACCCTCGAGCGGCAAAAGACTCTTCTCGACCAAAAGGTGATCTCCCAACAAGAATACGAGACCGCCGAAAATAACTTCCGGACAGCCCAGGCCGCCTACCTCGCCGGGCTCCAGACTGCCCGCGGGAATGTGGCTGGCGTCGTCAGCGCCCGTGCGAACCTGGATATCGCGGCAAAAAATCTCAGCCGTACTACTGTCGTGTCGCCGATCGACGGGGTTGTGTCCCTGCTTTCCATCAAGAAAGGCGAGCGGGTAGTAGGAAACTCCATGATGGCCGGAACAGAAATGATGCGTGTCGCCGATATGAGCAAGATCGAAACCATCGTCGACGTCGGTGAGAATGATATCCCCAAGGTTCAACTGGGCGATTCAGCGCTGATCACCGTCGACGCGTATAACAACCGCAAATTCCGCGGCGTAGTCACCCAGATCGCCAGCAGCGTGACGACCGCTCTTGGAACATCGACCACGACTGTATCTACGAACGATGTCACCAACTACAAAGTGCATATCCGTCTTTCCGCGGATTCCTATAAAGACCTGATCGATCCGGCCCGTCCAAAAAGCTTTCCGTTCCGACCGGGGATGAGCGCCAGCGCAGACATCCAGACCCGTACGCATGCCAACGTACTGGCCGTTCCGATCAACGCCGTTGCTGTAAGAGAAAAGAATACCGATAACGCGATCCTGGGCAGCAACGACGGATCGGACGAAGAAAATAAGGCCGATGTTCACCAGACAACAGCCAGCTCGCAGGATCTGGACGAAGTCGTGTTCCTGTTGCAGCCCGGCGATACCGTCCGGAAAGTAAAAGTCAGGACAGATATTCAGGATATCAACTATATCCAGGTCGTCGACGGTATAAAAGAGGGCGACCAGGTGGTCACCGGCCCTTATAGTGTGATCAGCAAAACCCTCAAGAGCGGAGTGCGTGTCAAAGTCGTTCCAAAGGATCAGTTGTTTGAGGCGAAGAAAAATTAAGTATCATTGCGGAAATAACTCTGCATGCGTTTTGGTGTGATAGGCAGCGGTAGCTGGGCTACTGCATTGGCAAAAGTGCTTACTGACAACGATCATTCCATCAACTGGTGGGTAAGACAGGAATCTGCGATCCGGCATATTATGGCGCGGCATCATAATCCGCAGTACCTCCATTCCGTGTATTTCGATACTGCATTACTAATGCTGAGCAACAAGGCCAGTGAGGTTGTCGCGGCTTCCGATGTGATCGTTATGGCCGTTCCGTCCGCTTATGCGGACGAGACGCTGGAAGGACTGGATCGAAAAGCGTTTCAGGGAAAAAAGGTGCTTTCCGCCATAAAGGGCATCCTGCCAAAACAAAATCTGTTACTGAACGACTATCTCGCAAAAGAATTCGACTTCAATATTGCCGGTTACTTTACCGTCATGGGACCCTGTCATGCCGAGGAAGTGGCAGCCGAAAAACTGTCTTATCTGACTTTTTCGGGGCAGGATGAAACTGCCGTCCAGGAAATGGCGTCTCATTTCTCGACGGAATATCTGAACACGGTGACCAACCAGGATGTCTATGGCGTTCAGTACGCCGCCATTCTAAAGAACATTTACGCGCTTGGGGCGGGTATTGCGCATGGACTCGAATATGGAGACAATTTTCTCAGCGTGCTGATCGCCAACTGTGCGGATGAAATGGCCGGTTTTCTGCAGAAGGCGGGGATCCGGCATATTGAGGTGGGGACACATGGAGCAGGTCAGGACCCCGTGTCGAATCGTAAAAGCGCCAACTATGCGGCTTCCGTCTACCTGGGAGATCTGCTGGTGACCTGTTATTCCCTGTTTAGCCGGAACAGGACCTTTGGAAATATGATCGGAAAAGGATACTCCGTAAAGACAGCGCAGCTGGAGATGAATATGGTCGCCGAAGGATACAATGCGAGTAAGTGTATATATTTGATTAACAAGGAGATTGGTGCAGATATGCCCATTGCGGGTCTGATATATCGCATTTTGTGGGAAAATGTTAAGGCTGCAGATGGATTTAAACAAATTGAGCCGTATCTTGTCTAATAAGTATAAACAACCCTTTATGCCTCTTTCATTCCAGGGATTCGGATCAGCAGCCATCATTCTTATGGTGGTCATCCTTTCGGCGGCGCAGGGTATACAATATCTGCGTCAACACCGACATCACTGAGGTCGCTGATCAGACCTCGCCTTCTTCGAAGAAAAGATCGGCAGCTATTCCATCTGCCAGCAGCTTTCCTTCTTCCGTCAATCTCACCCGATTCCCGGTAACGACGGCTTTGCCTTCCGAAAGGTATTGCTGGATCCTTAACGAAAATTCCCTGGCGGCGGGTTCCCCGAATTTTGCGGCTATCTGGTCAAGGTCGCTGCCTTCCATCGTCCGCAGCGAGATCATGATGTATTCGTTCAGCTGTTGAACGGGCGTGAGTATTTCTATCTCTGCTATGCCAAGCGGGTCGGCGATATACAGGGCGTTGTTGGCGATATTCCATTGCCGGGAGGTTCCGTTAAAAGAATGCGCGGAAGGGCCCAGGCCAAGATAGGTCTTGCCTTGCCAATAGGAGGAGTTGTGGCGGCTTCGTTTTCCCGGAAGCGCAAAGTTGGAGATCTCATAGTGTTCATAACCCGCTGCTGCCACCCAATCCATCAGCAGGATCAGCTGCCGGGCCTGGTCTTCCTGGTTTACGTCTTGTTTTTTATGCTGCTGGATCATCTTGTCCAGGGCGGTCTTGGGTTCAACCGTGAGCGCATAACAGGATAGGTGGGGGATGTTCAGGTTTATCGCCTGCTCCACATTTTTTTGCCAGTTGGCATCGGGCAGGGTGGGTCCGCCGTATATCAGGTCGATGCTGATATTGTCAAACCCTTCCGCCTGTGCTATCCCGATACAGTCCAGCGCCTGGCTGGCATTGTGGGCCCTGTTCATCCATTGGAGATCTTCTTCGAAAAAAGACTGGATGCCGATGCTAAGCCGGTTGACGCCTGCCTTTTTCCATGCCTGCAGCCGGCGGAGATCGATATCATCAGGATTCGCTTCCAGCGTAATTTCTGCGTCCGGTGTGAGGGAGTATACTTCCCGGAGTGTATCCATCAGCTGGTCCAGCTCTTCCGGTTCCAGCAGGGAGGGGGTTCCCCCGCCAAAATAGACCGTTTCTACGGGCTCCTGGCCGATATAATCCCGTCGCAGCCGCATTTCCTTCAATAAAGCGGGGATAAAATCGTTTTTATGCTGTAGAGAGGTAGAAAAATGAAAATTACAATAATGACAGGCTCGCCTGCAAAAAGGAATATGAAGATAAATGCCTGCCATTGGGTTTGCTTAGTTTTACAAAATTATACATTAACTGTTCGATGAGCTAATGATCAATCCCGGGGTATTCGTACGTGCGCTTTTATGGATCCTGTTGTTTTGCCCGTTGTTCGGATGGTCGCAATATACCCTGCATATCTTTCCCGTGGATAAAGATTCCGTTTTTATCCGTCACAAACTGGATATACCCAGCAGTTTTCGTTCCCGGGATGCTTGTACAGAATATGTCAACGGCCTGCTGACCACCCTCCGGACAAAGGGATATTTTGCGGCGTCCATCGATAGCGTCGCCTATGGCAAAACAGATGCATCCTTATGGCTTTACCTGGGACAGACCTGGCGTTGGGCCTATATCGACGCGCGTCGGATCGACCCGGCGCTGCTGGCCGCAGTGGGCTGGAACGACAAAGTATTTGCACACAAACCGCTGGATTTCCGGCAATTCGAATCGCGCCGTCAGCTGATGCTCGATTATATGGAAAACAACGGTTATCCCTTTGCAAAGATCAGTCTAGACAGCCTGACATTAAAAGACTCCGGGGAGGTGGCGGCTGTATTGAAGATGGACAAGGGGCCGCTCTACAAGATCGACAGCATCCGGATCATCGGGACGGCAAAGATCTCGAACGAATTCATCCAGCGCTATCTGAACATCCCAAACGGCAGCATCTACAAAAAAGAACGGCTTCAGCAGATATCAAAGAAGATCCTGGAGCTGCCCTATGTGCAGGAGCAGCAGCCGTGGACCCTGACGATGGTCAATGAAGGATCGGTGATCAATCTTTACCTCAGGCCAAAAAAGAGCAGCCAGATCAACGCGCTGGTCGGTTTTTTACCAAGCAGCGATCCAGCCCTTGGGAATAAGCTATTGGTCACGGGCGAGGCGACGGTCGATCTGAAAAATGCGCTGGGCAACGGAGAGACCATGAGTCTCAACTGGCAGCAGCTCCAATCCGGATCGCCGCGGCTGGATCTGTTGTTCCAGCAGCCCTATTTGTTTCACTCGCCGTTTGGGTTCACCGGGTCTTTTGATCTGTATAAGCAGGACTCGACCTATATCGATGTCAATCTCAACGCCGGGATGCAATATACCCTGTCGGAACATCAGAGCGGGTCTGTCTTTATACAGGATGCTATCTCCAGTCTGCTCCAGATCGATACCCTTTCGATCATCGCTTCCCATGCGCTGCCCGAAGAAATGGATATCAGTGCTGTCAGCCTTGGGGTAACCTATGATTTCAACAATACAAATTATAAGTTTAACCCAAGACGGGGGAATGAGTTGTCATTCCTGGGGTCTGCCGGGACCAAGAAGATAAAGGAGAATGCGCAGATCGTCAATCTGAAAGACCCGAATGATAGTTCGTTCAACTTTGCGTCCCTTTATGATACCGTAAAATTGCATTCTTATGAATTCCTGGTGAAGCTGTCGGCGGCGCATTACTTTCCGATAGGGAAGGCGTCCACCTTTAAACTGGGTTTTAACGGGGGTGTTTTCAATAGTCCGAATACTTATCGGAATGAGCTTTTCCTGATAGGCGGGTACCGGCTGCTCCGTGGTTTTGACGAACAAAGTATACTTGCGGCCCAATATGCCGTCGGCACGCTGGAATACCGGTACCTCGTCGGGCTGAATTCCTTCCTGTTCACCTTTGTGGATGTGGGATGGGCAAAGAACAATGTGCCGGGATATCAGCTCAACGACTCTTACATTGGTTCTGGTCTGGGGATGGCTTTTGAAACAAAGGCCGGGATCTTTAATATATCTTATGCGCTTGGAAAAAGAGACGATACCCATTTCAATTTTCATGATGCAAAAATTCACCTGGGATATGTCAGCTTTTTTTAACGCGTAAACTTATTTTTGCCGGGCGGGCAGCGCGCACCGGCTGAAAACCCATTATTCTAATGACAAAATCCATTTTTCTCATCTTAATTGGCCTGCTGGTTTTCAGCGGGGTGAAAGCCCAGACCGATTCGAACCAGCAGCAGGCGGAAAGGCCTGCCGGCGATACGACCGTCCATAAAACCGTTGTACGCCGCGATACCGCGATCCATCATCTTTCACATAGAGATTCCGTTCGCCGCGATTCCATTATCCGCGAAAGAAGGCGGGTAAAGGATTCATTGGCGAGGGTGCAGCAGGCGGCGGGAGTCCAGCCCGGCGGCGTACCGGCGGGACAGCCCGGCGCGGCTCCCGGTCAGCAGCCTTCTACTACCGGCCAGCAGGCGGTCCCCGACACAGCCCATCGGATCGACACGGCAAATTCCGCGGCTATTGCCCGACCCGATACCATTCATCCAACGGCTTCTTCCGCGACCGTGGTCCATGAGACGAGTCCGCCGGCTATTACTTTCTGGCACAAGGTTCTGGCGGCCAATCCCTACTTCCCCTTTACAGCACCGCCGGTCGTTGAGATCTACCAGGTACATAAGGTGGCGTCAAAGGATACGCTCTTTTACCTGATCGTGGGTATCCTCTTTTACTTTGCCTTGATCAGGGTCTTCTTTGAAAAATACTTTGGTCACCTGATGACTTTGTTTTTCCGCGTGAGTCTTCGTCAGCAGCAGATCCGCGAGCAGGTTTTGCAGACTCCGCTGCCTTCGCTTTTGTTGAACATTTTATTTGTTATCTCAGCTGGGCTGCATGCCAGCTTCGTGCTGCATTACTCGAATGTGGCGTCCGGGATCCGGTTTTGGGTCTTGTATATGTACTGTATGGGTGTGCTGGCTGCTATATATTTGTTAAAATTCCTGATGTTGAAGTTCGTGGGATGGGTCTTTTCGATCTCAAGAGCGACGGATGTTTACATATTTATCGTCTTTTTAGTGAATAAAATGCTGGGAATTTTTCTGCTTCCCTTCTTGATCATAATCACTTTTTCTGGCCCTACGATGCGGGAAATTTTTATAACCATTTCATTGGCAATGGTTTTTGTCTTGTGGATGTATAGAGTGTTAGCGGCCTACCGGCCTATAAGGAATGAAATAAAACTAACGGCGTTTTACTTTTTTTTGTACCTTTGCGCCTTCGAAATAGCACCCCTTTTATTGATTTACAAGGTGTTATTAAGTTATTTGGAAAAAGTGTATTAAATTTGCAAATCCAGAGGGGAACACACATGGTAAAAACTGAGGATAAGAAAAAGATTTTAATCACTCAACCCAGACCTGAAACAGACAAGTCGCCGTATTTCGAATTAGCGAAGAAATACGAGGTGGAATTGTCGTTTTTCCCTTTTATCAGACTGGAGCCAATTCCCGCCAAGGACTTCCGCAAGCAAAAGATAGATATTCCACAATTTACGGCGGTTATCTTTACCAGTCGTAATGCTATTGATCATTTCTTTCGTATCTGCGAAGAGATGAAGGTCAGCGTTTCTCAGGACACCAAGTACTTCTGTATTACAGAAGCCGTGGCGCTTTATCTCCAGAAGTTTATTCTTTACCGGAAGCGTAAAGTATTCTATGGTGCAGATGGTCTGAACAAGTCCATGTTCGACGTGATCAACAAGCACAAAGAGAACGAGAAGTTCCTTTATCCCTGTTCTGAGAATCAGCAGGACAATGAGATCATCAACTGGCTTAAACATAATAATTGCGGTTTTGCGACTCCTTTTATGTATCGGACCATCAGCAATGATGTCAAGGCTGTCCTGGAGCAGGGCGAATACGATATCATCTGCTTCTTTACTCCCAGCGGCGTAAAGAGTCTCTTCGATAACGACCCCAAGTTTAAGCAGAACGGCACCAAGATAGGGGCGTTTGGCAGCAATACTTCCCGCGCTGTGGAAGAGGCTGGTTTGACGCTTGACATCAAGGCTCCGCTGCCCCAGGCGCCGTCGATGGTTTCCGCGCTCGAAAAATATCTCTCCGTCTCCGTTAAGAAAAAATAAAGAACCAATCTGGCAGGAAGCTTGTAGTTTGCGTTACTATGTCCTACAGTAATCGTCTGGCTGGAGAAACAAGCCCTTATTTATTGCATCATGCTCATAATCCCGTGGATTGGTATCCCTGGCGAGAGGAGGCTTTGCAGAAAGCCCGTACCTAAGACAAGCCTATGCTTGTCAGCATCTGGTATGCTTCCTCTCAATGGTTTAATGTGATT
>JAATGQ010000188.1 GCA_015654595.1 Chitinophagales bacterium | reverse complement strand
TCGCCTCTTACTACTGCATTGAACCAAATACTGCATTGGTCACCCATCTCCACATCTCCAACAATAGTAGCATTTGGGGCTATAAAACAATTTTTACCAAACCGGGGAGATTTACCTTCAACTGGAAGAATCGTTGCCATACCTGAAGAATTTAGATTGTCCTGTAAATATAAGATAATTGGTACCCAAATTTACTAATTTCCGACCTTCGCATTCCAATGAATGCCAATCCAGAAACATATCGCCTTTTCATCCGTCATGTAGCGCAGACCTCGCCCGCACCCCTTGGACTCGAGATCGTAAAAGCGGAAGGACTGTATCTCTATGGCCCTGAAGGACAGCAATATCTTGACCTCATCGGCGGCATCAGTGTCTGCAATACCGGCCACCGTCATCCCAAAGTCGTAGCCGCAATAAAAGACCAGGCCGACCGCTACCTGCACTTGCTGGTCTATGGCGAATTGATCCAGACACCGCAGGTCGGATATGCGGCCCAGCTTGCAGCAAACCTCCCGGAGACACTCGACAGCGTCTACTTTACCAATAGCGGCGCCGAAGCCGTCGAAGGAGCGATGAAGCTGTCCAAGCGCGTTACCGGCAGACCGGAGATCGTCGCCTTCAACCATTCCTATCACGGCAGCACACAGGGCGCGCTCAGCATTATGGGAGACGAATACTGGCGCAACGCCTTTCGCCCCCTCCTTCCTGGGATAAAGCACGTCGATTATAATACCGACGCGGCATTGGAAATGATAACGGCCCAGACGGCCTGCGTCATCGCCGAGACGGTACAAGCAGAACGCGGCATATTCACCCCCGACAAAGAATGGCTGCAAAAGCTGCGTCGCCGCTGTGACGAAACAGGTGCCCTGCTGGTGCTTGATGAGATACAGGCGGGTTTCGGAAGAACCGGAACGATGTGGGCATTCGAACAATACGAGGTCATACCGGATATCCTGTTGCTCGGAAAAGCACTGGGCGGGGGAATGCCGATGGGCGCCTTTATCGCCAGCCAGAAAAAAATGGAAACCCTGACCGGAGACCCGGTCCTTGGACACATTACCACTTTCGGCGGTCACCCTATCAACTGCGCCGCAGGCCTCGCTTCTTTTAAGGTATTACTCGAAGAAGACTGGATCAGCCAGGTAAAGGCAAAAGAACAGCTCTTCCTCCGACTGTTGAAACATCCGGCCATCAAAGCCGTAAGAAGCTCGGGACTCCTGCTGGCCGTCGAGTTCGATAGTTTCGAACGGAATAAGAAGATCATCGACACCTGTATCGCCAACGGCGTCCTGACCGACTGGTACCTTTTCGCTCCACAGTGCCTCCGGATAGCGCCGCCGCTGACAATTACGGAACAGCAAATCGAACAAGCCTGTGCCACCATTTTGACAGCTATTGGATCGACAACAAAATCGTAAATACGTCAATAACTTCTTTTTACCCGGATACTTCTTTTTATTACCTTCGATATACATACTAAAGCATGTCAGAAATTTCCAACGGATATGTGTAGCGTCTGGAATGGAGACTTTTGATAACTTAAAAATGCTTTTGCTATGTCACCCTTTCTGAAAAAAAAGAATGAGCTGTTCGACGGGATCCTTCAATTAAAGGAAGACGAGATCCAGGATCCTATGAAAGTGCTCGAACAGTTTTTTAATGACTATCGCCTCCATGAATGGAGAGACATGCTCCGGACGATGGTCGAAACCTGTATGACGACGGAAAATACTGAGTTCAGCGAACCTTCTGAAAGAGCGGATCTATTGCATCGGAAAAACGACCTCGAACGTCTTCTGGAGGCTAACTCACTTCTGCTGCAGCAACGACGTCCCGCCGACAACAAGTCCACACCATTATGAAAAACTTTTAAAAGATGCCGAACGGAAATCTAAACATGCCTTTTTTACGTATATGACGTTGAATGAGAAGAATAATTTTGGCTAGGAAACTGATTAGTACTCCCTGCGTAACAGCAGGGATTTTTTTATTAAATTAGGGCTCAAACCGAGCCGACATGCCAAAATTTACACTAACGCTATCCCTGGTCTTATCAACAGGAATTTTGTTTGGACAAACAAATTTTAAGACCGACGAAAAATATCTCGCCTACATCGGCCACGCCAGTCATTTTTACAAAGCCAAAGACTTTCACAACAGCGCTCTTGCTTATGACAGCGCCTTTGCCTACGCCGGCGGAAAAGGTAGAACAGGCGATTTTTACGACGCTGCCTGCTCCTGGGCCCAGGCCGGTAATAAAGACTCTGCTTTCCGATACCTCGATCAGGCCATACGCGGAAAGTGGTCGAATGACGCCCATACGGCAAAAGACTCCGACCTTATCAGCCTGCACAATGATAAAAGATGGTCCAACGAGCTCGACCATATCAGGCTGAACAGGCTCGAAAAGGAAAGCAAGATCGATAAACCTCTTGGCGATACGCTCAATCAGGTATATACCGACGACCAGTTTTATCGCCGACAGCTCGACAGCGTCCAGAAGAAGTACGGCCCCGATTCTAAACAGATGCAGGCGCTATGGAAAAAAATAGAAGAAAAGGATTCCATCGATCTTGAGATTGTAACAAGTATCCTTAACCGTAAAGGGTGGCTTGGCCCCGATGAAGTAGGCCAAAGGGCTTCCGAGGCACTGTGGCTCGTCATCCAACATGCGGACTCGCTGACGCAGGTGACCTGGCTGCCTGTCATGAAGACCGCCGTTGAACAGGGAAAAGCCCAGCCCGATGAACTGGCGCTGCTCGAAGACCGCATACTCGTGACCCAGGGAAAAAAGCAGATCTATGGAAGCCAGGTCCATTCGGATCCCAAGACGGGTAAAATGAATTTCTTCCCCATAGAAGACGAACCCAATGTCAATAAACGACGCGCAACCGTCGGCCTCGGGCCCCTCGAAGAATACGGCGCTTTTTTCGGTATCGATTACCACCTCCCCGCGGCGCCACCGACGCCGTAAACTTGCGTTTGGAGAACGGCGCGCATCTCATCCCTGCAACACCCTATACGCCAACACCGCCAATACACTGCCCGCCAACGGCCCAAACACCGGGACCCAGGCATAGCCCCAATCGCTATCGCGCTTCCCGGGTATCGGCAGCAGCGCATGCATGATACGCGGACCCAGATCACGCGCGGGATTGATCGCATAACCCGTCGGACCGCCAGGACCAAGACCGATGCCCAACACGAGCAAAGCCACAGGCAGCGCATCCAAGGCGCCAAGACTGCTCGTAGGCGAAGCGATAAACAACACTCCGATTATCAGGATAAAGGTCGCAATGGCCTCTGTGATAAAATTCGCGCTATACTTTCGTATAGCCGGCGCCGTACAGAAGACCGCCAGCTTCGTATTCGCATCGGCAGTTGCGTCGAAATGCGTGCGGAAACAAAGCCACATGACAGCCGAACCCGCCATAGCCCCCAGGAACTGTGCCGCCAGATACAACGGCACGAGACTCCAGGATATTTTTCCCAATAACGCAAAGGCGATCGTGACGACAGGATTCAGATGCGCCTTGCTCGAAGCTGCAGAACAATAGACGCCCACAAAAACACCCATCGCCCAGCCAAAGCTGATGACGATCCAACCGCTGTTCTGCCCCTTACTTTTCTCCAGGATCACATTGCTGACTACGCCCTGGCCAAGCAGGATGACCATCCCAGTGCCGATAAATTCTCCGAAAAATGGAGTCATATAATGATGTCGTTTTAAGCAATCAAACCTCTCAGCCGCTGCTCATCGCTCAGCTTATAACCCGCCGCCAGCTGAGTGAACTCCTTCACCTGTTCGTCCTTCCATTTCTCGTCCTTGTCCAGCAGGGATGCCAGCAGCGCAGCCACCGCGGGCGCACATTCTACCGCAGCAGCCGCATCCAGAAGTAAACATCTTGTCCGCCTGCTGAGCGCATCCTCCAATGTCATACACAACTCTTCCCGCACCGCCCACACGATCTCGGCAAGCGTATAAGGAAGACGCGGATGTACTGGCTTCGCCCATTCGGGATTCGCCACACCCAACTCCCGGATCGTCTTAGCATCTGTTCCGTAGAAGTGCAGGGGGTCATTGAAATCCAGTGGATATTCCGTCGCCACCACACCGCCCATCTCCAGCGGCACACCCGGAGCGCCATGTATCGGCAGGGTAGCGGTGATACAATCCTGTTCGGGAAGCCCCCGCTTAACAATAGCCGTATTAACCGTGTCCTCCGCCATTCTCCGGTAGGTCGTCCACTTCCCGCCCGTCACGGTGATCAGACCGGAGTCGGCCACCAGGATCAGATGATCGCGCGAGAGTTCTGCCGTCTTCTTGCTGCTGCTCTTCACCAATGGACGCAAGCCCGCAAATACGCTGCGGATATCCCCAGGACCAGGCACCTTAGTCAGATATCGGCCGATCTGCTTCAGGATAAAATCGATCTCCTCGGGAAAGGCGCGCGGTTCCAGCTCGACTTTATCGACCGGCGTGTCGGTCGTCCCTATGATCAACTTATCATGCCAGGGGACAGCGAATAGAACTCTTCCATCATCTGTATGCGGAACCAGGATCGCGGTCTCACCCGGAAGAAATTCTTTGTCCAGCATAATGTGTACGCCCTGACTTGGCGCAATGATCGGTTCGCTCGATGGATCGTCCATCTTCAATATGCTGTCGGTAAAAACGCCGGTCGCATTGATCACAACCTTTGCGTTGATACTATACTGTTTTATCCCGCCGGGTGCAAGCAGGTCCGTTGCTACAACACCCGTAAGGACGCCACCCTGTTTTATAAAACTATCCACGCGACAATAGTTGAGCAGCACCGCCCCATGTCTTGCTGCGGTAGCCGCAAGGCTGATCGCCAGACGCGCGTCGTCAAATTGTCCGTCATGATAAAGTACCCCGCCGCGTAATCCCTCGGCATCCAGGGTGGGGGCGAGCTGTAAGGTCTCGTCTTTTGACAGAAGCCGCGACTTGCCGAGTCCAAGGCTGCCCGCCATCCAGTCGTATACTTTTAGCCCGATCCCGTAATAGGGACCTTCCCACCACTTGTAATTGGGGACAATAAAGGAAAGATCGCGAACGAGATGAGGCGCGTTCCGCCGAAGTATTCCCCGCTCATGAAGCGCTTCCGTCACCAGCTTGATATTGCCTTGTTGCAAATAACGAACACCGCCATGTACGAGCTTGGTTGCCCGCGAGGAAGTACCCTTTGCAAAATCACACTGCTCCAGCAGCAGCGTGCTGAATCCACGTGAAGCCGCGTCTACTGCTACTCCCAATCCCGTTGCTCCCCCGCCGATAATAACGATGTCCCATTGCTGCCCGCTCTTTGCTTCCAGAGCGGTGATCATTTCCTGTCTGTGCATATATTATTGTTTATTCATCCGCTAACCTTGCAGCCCCGTCATGTCCGGGTCAGCCGTCCCTCCCAGGCCCCATCCGCACCGGGCATCTTACTCTTCCGTCCATGCAATCGCAGCCTTCACAGCGCGCTGCCAACCCTTTAACAATCGTTCCGCCTCCCCAGCCTCCATCGCAGGATCAAAACGTCTGTCTACGGCCCATTGTTTTTGCAGTTCTTCTTCCGAAGACCAGTAACCCGTCGCCAGACCGGCCAGGTAAGCCGCACCCAAGGCCGTAGTCTCGGTCACCGTAGGGCGAATAACGGGCGCCCCAAGGATATCGGACTGGAACTGCATCAGCTGGTCATTCGCCGTTGCGCCCCCATCGACGCGCAGCTCCTTCATCGGAATGCTGCTGTCGGCTTGCATCGCCATCAACACATCATAGGTCTGATAGGCAATGCTGTCGAGGGCCGCTCTGGCGATATGCGCTTTTGTCGTTCCCCGGGTCATACCGAAAAGACTTCCCCGCGCATACTGATTCCAGTGGGGCGCGCCCAGACCAGCAAAGGCCGGCACCATATAAACGCCTTCCGTGCTTTCGACCTGCGCCGCCAGCTTTTCTACCTCTGCCGACTTGCGGATAAAATGAAGACCATCACGCAGCCATTGCACCACGGCGCCGGCGATAAAGATGCCGCCTTCCAGGGCATATTGCGTTACGCCGCCTCTGGTCCATGCGATAGTGGTCAACAAATTGTTATTCGATTTGACGGCCTGCGTCCCCGTACACATCAGCATAAAGCAGCCCGTACCATAGGTATTCTTTACCATGCCCGGCTGGATACACAGCTGACCAAACAACGCAGCCTGTTGATCTCCCGCGATGCCGGCAATCGGCATCCCGATCGAACCGGGTGACATGAAGCTGCTGGTGTGCCCGTATTCTTCACTCGAAGACCGGACCTCCGGCAACACGGAAGCGGGGATATCGAAGAGCTTTAGCAGATCCGCATCCCAGGTTCCTTTATGGATATTGAACAGCATCGTCCGCGACGCGTTCGTTGTATCGGTGATATGAAGACGACCGGCTGAGAGCTTCCAGACGAGCCAGCTATCCACCGTTCCGAAGGCCAGCAGGCCTTTTCCTGCAAGAGATCGGGCGCCCGGAACTTCATCCAGTATCCATTTTAGTTTGGTCGCTGAAAAATAGGCGTCGATCACCAGCCCCGTCTTCTCCTGGATCAGCGGCGCGTGGCCGTCTGCCTTTAGCTTGTCGCAGTATTCCGCAGTCCGCCGGTCCTGCCAGACAATGGCGGGATGGATGGCTTTGCCGGTGCTGCGGTCCCATACGATGACCGTTTCCCGCTGATTGGTGATGCCGATGGCGGCTACGCTTTGGGTGGTGATATTGTTCTTTGCAAGGACCTCCGCCAGCACGCTGTATTGTGAAGACCAGATCTCTTCCGGGTCGTGCTCCACCCAGCCCGGTTTTGGATAATGCTGTTTGAATTCGCGCTGTGCTTTCTGGGCTATATTGCCGTAGTGGTCAAATAGTATCGCTCTTGAACTCGTCGTGCCCTGGTCGAGTGCCAGGATATAAGTATCAGGCATTGAATCGTCAATTTATCCTGTAATGTAAGATTCTTTCCCGCTAGATTTCACCTTGAGTTTCGCGCCCAACTAAATTTTTTCCGCCAGGAAAAAATTTAGTTCTACATTTACGTAAGCAATTACGTAATTATATGGATTTTTATACAAAAACCGGAAAAATGGCGCTGGGCAGTCGTTTGCGCCGTCTGGCCGACCGGATGACGGAAGACGCTGCGGGCATTTATGACCTTTACCAGGTCCCTTTGCAGCCCAAATGGTTCCCTGTTTTCTATTCACTTTCGGGGACGGAAGAAAAGACCATTACGGACGTTGCGCGTGAAATCGGCCATACTCACCCCTCCGTCAGCCAGATCGTAAGGGAAATGTCGGCCAAAGGCTATGTGATAGAGAAAAAGGGGGCCGCGGATGGACGCAAGAACTTTGTGATGTTGTCGCCTGCCGGCCAGGAGCTGAGAGAGAAAATGCAGGACCAGATCGACGATGTTACCGCCGCCATCGAGAAGGCGATGAAAGAGACGGACCATGACCTCTGGAAGGCGATCGCCGAATGGGAATTCCTGCTGGATCAAAAGAATCTGTTACAACGGGTTCGTGCAGAAAAGAAGAAACGCGAGAGCCGCCAGGTCCAGATCGTCGACTACGCCCCACAGTACCAGGAGGCCTTTTACAAACTCAACGAAGAATGGATCACCAAATACTTCCATATGGAAGACAGCGACTATAAAGCGCTGTACCATCCCCAGGAATATATCCTTGACAAGGGCGGGTTTATCTTTATGGCCCTCTATAAAGAAGAGCCGCTTGGCGCCTGCGCGCTTATCCCGATGGCCGATGGCGGCTTCGAAATGGCCAAAATGGCTGTCTCCCCAAAAGCTCAGGGATTGGGCATCGGCTATCTTCTTGGCCAGGCCTGTATTGCAAAAGCAAAGGACATGGGCGCCCATCGCGTCTACCTGGAAAGCAATACGCTGCTCAAACCCGCGATCAATCTCTATCACAAACTTGGCTTTAATAAGGTTGCCGGCCCGCCGTCGCCCTACGAGCGGGCGAATATTCAGATGCAATTATTACTGGCTTGATCCCGCTATCCGAAACCTGTCTATAAAGTCCGTTGGATTTAAGATAGGGATCTCCCTAAAGGGATGTAAGACCAACAAATCCTTATCGCCGGTAATTATGGAATCTGCTTTAATTGTAAGAGCTAAAGAAAGAAACTTGTCGTCTTTAGGGTCTCGGCAAGCGATAACCGGAGAGGTTATTTCTATAAATTGGGACCGCAATTCCAGCAAACGGATAGCATCTAATCTGTCTTCAAGCGAGATGTATTTGTCGAATTTTGGCCTGGTAAAGACCTCAGTGAATTCAGTAAAAGTTTCCTTGGAATGAACGAGTATGCCTTTTTCAAATGCTAGATCGAACGCTTGTCTATTGGTAGAGGAAGGTAGGAGGTGTGCGCTTATTAAAGTATTTGTATCAAAGACAAAAATATTAGTCATTTGATTTCAATAGCTCATCAAGAATTTCAGGTGTCAGACCAGCTGCCACAGCCTTGAAGCCAATGGAGTCCATAGATTTCTTATAATCTGAAATAGACATATCATTGACAGCTTTCTTCAACATCAGACTAACAGTCTCGTTAAATTGCTGCTTGCTCTCGGGCGAGAAATTCCGGTAGATTTTACCTGTATTGTCATCAACTTCCAAAACAATTCTGTCCATGATCTTCTAATTAAGTATACCAAATTTACAATGAAATCGGCTATTTTGAAAATGTCTTCTCTTGTAGGTTTGAGGTCAATAATGAATTGATTACCAATAATTTTTAGGATCTCTTTTCTCATTTGACAAGCCAACGGCAAAAATATTTTTACCAATGCTTGGAGGAGTGAAATTTTTCCCTGTACTTTGTATTTCAAAGTGCTTTTATGAACACGCAAAGCCCGACAGAAAAATCCCTCGAAGCCCTTCAGGACCTGCAGGACATCAGGCGGATGATGGAGCGCAGCTCCCGTTTTATGTCCCTCAGCGGTCTCAGCGGTGTCAGCGCGGGTGTTTGCGCCCTCATAGGAGCCTGGTTGGCCAACAACCTGACACATAAATACTACGCCGGCTATGCTGACGCGCTGAGATTTAAAGGCGAGTTCTCCGCCCGTCTCGAAGAATTTAAAGTGAAGTTGATCGCGCTGGCCCTGATCGTACTCGTAGCAGCGCTGGCTTCCTCCACCTTCTTTAGCTGGCGGAAGGCCCGAAAGAGCCAGGTACCCATGTGGGGGCCGACTACCCGGAAGCTGGCCATCAATATGTCCATACCCCTGGCTGCCGGCGGCTTCTTTGTACTGGGGCTGCTGTATAACTCTGACTGGATCTATGTCGCACCGACCTGTCTCGTGTTCTACGGTCTTGCGCTCGTCAACGCCAGCAAGTACACACTGACCGATATCCGATATCTAGGTATACTCGAAATAGTTCTTGGTTGCATAAGTATGTATTATCCGCATGAGGGATTGTATTTTTGGACTGCTGGATTTGGCGTCCTGCATATCATATATGGGCTGATCATGTGGTGGAAATACGAGAAACGATGAAGAATCCGATAGGCAATCTCAATAAAGTCTTCGACAGTCGCATCCGAATGGGGGTGATGAGTATACTTTTGGTGAATGAAGAGGTGAGCTTTAACGATCTGAAGACATTGCTGGAGCTGACCGACGGCAATCTGGCATCGCACCTTATCAACCTGGAAGAGAACGGCTTTATCAAAGTCCATAAGGGATTCATCGGACGAAAGACCAATACCACGTACTCGATCACAAAAGCCGGAGAGAAAGCCTTCAAGGATCACCTCGAAGCCCTCGAAAGCATGATCCGCGGAGTACACAAGCCGTAAAGGCAAGCGCGAGCCGCCGACGCCAGGACCAGCACCGGAAGCCCTCCGCGAGCCGACAAAGCCAGACTGCCCGCAGCACAGGCGACAAACACGGCCGAAGCCAGACCGCTCGCAGCACAGGCGACAAACACGGCCGAAGCCAAACCGCTCCCAGCACAGGCGAAAAACACGGCCCAAACCAAACTGCCCGCAAAAAAACAAAAAAAATAGGCACAAAAAAAGACTCGCTGCAACAC
>JAATGQ010000215.1 GCA_015654595.1 Chitinophagales bacterium | reverse complement strand
TTATTGGCGATGGGGCGACGGGTGCTCCGGGGGCTGGTGAGGGCAGGGTTACTGTGGCGGCTATGG
The DNA here is from genome assembly GCA_015654595.1 of Chitinophagales bacterium. Lineage (GTDB taxonomy): Bacteria > Bacteroidota > Bacteroidia > Chitinophagales > Chitinophagaceae > Puia. The sequence continues at coordinate 4,017 of JAATGQ010000215.1, read as the reverse complement.
GGGTTGGGACCGGTGGCGCTAGGGTTACTGTGGCGGCGGCTACGATGGATGCGACCGGTGAGGTCAGGGTTGCTGCGGCGGCTATGGGGGATGCGACCGGTGAGGTCAGGGTTGCTGTGGCGGCCGATTCGCTGCTGCCAGTCGCTTCGCGATGGGGCGCCCTCTACAGCGAAAAGGCGCTCGATATCCAGCTGACGGCAATAGAATCCAACGATCACACCAGCAGGAATCACCACAAGACCCTGTCGCAGCTGCTGGCTATAGAAAGATCGGGGTTCAGGAACTGGGCAAACAGGGTCCGCGGTCGTCTTTACACGGATATAGGACGCGTATCGACCCGGTTGCGGCTATATTCCCTGGCGGCACGTTCCTATTATAATGCCTGGAAGGCGGAGCGGGATCTTCCTACCGACAGTCTGGCCTACCAGGAGCAACAGGCGGCGGAGTCGATACCGACGCAGCTGGATTCACTTCTTTCGCCGTTGGAGGATGGTAAGGAGCCCCAATTCTATACCTTACTCATCCACGTTAAGCAGCCCATTCCCGGCAGACGAAAAAGCTTTACGCATATCAACAACGTCGGCCATACCTTTATAACGCTGGTCAAATACAATACGGACGGCACGCATATCAGCCGATCATTTGGATTCTATCCCTATAAATCAAGCCTATTGGCGGCAACGCCTTTTCACCCTTCGGCGCCTTCGGTCTTCAAAGACGATCAACGGCACGAATGGGACGAGACGGTTGGAAAATTTATCTCCGCAGAACAATTCCAGCAGATCATCCAAAGCATACAAGCCTATAACCATACCCGATATAACCTCAATCATAACAACTGCACCAGTTTTGGACTGGCGGTAGCACAGATCGGCGGCATCGAAGTCAGGGATGCCGTCGGCCGCTGGCCTTTTGGAAAAGGCGCGAACCCCGGATCGGCGGGACAGAGTATAATGGAAGGAAAATTCACCGACAAAGCGCCCGCTGGTTCCGACGGTCTTTTTATCCTCAACAATGTCAGCGGAGACGAATAAAAGTCTATCTTTCTGAAATGAGTCGTAAAGGTAAACTCTGGCTTATCATCGGCCTGACGCTGCTGGTATCCGCCGTTCTTTTCAGCTGGCCGCATATCCCGCAAACGCAGGCCTATCATCTTTTCTGTGATCAGCGTGAGAGCTGGGGTATTCCCAACTTCGAGAATGTTCTCAGCAATCTGCCCTTTGCAATTGTCGGCATCGGCGGATTGATCACGGCATACCGCACCCCTACCGCCAGAGGTATAAAGATCATCTATGCAAGTCTCTTTACCGGCATCGCATTGACGGCGGCCGGCTCCGGCTATTATCACTACCAGCCCGGCGACGAGACGCTGGTCTTTTACCGTCTCCCTATGACCATCGTATTCATGGGATTGCTCGCCGCCGTGTTGTATGAAACGATCGGCCCCAGAACGGGTATGGCAGCGCTGGGGCCATTGCTGATAACCGGGATCGGCAGCGTACTCTGGTGGCGTTACACGGAAAAAGCCGGGGATGGCGACCTCCGGCTTTATATCCTGGTACAATATTATCCCATGCTGTTGATCCCTTTGCTGCTGCTGCTGTTTCCCCTCTCCCATTCCAAAGACAGCTGGCGTCCCCTCGGTCTTACCTTCGCGTGGTATGGTCTGGCCAAGCTATTCGAAGCATACGACTGCCCGATCTTCAACACAATACATATCGGCGGGCACGCGTTGAAACACCTGGCTGCAGCCATAGCAACGGCCTACCTGGTCCGAAGATTTCAACTGCTTTATCAAGCATAATTATTTTGATAGCCGCGTTCCCGAAGGGTTGAGCCGAAGCTGCGCCAGCTTGTGATAAAAAGGCGTAGGGCTGTCGACGGTCTTTGGCTGGTACGCGCCTGTGATGATTGGGATATACATAACCCTTCTCCTACTTCGCTGGCCTTCATAGGGAGACTGGGCTACCCGATGCCACAACCTGCCGTCATGGACGGTCAGATCACCCGCCTGGATCGAAAATCCCACTTCTTTTTTATCCGGGTTATTGTCGACAAAGTATTTTTTCCTGAACAGCAGTCGAAGCATCCCCTGTCTGTGTGTTCCTGGTATCACCCGTAACCCTCCGTTCTCATAGCTGCAGTCATCCAGATGCAACCCAACATTCAGCATCGGCAGGATGCGCCCGCCAAGGAACAGATCGCGCGGGCTATCGGTATGCCAGCCCAGCTGCCGGAAAGCGCTGGAAGGCGTATTGACATAATGATTCACAACGAGGCCGTCCTTTTCGTTCTCCCCGATCCTGCCTTCAAAATCCCCCAGGAGCCTGGTAAGATCGGATAGCCGCGGGTCTCTTAAAAACGCTCTCAACACGGCGCTGTACTGAGAAGCAAAAGCTATCCGTTGGATAAAGACGGAACCATCCGTGTCCCGGCCAAACTTTAAGGGGATGCCATTGACCTTTGTGATCGCCTTCGAAAGAAAATAGTATTCGACTGCGCGAATCTCCTGCAAAAGATTGTTTACCGTGTCTTTATCCACAAAGCCCCTGAACTGGATAACTCCGTGTTCATTAAAATGCCGAAGATGCTCGGGGCTGATCCCACTCCCAAAATCAAATGTTGGCGATAAACTCATATCGTTTTATTTAGTCTACTAAATTAGTAGACTAAATTGATAAAAACAAATTTTCCCAAAAAAGATATCCCCGGTTCCGTTTTAAATAGGTTCCCGGCTAGGGGTGCGCTCGTGTCGGCACCGGGCCCGGTCGGACGGCGGTGTATTGATCGGCGGCGTCAACCCTATAATTGCTGCTCTGCAGTCTCCACATCCCAATGCGCCAGCAACAGCTCGAACCGATGTTGCTCGGACTTTCCAAGTGCATCCAGATCAGGGAACAACTGCTTCTTATAGGGAACCACAAGGTCTTCGTCGAATGCTTTCTCGATGTTCTTAAACGTTACGGTGACACGAAAATCCCAACGGGTATCTTCGCCGCTATGAAACCGGGGCGTTTCGGCTTTGATACTGATCACGTCCCCGTGTTCCTGGGCCTTCTTTAACAAAGGATAGTGATTCGTCTTCCAAAGTTGGATAAACTCATCGGCATGCCCCCATTTTACGCGATAATAACTTTCGATCGTAAAATAATCGGATGGTTTTGCCGGCTGCTGAGCAAAGACCTGGCCTGATGATACGGCAAGAAATGCAAACAAGAAAGCGATGGTGGTAATACGCATATTTTTGATTTTAATGATAAACAAATCGATCAGTTTTCCCAGAACAACTTAGCCGAGAGCGCGTCCTGTCCTCCTGGCAGCGCCTGTGCGGCAGCAGCCCAGTTCTTCGGATTGGAAGTCTGTTCTGCCGGCGGATAGGTCAGCCGAAGCGGCAGATTCCCATCAGCGCCGACGGGTGGACTCACCTGATCCAGATCGGGATATCCCAGGCGGCGGATCTCGGTCCAGGAATCCCAGTTACGATTGGCAAAAGCGATCCATTTCTGATAGCCGATCTTTTTCCTCCAGTCGCCCGCTGCAGTCGTATAGCTTACCGCAGACTGCGCGATATAGGTCTGCGCATCGGCATCGCTGCCGCCCCAGCTACGGATGGATGCTGTGATAGCGCTATCGTAATGCGCTTCAGCCGTTCCGCCAACTGCAATGCCGCGTTCTATCGCTTCAGCCAGCAAAAATTCTGTCTCGGAATAATCGAGGATGTCGCCGGGAAAAGCAGCCCCAAGCCATTGTGCGGAAAAAGAAGACAGGGTCGTAGAAGTGTTACCCGCACCCGGAATGCCGCCTGAATAGTTGCCGCTGGGGTCCTTTGTAAACAGTAGCGGCAGCCTTGGATCATTCCAGCCTTGAAGGGTACTTATAAAATAAGTCGAAGGGCTATAATAATGCAGGTTGGCGCCATTGACCAGATCCTGCCAGATTGGATTGGAATTAACGACAGCGGAGGCGTCATAGGTCAGGAGTGCATTGTCTGTATTGGAGGTAAATACCCCTGCGTTA
>JAATGQ010000257.1 GCA_015654595.1 Chitinophagales bacterium | reverse complement strand
TTCCGATTGAAAAATGGGATTTCGAAAGAGCGTCCATCCTTGCAGATCTGCCGCAGGAAGATTTGCATTTACTAATGAACAGACGGCAGCAGCATACCTATAAAAAGGGAGAATTACTTTTTAAAGAAGACACCTATGCTTCTGGCATTTATTACATTGTTCACGGCAAAGCAAAAAAATACAAAGTTGACAAAGATGGGCGCGAACAGATCATATATATCGCCAATTCGGGGGAACTTCTGGGGCATCATGCTATCCTGGCGGGAGGTAATTATACCGATTCTGCAGCAGCTATTGAAGAAAGCCAAGTGGTTTTCATTCATAAAGAAGATTTCCTGAACGCCATCTACCAATCCGGTGAACTTAACCGACGGTTACTCAAAACACTTAGCCATGAATTTACAGTGCTAAGCAATAGCATTACACTTTTCGCTCAAAAGACAGTGAGGGAAAGGTTGGCACTGCAACTGGTAGTGGTGCGTGAAAAATATAAAGGAGATTTCGGGCCTGGCGAACCCGTAGAAATAAACATGAGCAGAGATGATCTTGCGAGACTGGCAGGTACTGCGAGAGAAAATGTCGTTCGCACCATCTCAGAATTTAAAAGCGAAGGAATTTTAGAGACCCGGGGCCGCAAAATCATCGTGCTTGACATAAAAAAACTCATCAAGGCAGCTAATTATAAATAAAAAACAGCTGTCGAGAACAGCACAATAAGTCTCCAGTCATTTTTGCAGCAAACGCCCCGGCAGCGGCTGAACCGAAAATCACTTAAATCCATGCGCCTTCAGGCTTTCTCCACCCATACCGAACAACTGCCGCCATTGACAAAAAAATCGGCCCAGCCATCCGGACCGATTGTTATTTCTTCCGGACGGATTCCCAAATAATCTACAAAGGTCTTGCCCGCGCGTCCCTTGCCAATTTCCATCCGTTTGGCAGACGCGTCCCCATTTGAAAGAACGACTGCACATCCCGATTGGGGCTGCTCTTCTGAGCCTTCGCGCGTCCAGCCAATACAGTTTGGCGCATCGAAATAATCGCGTTGCAGTCCATAGGCAAATTGCTTTCTCGCCAGCAACAGCTTATCCAGGTGCGGACACTGTTTCAGCCACACTTCCTGCTCTTTGCCATCCTTGTCTTTTCCCACATAATGGGCGCCGAACAGGTCCGGATAAAATATGCAGGGGTAACCAGCCTCGCGCAGCAGGATCAGCGCATAAGCTAAAGGTTTGAACCAATCTCCAACCGGGGTTTCCAGCGTTTGCAGGGGTTGTGTATCGTGGTTGTCTACCAGTGTTACGGCATACCGTGGTTTGACCTCAAGGAGGGTATTCTTCAAAATTTCACTTAGATCATATCCCTTCCCTTTTATTGATGCCTGAAAGAAATTGTTGTGCAGCGGCGCATCGAACAAGGACATACGCTCCTCCAATACTTCAAGGAACCGAACCATAATGGGAAGATCCTCCGGCGCCCAATACTCTCCCACTGCAAAAAATTCGGGCTTCACTGTTCGCATATAGTCCAGCCATTCGGCAATAAAACCAGGCTCCATATGCTTGACGGCATCCAGCCGCACGCCGGCAATGGGCGCCACCTCCAGATACCACTTTCCCCAGCGTTTTAGCTCCTCCCTGACGGAAGGATTGCGGAATTCTATATCCGCAAACATCAGGAAATCAAAATTGCCGTTCTCATTGGCCACTACATCTTCCCAGCCTTGCCCATACTCATTCCGTATCTTATAAATGCCTGATTCATTCAGATCAGCGGCGCAGTCGACGCCGCTAAAGCAACGATAGTCCCACACAAACGAAGAATATTTACCCTTCCGGCCAGGAAATGTAAAGAGGGTATGAGCGTCGATCTCCAGCGGCTCGATAAAGTGGTTTCGGTTTTCAGGGTCTACACGGATAACAGGTATCCGCTCTATCTCATCGGCGCCCGCCTTATGGTTTAATACCATGTCAGCATATGTAACCATTCCTTTATCCTTTAAAGCCTGAATGGCGGCAGCATACTCCTCCCTGGTGCCATATTTTGTACCAACCGAACCTTTTTGGTCAAATTCACCAAGGTCATAAAGATCATAAGCGTCATATCCGCCTGAGTGCAATCCGTCTTTGCCTTTTGTAGCTGGCGGAAGCCATAACGCCGTTATTCCCAGGTCTGCCAATTCCTGCGCTTTTTGTTTTGTATGCTTCCATAAACTCCCATCTGCCGGGTAATACCAATGAAAGAATTGCATCATTGTACCATTTGCCATTATCCAATCTTTTTAGTTGTCTATGCAATTTTTGGGCTAGGTTTCGAAAACGGTAATACTGCTGCACGGAAGTTGATCATTCAACGGTCTGACTATTGCATTGCTATAGGAAAATTACGGTCCAATGGACAAATCCGCTTATCATCTCTGGGATTTGCACCGCATTCTGTTTGGCAATGCCCCTGCTGAGTTTTTGATCGAAATATTGTTTCGTACGGCTGTCACCTATTTTTTCCTGTTAGTAATCGTTGCCTGGCTTGGGAAACGTATGTCGGGGAAGGTTACAATTACCGAGCTGGCTGTCGTTATTATGCTGGGCGCAATCGTAGCGCCGCCGATGGAAACACCCGAACGCGGTATTGTACAAGGAGTAGTCATATTGACACTGGTTTTATTTATGCACCGAACCGTCACTTCCATAAGCCTCTATCCGAAAGCGCAAAAGATCATACAAGGCCGTCTCGATATCTGTATCAAGGATGGCGTAGTCGATATTGGCGTCATAAGGCGAATTCGGATTTCCAGAGCACAGCTTTTTTCCGTTCTGCGTTTAAACCGGGTTTATAACCTTGGACAGGTGGAGCGGCTCTATATAGAAGCCAACGGTAAGTTCAGTATTTTTCTGGCCGAGCATCATCGTCCCGGTCTATCTGTACTACCCGATGGTGACAAGCAGGTGCATGATATTCAGCAGCATCCCGACCCTTCCCTCCAGGCCTGCACCAGCTGCGGGACGACCGTCGACCCGGCTCGAGCAAAACAACCCTGTCCACATTGCGGAAATACCTCCTGGGACAACGCAGTACTTTAAAAATCGAATATGCAAAGTTGGGAAATACATTGGAATGATTGGGTAAGGATACTTTTGGGCAATATGCCGCCGGAATTCCTGGTCGAAGTCATTATAAGAGTGTTATTCATCTACTTGCTTATCATGTTTTGTATCCGCCTGATGGGCAAGCGGATGGCCGCTCAACTGAGCCGGAACGAACTCGTGGCGATCTCCTCCCTTGCCGCCTCCATAGGTATTCCCATTAAAACACCCGATCGGGGCCTTCTCCCTGCGCTGCTGGTAGCTATTTTCGTAGTCGCGGCGCAACGGATATTGGCTTTGGTTCTCTTCAAAAATCAAGGTTTCGAGGCGCAAAGCCAGGGAAATATCAGCATACTGGTCGACGATTGCTGTTTAAACTTAAAGCAACTGAAAAGTGTGCGGATCGCCAGGGAAGAAGTTTTTGCAGAGCTGCGTTTTCAGGGTATCAAACATTTGGGCCAGGTCAAGCGCCTTTACTTTGAAGCTCAGGGTAACTTTACCCTGATCATCAATAAAGAAACACAACCCGGTCTTTGCGTCCTACCCAGTGAGGATACCGCCTATAGAGCCGTGCAGCTGTACAATAAAGAGATCCATGTCTGCCAGAAATGCGGCAATAAAACGCAGCAAGACAACGCCCCTTGTGGCATTTGCGGAAATACGACATTCGAAAATCCAATGATATAGGCAGGAACGCTACCGATCTGCCACTCTTTTCAACCGGTACCATTTATATCCAAACCCGGGAATATTCACCATTTCTTTTTTCTGCCCGGCTGCTATCCGCCGCCCCGTAAGAAGATCCTTTGCTTCTTCATCCGGCCGGATGGCGTCAACAAAATTAAATCTGCGTGGCTTTGCATCGAAATTATGCACCGTAAGCACCGCATTACCTTCATAATCATATCGTAAGATCAATAAACTTTTTTCCGTCGAATCCGGTATCGTCCATTGGCCTAACCCTATTTCCGGACAATCTTTTCTGATACGGGCCAACCAGGTAATCTTTTCAAGCAACGAATTCGAATCCCCTTCTTCCTCTTCTACGTTCACCCGATCATAACCATATTCCCCTTTTATTACCGGCCTTATAATGTTTTGAGCCGATGAGAACCCAGCGTTCCTTTCTTCCGACCATTGCATCGGCGTACGAACTGCCAGCCGCTCTTTTAGTGAGAGGTCATCTCCCATTCCCAATTCTTCCCCATAATGGATCTCTTCAGACCCCGGAAGCGCGAAGAGCAGGCTATAGGCCATTTCCAACTGCTTTTGATTGTGAAGCATCGGCGCCAATCGACGGCGGATACCTCGATCGTAGAGCTGCATGTCCCTGGACGGCCCAAAAGCATTATAAACTTCCTTTCGCTGCGCATCCGTAAGTCGTCCAAGGTCGATCTCGTCATGATTGCGCAAAAACCAGCACCATTGAGACACGGGCAAAATAATTCTCGATTTTTCCATAGCGGATCGCAACGTTGATGCATCGTGCGTCGCCAGCGAATAAAAAAGAAACTGGTTGCCGTAAAAATTGAACAGCATATGAAGACGATCGCCCGTTTCTCCAAAGTAATTTCCAAATTCAGCCGGCGCGACATTGGCCTCTCCCAACAATAACGCATCGCCCCTGCGCCACTGAACAAACTGCCGAAGCGCCGTTATCGCTGTTAGCGTATGGTCGGCGTCGGTGCCATTAACTTTGGGAACTTCCACCATAAACGGAGCCGCATCAATCCGGAATCCATCCACTCCCTGATCCAGCCAATAGCCCAAAACCTTCTCCGCCTCTTCCATCACCTTCGGATTGGTAAAATTCAGATGCGGTTGAAAATCATAAAATCGATGAAAATAAAACGAATGCGCGACAGGCTGCCAGGTCCATGTTTCTTTTTGTACACCGGGAAAGGCAACGCCAGTTTTATCCATGACCGGACGTTTGGCCGACCAAAAATACCAATCATGAAAGGGTGACGTACTATCCGCAGCCGCCAGCTTAAACCAGGGATGCTGGTCCGAAGTATGACTAAGGATCATATCCATCATTACCCGTATGCCTAAAGAATGAGCTTTGAAAATGAATTCGGCGAAGTCTCCGGCACTACCACATCCCGGGTCGACGCCATAATAATCCATGACGTCGTATCCATCGTCTTTATGCGGCGAAGGCTGGAAAGGCGCCAGCCATATAACATCGACACCAAGCTTTTTCAAATAGGCCAGCCTTCCTGTCAATCCCCTGAAATCACCTACACCATCTCCGTCACTGTCCTGAAAAGTATGTACATCCAGGTTGTAGATGAAACAGTTCTTGTACCACCGCTCCGCTCCTGTCACTCGTAGCTGCCTTGCCAGCGTATCCGATGAGGGCGATAAGATTCTATCCGGATCCTGTGCGACAACACGGGCACAAAAACCGGATAACAAAAGAACGGTGACAATAAGCCTCGGGGAATAACTGATCATAGTACCAGTCAGGACAAAAAAACATGCCATCTAAATTATTTTCCATGCCTGAAATTTCAAATAAAATACCCGTCAATTTTCCTCCAGGAGACTATCAGGTCCGCATAATACGATCTCTGAATTAATTATACGTAGAAGAAATTCCACATTCAGGCAGTAATACAAATACACAGTCTGATAGGATCTGCAAAAAAGGAGGCCTTTTAGGCTGGCACGCTTATTCGTGTTATACTTCAAAACACTAAAACCAAAAATTATGGCAGCAACACACACAGCAAAAGCAGCTACGAGCAGCCGCAGCAAAGCAACTACAAGTGCGAAAGGTTCCAAAAGCAAATCCGCTCATCCCAAGGAAGAAGAAGGTAAGCTCAAGGAATTTTTCCATGACGAAATAAAAGACATTTATTGGGCAGAAAAGAAACTCGTCCAAACGCTGCCCAAACTGGCGAAAGCTGCAACCTCCGAAGAGCTTCGCGACGCTTTTACCAATCACCTGGAAGAAACAAAGGAGCATGTCTCCCGGCTTGAACAGGTATTTGAATTGCTTGGCGAAAAAGCCCAGGCAAAAAAATGTGATGCTATGGAAGGCATTACCGAAGAAGGCGCCAGCGTAATCGAGGATACCGAAGATGGAACAGCCACGCGCGACGTCGCGCTGGTACTGGCAGGTCAAAAGGCTGAACATTATGAGATCGCCACCTATGGCGGTCTGGCACAGATCGCTAAAACATTGGGGCTTGACGAAATCGCCTCACTGCTGGAAACCACCCTGCAAGAAGAAAAGAATGCCGACGCTACCTTGACTTCATTGGCAGAAGGCTCTATTAACGATGACGCTACCGAAGAATAAAAAATACCATAGCTCATCCAATAAAGGCAAAGTGATTGATAACAATCGCCTTGCCTTTATTTTTTGTAACAATGCATTCGCACCTTTTGCTAAGCAAGCAATCCAGGGAAGGTAAAACATGAAACTGTCGCTGTCACAAAAATAGTAAAAAAAAGGCGCCCATAAGGAGCGCTCGTTAAATTCACACCGCCGCCTTTCCTTCTTTCTCGATCTCTTCTGCCTCATCGGCCATCCCATCCCGCTGAGCGTCCTCCATGAACAACTCATAATTCTCCTTCACTACCTGCGCATACCGCGCGGCATAATCCAGCACCACCTCCTGCCAGCCTTCCGCCAGCCCAAATGCCTTCAATTCATCCGTCGTCGCGGAGCCATCCTGTCCCGAACTGCGCAGCTGTGCCGAAGCCGTCAGCATCGCCATACTATCGATCACCGCATACATATCCCGGTACCTGTCGCGGAGCAGCGGGAATTTAATGCTATCCTTGGAAGGCTGCATCTCCTGCATAACAAACGACTTTCCACGGAATACACTCGTGCTTAGCAGCGCCGGACATCTGTTTTGCATCCTACGTTGCGCGCTGATCACCCTATCCGCTTCCGACTGCCATTCTGGTTGCGCTATAGAAACAAAACGCGACAAGGACGATGGTACCGCCTCCTTCATATCCAGCAAAATATATTTATAGCCAGTCTTATTCAGGCTTTTGAGCAGAAACGCATAACGTTCTAAACCCACGCTGCCAGTACCGGCCAGTCGGAAAACGCCATCAACGACCTTATAATTATATGGGCTGTGTTCATCCACTTTTAACCAGGCAGTCACATGCTCCGCCAGGGCCTCTTTTGTCGCCCGCTTTAATTTAAAATGCTTGGGGTTATCCGTGATGATCTGCACCCGCCTCTTCCTCAGATTTGCTTTCTTTGCAAGTATGATCCGCTGCTTCCTTTTGGCCACTCCTGTAAGAAAATCGGAAATGATCCCTTTGGCCATAGCCGCCTCTATATAGTCTGCCTTCCCCGCCGCCAGTGTCGCCGCATAAGATTTCAGATACAGTTTCGCCATCTTCTCCGCCCTGCGTTGTTCAATGCCAAGCGACTCGAATCCCACAAAAATGCTTGTTACCAGGCGAACCGCTTCCCAGGTCACCGGCGCCAGGATCGCCTCATCAAAATCGTTCAGATCAAAGTAAACCTGGTCGTTGTCGCTCCGATAGCTGCCAAAGTTTTCCAGGTGGAGATCGCCGCAGATCCACCCATAGGGTCCAGCCGGGAAATCGACAGCTGCTGCCAGGTCTTCGTAAAACAAATGACAGGTTCCCCGGAAGAACCGGAAAGCATTCTCCATCATTAACCGGTATTTCAATGGCTGCATCTTCGGTAATCTCTCCTTATTGAACGCAATAATCCTTCGAGTAACATTATTCATACCCATGTTGGTAAAAAATCATGCCTCTTCCGGCCAGGTCACAGATTCACGTCGATCACCAGGTTTGGCCCTTTTACTGCCGTACCATCAGCTAAATGCCGCTAATTTTCTACACATATGGGATAATATCCCAATAAATCAGCCGCTATAATCATGTATCTCAGTGGATTAAACATGGCATGCTTATTCATATAATGAAAACAAAACATTACCATGTCTAAAACAGATCATAAAAGTAAAAGTAACGGCGCCGTCAAAAATAACAACGCCGCTTCGTCGAAATCAAATACTGCCACCGGGCGGAGCAAAAAAACTGCAATCAGTAAGGCTGCTGCTGGCAGCAAGGCCGGCGACTCGCGGCTCCAGGAATTCTTTCATGATGAAATTAAAGATATTTATTGGGCTGAAAAGAAGCTCATTCAGACTCTTCCGAAGATGGCCAAAGCCGCTACCAGCGAAGAACTAAGAACCGCGTTTAACGAACATCTCAATCAGACAAAAGAACACGTAACCCGTCTCGAGCAGGTCTTTGAACTGCTCGGCCATAAACCACAGGCGAAGAAATGCGATGCCATGGAAGGTATTACCGAAGAAGGCGCCAGCATTATTGAAGAAACTGAACAAGGCACCCATACGAGAGATGCAGCCCTGATCCTTGCCGGTCACAAAGCAGAACACTACGAGATCGCCACCTATGGCGGGCTTGCACAGATAGCTCACACCCTTGGTCATCAGGACATTGCCAAAATCCTCGAAACTACTCTTCAGGAGGAGATCGTCACCGACGAAACGCTCACGCAGCTTGCCGAAAGCACAGTCAATGAAGAAGCCAGCGGGGAATAAAGCAAGTAAAGGAAATAGCAATAGCTGGCGCAGGATCGCGCCAGCTATTTTATTAACAGCTATTCCCGGCGCTATTGATTCGGAAATATTAAAACCAAAAAGAGTAGGTATAAGTTTAGAACGCCGTGTCCAACTGGTTTCGGCAGCACAATTACCAACGTTCGCCAAGCACAAAAGCCACCATATAGAAAACGTCTTCTGGTACAACAGGTTTGGTCATAAAGTGGGCCGCACCGAGTTCCTTTAGCCTCATCGACTCCTGCACGTCGCGGGAAGTAGTGTATACGATAACCGGAACCCTGGCCATTCTTGGCGCTTTCTTTATCTCTATCAGGCATTCTTCACCGGAAAGCCCCGACATACGAAGGTCGAGAAATATATAGTCTGGCACATCCCGGGCATCATCCCGAAGCCAGTTCAGGGCTTGCATTCCATCGAACGCGGCCTGACAGGTGATCGTGCTATCGAACTCCCTCGCGGCTTCTATAAAAAGCATACGGTCGTCCTCATCGTCATCCACCAACAATATAGTCATACCATTAATTTTGTCTTATCGCTATGTATAGACGCGGTTTCGGATCATCGATCCTGCAACCGGTTCAGACCGTAAGTTAAAACTAAAGGCTGAAATTTCGCAACCGATATCCCTCGATCCAAATATTATGTAACCTTTATCAAGGATGGAACACGGAGAACAGCCAATCGCCAAGGCATGATAATTTCAGCGATATCTTAAACTTTATTATGTCAACAACAAGTGCTGTTTCCACCGGTTCTATCAATCGAACGTCGAGCTTTCATCATAAAAGAATAGCATGGGCCGCCATATTCGCAGGCCTTTTAGTCGCGCTGGGTATACAATTATTATTGTCTTTATTAGGTATGGGGATTGGGATGGGCGCCGTCAATCCGCTGAGCGGACATGACCATATGGCGAATCTGGGAATAGGCGTACTTTTATGGTGGGTCATCACCTTTCTCATCGCACTATTCGTCGGTGGTTGGGTAGCCGGAAGGCTATCGAGGACAGCAAACCGGTTCGAAACCGCCATACACGGCATTCTGACATGGGTTACCTTTGTATTGTTTAATGTATACATGCTGACCAGCGTCGCCGGAAGCGCGATAAATACCGCAAGCAACGCAGCGGGCAGAACAAACCTGGCTACGACCCAAACTCAGGGCAGCAACCTGAATACGAATACGATCCCCCCTGACACCAGGACCCGTCAAACAGAAAACGATGTAGCATCCGATCTGTCCAAAGCAGGTATTTATTCTTTTATAGGCCTTTTATTGGGTGCGATCATTGCCGCTATCGGCTCGACTATGGGAAGAGGAACGAAATATGAGGACTACGACGACGTCGATATCAACAGATATAGAAACGATTATATTACCCCCCGGCCCATATCACCCGCTATTGGATAACCGTGGCTTTTCTTCTTTAAAAAAGGGGCGGTCTCATCGATGAGACCGCCTCTTTTCCTTTATGCCAGTCAAAGCTCTTCTTCAGCAAAGGGTTCTTACAACAACTAGTCGTCCTCTCGCCTCGGTTCATCGATCAGCTTACCTATTGCTTGCGATAGCTCGTCGATCTTTCCCGATTCCCACATCCAGATTGCATTTTGTTCCTTATCGATATGATGATACAGTTTTTCGGTGGACCCATTTGCAAATTCCAGCTTCCAGTAACCCGCTTTTTCGGATGCTTTTATCATCTCGCCTTTATAGAAAAGCTTCATTTTTGTAGCCATATGAATTATTTTATCGCTATAGTGGAAGTAAGATGAAATGAGCAAGACCAACGCGTGAAAAAAAATGCCGATCCTTACAAAATTTACAGCCAATTCCCCTCATTGGGAAAGATCAGCTACATCCGTATCGGTGAAGGGCGTCTATCAAGATTGATATTTCTAAAATGGGACGGAGTGGTGCCGGTAATCTTTTTGAACTGGGAGGAAAGATGAGATGGACTGGAATAACGCAGCTTCCCTGCTATTTCTTTCAATGTCAGGTCTTCATAGAGCAGCAGTTGTTTCACCCGTTCGATCCTGTGACGGATATAATACTTCTCGATCGTAATATTCATTACAGCCGAGAAGAGGTTGGATATATAGGTATAATCGTATCCCAGTGTGACGCTTAGAAAATCGGAAAGATTTTGTCTCGGGCTATTATCGTCATAGACAATATTCATGATTATATACTTCACCCGGTGCACCAGGATGTCTGCATTGTTTTCCAGGAGTTCGAGCCCTGATTGTCGCAGCGCGATACGAAGCCGTAGATGCTGCGCAAGCGTAAGATCTTCCTTTACATCCGCTTCTCCGATCGAAATATTTACAGGCTGCAATCCGATCCTGGTCAGTTCAGATTCCACGAGCAGCAGGCTTTGCAGATTAACCATGTTTTTAATAAAGAGTTTCACTCAGTAACTCGCGCCGTTTTTTTCAGACGGCATAAACATTATTGCAATAACCGAACCTTTAGGTAATACCAGCAGAGCGATAGAAATAACCAAACGGAAAATTATGTAACAATATCTTTTTCCCGGTACTGAATTTCGATCGTGCTGGTTTTATCGGCCGATCTCAAAAAGAACTTTAATTCAGCGCCGGAGGGAATGGCATCGATGACATTGCCGATGATAGTGGTCAATGAGGTCGACATTTCATGGGTGTCAAGCCAGATCACATTATCCATGGCGGTATAATCCTCCGTAATTTTGATCTGCTTGATCTGGATCTGATCTTTTACTCTTATCAACACTTCTTCCAGCAATTGCCTGAATGTGTAAGGCCGGTTTACAGCCTCGCCGGTTGGGGGAAAACTCAGCGTAGTACTTACCAGGTTATTAATCCGGGCGGATCCACGCATAATAATCCCCAGACATATCTTTTGCTCTTCATTAAGATCGGTCTGGCTGAGTATATCACACGCCAAATAAATGTTACATAACGGATTCTTTATTTCATTGACGTAAAACGAGAAAGAGGAATGCAATTGCAGCTGTTTATAGGGCTTCGCATTGCTATGTAAAAAGACGATGTTTGTGTTCATTTATGTGATTTTAGCTTTGAATGGGAACTCGTGGGCATAGTAAAAAGACCAGCCCCGCCTGCAATGTCGGTATAGGCTTGATTTTCGCTTTGAAGTCGTAACTAAAAATATACGACGCCTAATCGCAAAACAATGGAGGCGAAAAAAGACCCGCTTTTTATATTCTCTTGTTCTTATGTATTACAGTCCTTCCTCTGATTCAAATAAGGCTGTCTGTGTTTCGTCAGAAATACCTTTTTAGCGTCGTGATAGCTTTTTACCGCGCCAAAGGTTTTCAATAGTCTGATATAGCACCAGGCGAGATCCAGTTGATAACGCAAGAAACCGCTACGGGCGCTGGAAGGAAAAAGATGATGATTATTATGCCATTCGCCGGCGACATAGCCGGGCCATAATTGATTGATCGAGCGATCCTTCTTATTAAAGTCGACACCTTCCCTTTGTTTGTTCTTTCCCCTTCCATGTCCTTCATAGTTAAATGTACGGACTCCTATTGCCCAGAAACCGGCGGCGCCGAATAAGGCAAACACCAGGGCCTTACCCCCCGCCAGATAAAAGACTGCCGCCCAGAAAGTCCAATTAAACGCCCATTCCAACACCGACCTGACCGGTCTGGCAACAGAGGCCCATTTTTGATATTGGGTGTAGGAGTTAGTTTTAATGCCGGTGTGCTCCATAAGCCCGACAACGCGTGCATAGTCATCTTCGCTCAGATTATCTGAAATAGGCTGGTGATTGACATCGGCAAGAAAACAATATAAAAACCCACCGCTGGCGTTATAGGGATCGCCCGGCTGATCCGATCTTGCATGATGTACATGATGAGAAATCACATAAATTTCTTCCGGGATTACATTGATGGTCAGATTCCTGGTTATAAACCGCCAGAAGCTATTGCTAAAGGTATATGCACGATGCGTACAGTAGCGGTGATACCAGATTGTGCCATGTGTACCCATGATCACCATACTGTAAATAAAGGCAATACCCAGCAGGAGGAAATTAAAATAATGAAGTAAAAACACAAAGAGACAAGCGATCAACAATAGCGTTTTGGTCCAGCCAAAAAATGCAAGCCAATTCTTTTTAGTCCTGAAAATATTCAATCGGGAAAAGAATTCTCCGATCATCTGGCTGGTACTGGGAATGACAAGGCTTCCCTCATGGTCTACCCACCCATAGGAAGGCTTCCGCAATATATATTCTATCAGGGTCTTCTTTTCTCTATCAACACGCACCGGACCGGTAACAATAGATTTTTCATGCATAATTAACATAAAATTACTCTATCCTAAATGCCCGGCTATTACATCAATAAGATAGAATATTGCAAAATTCACAGAAGAGAAAGCTGGAAAGATGGGCGTATTTGCGACATTGCCAGGGGATGCCGGGACGGCATCAATAGGGAGATAACACCCCATATCTACTAGAATAACAGTAAATTTTGTAAATCTCCAATCAGTTATGCCTGGCACAGTTATTCGAGCTTAGATACAATGAATTATGATATAATCTGCTTCTCCCATCTAAGATGGCGGTTCGTGTATCAGCGTCCGCAGCACCTGATGAACCGCCTGGCTGCCAACCACCGGGTCTTCTTTATTGAAGAGCCCGTAATGGACCCCGAACGGCTTGAGTGCTACTCCGAGATCTATCATGACCCGATAGCCGGCGTTAATGTGATCACTCCGCATCTTCCCGCAGGATCATCCGAACAGAATATCATCACCCACCAGCAGGGCCTGTTGAAAAATTTGATCCGTGACTACGACATTCAAAAACAGATCAGCTGGTACTACTCGCCGATGGCGCTGACGTTCAGCGAATTTCTTGATCCTGTCTATACAGTGTACGATTGCATGGACGAGCTTTCGGCTTTTTTATTTGCTCCGCCGGCCCTGAAAAGATATGAGCAGGACCTGATCAAAAGATCGGATATTATGTTTACAGGTGGAAATAGTCTTTTTATAGCGAAAAGACATTTACATCCCAATATCTATTCCTTTCCGAGCAGCATTGAAAAAAGCCACTTCCATCAGGCAAGAACTCAATTGACCGCTCCGGAGGATCAGCGCAACCTCGCCGGCCCGCGGTTGGGTTTTTACGGTGTCATCGACGAACGGCTGGACATCGGCCTGCTCGATCAGCTATCGCTGTTAAGACCCGGTTGGCAGTTCATTCTTATCGGGCCGGTCGTAAAAATCGATCCCGCATCTCTACCCCATCGGGAAAACATTCATTATCTCGGTCCCAAGGACTATAGCGAGCTGCCGTCCTACCTTTCGGGTTGGGATATAGCCATGATGCCATTCGCACTCAACGAGAGTACGCGGTTCATCAGTCCGACAAAAACACCGGAATATCTCGCTGGTGGAAAGCCTGTGATCGCTCCTTCCATTGCCGATGTGGTCAGCCCCTATGGCGAGCTTGACCTGGTGCGGATTGCCGACACGGCAGATTCATTCGTCGATGCTGCAGAAGACATTCTTCGTCATGGACCCGGTCCTGGCTGGCAGAATAAGGTCGACAATTTCCTCGCCGGCCGTTCATGGGAACGAACGGTCGGAGAGATGGAAACCCTGATCGAAAAAGGAATATCGAAAAATGCATTTCCCCGATTACAACAAAAGAAAATATATGTTTGACTACCTGATCGTAGGGGCCGGTTTTGCGGGCGCCGTGCTGGCCGAACGGCTGGCAAAAACAGGAAAAAAAATATTGCTGGTAGATAAGCGAAACCATATCGGAGGCAATACCTTTGATTATTACAACAAAGACGGACTGCTCGTCCATAAGTACGGGCCGCATATCTTTCACACCAATTCCAGGGAAGTCTATGACTACCTCGGAAATTTTACTACCTGGCGGCCCTATGAGCACCGGGTACTGGCCAGCGTAGACGGAATGCTTGTTCCCCTGCCTATCAATCTCGATACGATCAACTCACTTTATGGTCTTTCGCTTAACTCTTTGGAAGTAGAAGGTTTTCTGCTATCGAGAGCGGAAAAGAAAGACCAGGTGCTGACATCGGAAGATGTTGTGGTTAACAAGGTTGGGCGAGAACTTTATGAAAAATTTTTTAAAGGATATACGAAAAAGCAGTGGGATCTGGATCCTTCCGAACTGGATGCCTCAGTCGCGGCGCGAATTCCCACCCGCAGCAACCGCGATGACCGGTATTTTACTGATTGTTACCAGGGCATGCCGCTTCATGGCTATTCGCGTCTTTTTGAAAAAATGCTTGACCATCCGAACATAAAGGTCATGCTGAATACAGATTATAAGGAGATAGAAGACATCATACCCTACGATAAGATGATCTATACCGGTCCCGTGGATTACTATTTCAATTACTGTTATGGCAGGCTGCCTTACAGATCCATCGAATTCGTTTTTATAACACATGAGACGGAAAAGTTCCAGCCGACCGGCACTATCAATTTTCCCAACGAACACCCTTATACACGCGTGACAGAATTCAAATACCTGACGGGCCAGCTTCATCCGAAGACTACAGTGGTGTACGAATATCCCACGGCAGACGGAGATCCTTATTACCCGGTTCCCCGTCGGGAAAATGCGGACCTGTATAAAAAATATCAGCTTCTCGCAAAAGAGACGAAAGACGTTTATTTTACAGGCAGGCTTGCCACCTACAAGTATTACAACATGGACCAGGTGGTCGCACAGTCCCTCGCCTTATTCAAACGCATCCAATCGACCATCCAAAATGATCAGCATGTCGTCCAGATCAAGAATACAATATTACAACCCTGAGATATGGGGAGGCATCGAATGCACGATCAACAGGATAAATGATGGATATTCCGACCAGCTGTCGCACACGGGTCATTATTCCCGACACTCTGATATCGATAAGCTCGCTTTAACCGGGATCAAATCATTGCGATATCCTATATTGTGGGAACGGCATCAGCCCTTAAAAGATGGTCCTATCGACTGGTCGTGGGCAGAAATGCAGCTCGACCGGATCCGGAGTAAAGGGATAACACCAGTTGTCGGCCTGCTGCACCACGGAAGCGGCCCTGCCTTTACGAATCTGGGCAGCCCCCAATTCCCGGAGCTTTTCGCTGACTATGCCGAAAAAGTCGCCCTTCGTTTTCCATGGGTAGATTATTATACGCCCGTCAATGAACCATTGACAACCGCAAGATTCAGCGGCCTCTATGGTTTATGGTATCCCCATCAAACCCACCCGCTGTCCTTTCTGAATATGCTGCTGAACCAGCTAAAGGGTACTGTGCTGGCGATGAAAGCCATTCGAAAGGTAAACCCGAATGCCCGGCTTGTCCAGACGGAAGATCTTGCAAAAGTTCACAGCAGTCCGGAACTTTCTTACCAGGCCGTTTTCGAGAACCACCGCCGCTGGCTGACCTTTGATCTGCTATGCGGAAAAGTCGATTGCTTCCATCCTTTGTGGGACTACCTTTTGTTTTCGGGCGTATCGGAAGAACAATTGTGCTTTTTCACAGAAAATCCATACCCGCCCGACATTATGGGACTCAATTACTACCTGACGTCCGAACGTTACCTGGATGCAGATATCTCGAAATACCCGGCCGAACTACATGGCGGCAATGGCCGGGATGCCTATGTCGATACAGAAGCAATACGGGTTTGTCAGCCATCAGGTATTTATCGGCTCTTATGGGAAGTGTGGGAGAGATACGGGCTGCCCATCGCTATTACGGAAGTTCACCTTAACGCTCCGCCGGACGAGCAGATCCGATGGGTACAGGATATTTGGCAGAAATCCTGCAATGCAAAAGAAATGGGCGTAGATGTCCGGGCAGTCACGATATGGGCAATGCTGGGATCCACAGACTGGGATAGTCTTTTGACGCGTATGGATGGCCACTACGAAGCCGGCGTTTTCGATATCAGCGATAATGAACTGCATATAAATGCACTGGGCCAATTTATTAAGATTCTTTCAGCAGGCAGGAAGCAGGAGCAGGCACTCCAAAAAATGTAAAAAATCAATGACAGCACGAAAGTTTATGTTTGCTACGGGAATCGAGAACAGCTATCCTAAAATTCAATTGCCGGACGGAACGATGAAAAGGGTCGACGAAATGGAGAAGACCAAACATTATGAGCTCTGGGAGAAAGATTTTGAGCTCGTAAAAGAAATGGGAATCGAGTATCTGCGATACGGACCGCCTTACTACCGCACTCATCTTGCACCTGGAGTTTATGATTGGGCTTTTGCCGATGTTACATTCGGCCGCCTGTCCGAGCTGGACATCACGCCGATAGTCGATCTATGCCATTTCGGGATACCGGATTGGATGGGGGATTTCCAGAATCCTGCATTTCCAGCCCTTTTTGCAGAATATGCGGGCGCATTTGCCGCACGTTTTCCCAATATCAAGCTCTACACGCCGGTGAATGAGATCTTCATCACCGCTATGTTCTCAGCCCAATATGGATGGTGGAACGAGCGCCTAAGCTCCGACAAAGCTTTTGTTACGGCCCTCAAACACTTATGCAAGGCCAATGTCCTGGCAATGAAAGCCATACTGAAAGTCCAGCCAGGTGCCAGCTTTATTCAAAGCGAGTCGTCGGAATATTTCCATGCAATGGAACCGGATGCTGAACCGCTGGCCCGCTTCCTCAATCAGAAACGATTTCTTTCGCTGGACCTTACTTATGGTTATCCCATCAATGTGACGATGTATCAATACCTTTTGTCGAACGGGATGAGCGAAGAGGAATACAATTGGTTTACAAACAATCAGGTGAAAGCGCACTGCGTAATGGGGAGCGATTATTATGTGACCAACGAACACCTGGTATTTCCCGACGGGAGGACACAGGCTTCCGGGGAGATCTTTGGATACTATGTCATTACAAGCCAATATTTCCGGCGGTATAAGCTGCCGATCATGCATACAGAAACGAACATCCGGATGCCCGCCTCCAGGGATTGGCTCCTCAAGCAGTGGGCAAATGTCCGCCGGCTGAAGCTGGATGGAATTCCGATCCTGGGCTTTACGTGGTACAGCCTGCTGCACCAGGTGGATTGGGATTCTGCGCTAAGGGAAGATGCGGGTAGAGTCAATGAGCTGGGTTTGTACGACCTGGACAGGAAGATAATGCCGGTCGGAAAGGAATACAAAACGCTCATTGCACAATGGAAGGATATCATCGAAGAGGAAAGCTATGGATTGGTATTCCAAAATGCCTGAACCGGCGATTGCCGGGATAAACAAGGGCAATCAGCGGACAAATACTTTATTTGCGCGGATGATCTCGAATGTAAAGAAAACAAACAGCTCATCTGGGGAAAAACTTCCCTCCCTTTGCTGTTTTTCCGGAGAGGGTGTTTGAACGAACGGCATGGAAAGTTCGCTATCCGGGCGTTCAAACCAACGACTTTCGGGAATTCTTCCGCTGGATAGGGAGATAAAACTGGGAATCTGATCGTTCGGCATAAGTAGTTTTGAAAATAAGAGTGCAAAAATTGAACCTTATTTCCAGCGCTCCCCAAGTACGAATGAGACCATAAAAAAAACGTCTTCCGGGGAGGAAGGTTTGCTCATAAAATGAGCTGCGCCCAGCTGTTTAAGCTTTATGGACTCCTGGACATCCCGGGAGGTTGTGTAGACGATTATGGGGACTGCAGCCAGCCTGGGCTCTTTTTTAATCGATACCAGGCACTCTTCGCCGCTGAGACCCGGCATCCGGAGATCGAGAAAAATAAGATCCGGCGGTTGGTTCTGATTGTCGCGCAGAAGGTTAAGTGCCTCGCCTCCGTCTGCAGCAGAAACACAGATTATGGTGTTATCGAGTTCGGCGGTAGCCTCTATAAACAGCCTCCGATCGTCTTCATCATCGTCTATCAACATTATAGTCATCAGTACAAGTTTTCGCTTAGAAGAAATTGTTCGGGTGTTAATCAATGATTACATTTGGATTTTCTGTAATTTACAAAAGAGTACGAGCAACCATTGTCATTTTGAAATTTTTCATTAAAAATATCGTCAGCCTCCGCAGCCTGATGTTTGTAAGAAGCGAACTGGACCGGCTCGGAATGCATTCGATCAGTATTGAACCCGGAGAAATAAACACCGTAGCGGAGCTTAGCGCTCTTCAATATGATACGCTGCGTTTATTATTAAAAGAGGCCGGGATCGAACTGTTTGAGAATAAAAAGGATATACTGATACAAAAGATAAAGAGTATTATCCTCGAGATCGTGTATGGCAGCGAAGAATATCGTGTGTATAATCTATCCACACATCTGGCCGAAAAACTGGAGCGTGACTATACTTATATGTCGAACCTGTTCTCCGAAAAAGAACGGACCACTATTGAGAAATTTTATATCTGCCATAAGATCGAACGGGTAAAGGAATTGCTCATTTATGAAGAAATGACGCTGACTGAAATAGCTTACAGGATGCACTACAGCAGCCTCGCCCATCTGTCCAACCAGTTCAAAAAAGTGACCGGGTTGACCCCTTCCCAATTCAAAAATCAGCATGAGAACGGGAATATTCCCCCTGAAGACTGCTGATCCCTGACGTCGACGGCGTCAAAAAACTGTAAATTATATAATATTAGGAAGCAACCGTGTAAGGAAGATACTCTTAACGTATCTTAATTTTAACGTGCATACAAATGTCAAGGCTCTGATCCAGTTTTGTTTTTAGTGATGGATAATTATGGCTATTACCCTTGGGCGGTCGGACAGGACCGCCCGTTTTATTTAAAAAACTTTGCGGGTCTTATGAGCGCTTTGATAACTGGTACGGGGAGCTATATACCGGACAAGATCCGGTCGAATGAAGACTTTGCAGATGCCGAGTTTTATACGAAAGATCGTCAGCGTATTACCAATGACACTATTGATATTATTGGAAAGTTTGAAAAGATAACAGGCATTGCGGAACGGCGCTATGCAAGAGATCATATTAATGCTTCGGATATGGCCGCCTGGGCCGGCGCAGCCGCCATCGAAGACGCGGGAATCGATGCGGGGTCGATCGATCAATTGATCGTTGCCCATAATTTCGGGGATGTTGTCAAAAACAGCTGGCAAACGGACGCTGTCCCCACCCTGGGAAGCAGGGTAAAACGCGCTCTGGGCATCGTAAGTCCTGCCTGTGTGGCCTACGATCTTTTGTTTGGATGTCCGGGATGGCTGCAGGGATTGATCCATGCCGATGCTTTTATCCGCGCCGGATTGGCAAAAAGGTGTCTGGTGATCGGCACGGAAACGCTAAGCCGTGTCATTGATCCGCATGATCGCGACAGCATGATCTATAGCGATGGCGCCGGCGCAGTCATTGTCGAAAAAGCAAATGGGCATTCCGGCGACAGCGGCATCCTGGGCTCCGTCAGTCAGACCCATGCCTTCGACGAAAGCACATACATTACGATGGAAGAATCCTATTGCCCACCCGACAATAGCAGCAGCGTAAGATACCTCAAAATGCAGGGCCGCAAGGTATATGAATTTGCACTCTCGACCGTTCCTCTGGCAATGAAAGCCTGTCTTGAAGTCTGTAAGGTAGAGTTTAATGAGCTGAAGAAAATATTCATCCACCAGGCGAATGAAAAAATGGATGCCGCTATCGTAAGGGCTTTTTATCAGCTGTTTGGCTGTCAGCAGGCCCCGGAAGGCATTATGCCGATGAATATCCGGGAGCTCGGCAACAGTTCGGTGGCCACCATTCCTACCCTCTTCGACATGGTTCGAAGGGCTGCCTTGCCGGGCCACCGCCTTAATCCAGGAGATATCGTCCTTTTTGCATCGGTAGGCGCTGGCATGAACGTTAACGCCGTTTGTTACCGCATCTGAATATCCCTTAATTCTGCCTAATAGCGAATGGCCGTCTTATGACGGCCATTCCATTTTTTATTAGTCCAGGCTTTTAGTTTACCCTGATGGCTTTTTGCTCCTGGTGCTGCGAAATATTACGGATGACCACTTCCACCCGGCGATTACATTGACGACCTTCGTTCGTTTTATTATCACAAATGGGATTGTCTTTACCAAATCCTCTTACGATGATACGCTGTTTGTCCACACCGCCAGCGATCAGGGCATTGGCGACAGCTTGTGCGCGGGCTTTCGACAGTCGTTTATTGACAGCCACGCTTCCGCGACTATCGGTATAGCCGTCGATATAGAAGTTGGAATTCGGGATCTGGTCGTTCATCACAGCGGCTCCCTGACGCAGGATCGAATCGGATTCCGGCCGGATCGTTGCCTTGCCATAATCAAAAAGGATATTCTTGAAATTGGCTGTGATACGCAGTACCACTTTTTCAACGGGACAACCTTTGCTGGAAGCGGGGCCGGCTTCATCCGGACAAAGGTCTTCGTCATCCGGTACGCCATCGTGATCCCTGTCCGGAACAGGACAGCCCTGGTATTTAGCCACGCCCTTTACTGTAGGACATTTATCGTCCTTGTCAGGGATGCCGTCCCCATCGCTATCCGGGCAGCCATGGAATTGAGGCAGCCCCGCAATAGTCTTGCAGGAATCTTCCTCATCATTAACGCCGTCGCCATCGGTATCGGGTATGGGACAACCATTATACCGGCGCACCCCGGCCACAGTCTTACAGGAATCTTCCTCGTCGTTGATGCCATCGCCATCCGTGTCAGGGATGGGGCAGCCCTGGTAACGGCGGAGGCCTGCTACATTGGGACATTTATCTACATCGTCGTATACGCCATCCTTGTCCGTATCAGGTTTTATTTTCTTTTTGTAAGGCATTCCGAAATGAACGCCTACATGGAGATCCGCCTGGCGGGAATCGTGGACCAACGCCGAAAGAACGCTGCCGGAACCTATAAAGAACGGTCCGACCCTGAATGCGACACCCGCATTGAAGTGAGTAAGCTGGTTGTAATTCAACGGGAGCTCGACACTGAATAAATGATTTTCCCAACGAGGCGTCAGGCTATAGGAGTTATAATAATAGAGATTGAATGACCCTGTTTTCGTCGTGGTGAATTGGCCCGCCAGATCTACAGCGAATCCGCCCGAAACACGGTAGTCGATGTCTCCCTGAATAGTAGTAGGCAGGTTGACCCGGTAAGAACTGCCCTGCGGTGAACCTGTAAAGTAAGGGCTCGCGTCTAAAATGGCTTTGTAATCCTTGACGGATTTACCCTTAAACTGGTCCAGCGCAAAGCTGCCGCCAGGCGGGATATTCACTGTATAGTTGGAGGCCTGATTCGTATTGCGATCGAATTTGATCCTGCCGATGTCCATCAGCGAAACGGCTATTCGAAGCCTATGCTGATCAGCCCACCGGTCTGTGACGTACATACTGTAGTCCGCAGCTGGCCGTAATTCGTAGACAAAGCCAATATCACCGCCTACCCCATGTCCGTTAAACTTGAAGAAATCACTGAACTTATAGTTGCTGAAATCGGCTGCAGTGGTATTGAGGGCAACAGCGCCGGTAGTCCCGGTGAGAAAGGTACTGCCGGACCCTGCAACCGTCCCGGCCAGACCGGTCGTCGACAGATAGGAGTCGGCCGTTCCGGCAAGATATTTAAGTGTAAGGCCTCCCTTAAAGAAATTCCTGCTGTTCGTTTTGCTGAAGACCTGTCCAACGGAGACTCCGATCTCCGTCCATCCTGTGGCATGGATCATCTGGCTGGTGTTGAAGTTGAACGGGACGCCCGTCTTCGTCGTTCCCCCATCGAGAATGGCCCCTGCCAGATTGCCGTCGATATCTCTGCCGTTTGCAAAAACTCTGGACCGGGTGGTAAATGCAATCGTCGTTTTTGGAGTGAGACCTATCATAAAGGAAGGGCCGAGCACATCCACGTAGGCAAGACTGTTGACCTTTGAATTTCCTCGAAGCAGCCTGGATTTCAGACTATCGCTGTTAAATGACCGGGTAATGTCACTGAAGCGAAGCCCCGACTGGCTGGTGCCGACAAATCCGTTGATAGCAAAAACATTTACGTCCCATTTGTAGCGGCTGTCGGCGATATTAGCAGGGTTGAAAAAGACGCCGTTAACGCCGGTGTAACTGCCGGTCCGATAACCGGGATAGGTTTGTGCTGACACGGCAAGGGTCAACCCTACCAGCAGCAATGCGATCAATCCTTTTCTCATAATCGTTATTTTATGTAAGTTTCTGCAATAACCAGGCCTTCCGAATAAGGATACAAACGTTATAGTATAACCGAATATCGACTTATATCATTTACCGGAATACTTACATAATTCGCTGCTTTTTATTCCGCAGAATATACAATATTACCCGTATCTTTCGCCCAAAATCTTACTGCCTTTATGTCCAGATCGAAAAAAAAAGATACGCCTGAAACGCCGCACTCCAATGATTTCCCGGTAGTAGGCGTCGGCGCTTCTGCCGGGGGGCTGGAGGCCTTTAAGCGGCTGATAGGCGCCATACCCGAACCTTCGGGCATGGCATTTATCCTGGTGCAGCACCTTGCGCCCAGCCATGAGAGCTTGCTGTCCGAGATCCTCCAGAAGAGTACCACGCTCCCGGTGGAAGAGATCAGGAATAATGTACATGTGGAACCCGACCATATCTATATCATACCTTCCAATAAGCTGTTGACGGCCTATGACGGACGACTGAAGCTGAGCGCGCGGCCGAAAAATAAGAAAACGCTGCCGATCGATCTGTTCTTCAAATCCCTGGCCGAAGTCCATGGACCACATTCGATCGGTGTGGTACTGTCAGGAACGGCCTCCGACGGGACAGAGGGGCTTAAGGCCATCAAAGAGCAGGGTGGAATCACGTTTGCGCAGGTGCAGGAATCCGCAGCCTTCGATGGAATGCCGCAGAGCGCTATCGACGCAGGCGTCGTGGATTTCGTACTGCCCCCCGAAGAGATGCCCGCTCAATTGCTGAGATCGACGGCCATCTTCTATAAAAGGGAAGTCGGTGATACGGATGCCCAGCCCACCGCAGAAGAGATTTTTCGTCAACTGCTGATTCTTCTAAGGATAAGAAAAGGGACAGATTTTATCTATTACAAACAAACGACCATCCGGCGGCGAATCCTTCGCAGAATGGGCTTGAATAAGATAAAGGATCTGCATGCCTACCTGGCCTTCTTTAAAGATAATCCTGCCGAGCAGGACCTGCTTTACCAGGACCTGCTCATCCCTGTCACCGGCTTTTTTCGTGATCCAGGCACATTTGAAACTGTCCGGCAATCGATTCTACCCGTGCTGTTCAGTGGTAAAAATAATGGGATTCCGCTTCGCATATGGGTAGCAGGTTGTTCCACCGGGCAGGAAACCTATTCTCTTGCGATCTCTCTTTACGAATACCTGGGCCCGGCAAGCGATAGCTATCGCATCCAGATCTTCTCGACCGATGTGTCGGAAATATCAATAGCCACTGCAAGAAAGGCGGTCTATTCGAAGCATGAGGTAGCCGGAGTGCCCGACGAACTGTTGGAAAAGTATTTTGAGAAAGTAGCCGGAAGCTATCATGTCAATAAGACCATCCGCGAGATCTGTGTATTCGCTCATCACAATTTTCTCAAGAGCCCGCCATTTGCCCGGATGGATCTCATCAGTTGTCGCAACGTACTGATCTACATGGAACCTTTTTTGCAAAAAAGGGCTCTTTCAACCTTTCATTATGCGCTAAAGGAGAATGGTTTTTTACTGCTCGGCCATTCGGAAACTACTGCTCCTGCCACCGATCTCTTTCTTCCTTTCGACGGAAAGGAAAAGATCTATACCCGAAAATCGGTACCGGCAAAATTTCTCCCGGTTGCCGCAGGCCGGGCGGAGTACTCGATCCCCGGCGCAGAAAAACTTTTGCGTAAAGAGCCCGGCAGGGACGACTTTCAGAAAAGCGCAGACAACTTCCTGCTGTCACGCTTCTCACCGCCTGGCGTTGTGGTGAACGATCAGTTGGATATCGTAGAATTTCGAGGACCGACAAGTGGATGGCTTCAGCCAGGTCCAGGCAAACCCAGCCTTAATGTGCTCAAGCTAACCCGGGACGGATTGGCATTCGAACTTCGAAATGTCCTGCATAAGGCAAAAACCTCCCATCAACCGCAGGTAAGCGACAATATCCTTATCGGAAGTGACGGGCAACAGCAATGGATAACAGTAGAAGTCCATCCCCTGCAGAATACGGCGGAACCCTATTATCTCATTCTTTTCGTTGCCCTTTCCAGGGCTGTTACCGACACAAAAAGCGTGGTACCCGAACCTTCCGTAAGGCTGGAAGAGCCGGCTGCCAGCGCGGAAGGCCAACGAAACCGGCAACTGGAAAAAGAGCTTGACGCACTGAGGGAGAATATGCGCAGCTTCGTGGAAGACCAGGAGGCAGTCATCGAAGAACTGCAAAGCGCCAATGAAGAGCTGCTATCCGGAAGCGAAGAATTGCAAAGCCTGAATGAGGAGTTAGAGACTTCGAAGGAAGAGATCCAAAGCACGAATGAAGAACTTACGACGCTGAATCATGAACTGTACGATCGCAACGAACAACTCAACATTTCCCGGCTCTATGCGGAAAGCATCATTGCCACGATGCACGAGCCGCTGCTGGTCCTCGACCGGAATATGCAGGTGAAAACAGCCAATGCGGCTTATTATGAGAAATTCGGCTCTTCCGAAGAGGAAACGGAAGGACGATCACTGTTCAGCCTCGGTGAGGGAGAATGGGATAAACCTATACTGCGTACCGCGCTGAGTACCCTCCTGCTACGTGATACCCGGATCAGGGACATCGAGGTCAGCGTGAAGGCCAACGGGAGCGAGGAACGGATACTGCTGCTCAACGCCGCCCGCATCTTCCGGAAGGACAATGCCGAACAGCTGATCCTTCTGGCAATGGAAGATGTTACGGAAGCCCGAAAAAGGGAAGATGAACAAAAACGTTTCTCTGCTGAGTTGACACGGCAGGTGGACGAACGCACTGCCAGTCTTAAACAAGCCAACGATGCGCTAAGAATATCCAACGATAACCTGGAACAATTTGCGACCATCGCCTCGCATGACCTGCAGGAGCCACTGCGGAAGATCAGGACATTTGCGGCCATTCTCAATCAGCGGCATTCTGAAAACATCGATGCCGAAACGAAAGACCTGCTTCAAAAGATAACGCTGTCCGCCAAACGGATGGGGGATCTCATCCATGATGTGCTGAACTTTTCAAAAGTACTGGATGCAAATTCTTTCGAACCTACCGATCTGTCTGCAATTCTCGAAGGTGTCATCATGGACTACGATCTGCAGATCGAGGAGAAGAAGGCAGTCATCCGGTATGATCCGCTTCCTGTTGTACCTGCCGTTTCGCTGCAGATGCAGCAGCTATTTACCAATCTGCTCGGCAATGCGCTGAAGTTCGTGAAGCCGGGTGAGCCGCCTGTGATCGATATTACCTCCCATACCCTTTCCCATGAAGAGCTAGAGGACCACCCACAGCTCGACAAACAACGCATCTATTGCGAAATCGTCTTTTCCGACAAGGGTATCGGAATAGATCCCCTATTCGCCGATCGGGTATTTCTTATCTTTCAGCGCTTGAATCCCCAGCCAACCTTTGAAGGCACCGGTATCGGGCTGGCGCTATGCAAACGCATTGTAACCAATCATGGAGGGGAGATCTATGTGCAGCCCAATGAAGGTGGAGGCTCCCGTTTCCACATTCTACTGCCCCTCATATTATAAGATTTACGCTTTAAAATTTCCCGTTTTGGGGTTGGTACTCCACAGCCGCAGGACGCAGCCAGTTCATCACGACGATATTTGCAGATGTGAATTATGTAAGGTTTGCCCGGATTGCTGTAACAAGAAGGCGGATTTACAATAGTAACTTACATCATGAAAACAGATAATTTATAAGAAAATATTCGGTTTAATCACAGGGTCAATAAAACGCATACCATTAATTTGGTGTGCGTTTTCTTTTTGGTATATCCTGCGCCCCCATCCAACAGCGCCAAAATGAAAAAGATCATTTGATCTCCAGAATTTCCTAAATTCGTCAGCTTTCATCCTTAACGGCGACACCTATGTCCTCTTCGCATATTGCAAACACACTCAAATACTGGCGGGCAATTGAAACCTTTAACATGCCTGATCTCCCTGCAGTTTCCCGTCATCCTGATAAAAAATGGACACCCCTCCAACCAGGCAGCGGCCTCCCGTGGGAACAAGGCGAGTTCGACTATGCCCAATCAGATAAACGCTGGCGTCATACGTTATACTTTTGCCCCCTGCCAAAGGAAACCGTGATACAGCAGCTTGAAAGACTGGTCTCCTCCGTTTCCAAAGACTACCGGGAACCCCTTTCCGGCAACACCTTCCTGGCTGCCATCGTCGTGGACCAGCAGGGAAAAGCGATCGAACGCTCCTACGCAAGAGCCTCTTTTCCCTATGGAATGAAAATATTGAAGAAAAAAGGGAAACCGGACGAACTCAACGATCTTCTAAAAAAAGCCTACACTGATTACTCCCAACGATTTGGAACAGCTGAAAAACAACCCGTGCAGGAGTCAGCGCCTATTGAGTCCGGGGAGCCAGAAGAGCCCAGGCAGCCGGAAGTCCAGGCATCTCCCCGCCTGACCTGGGCCCAACTGCAAAAGGAACTTGACGATCTGCACGAGCTGGCCTCCCGACTACTCCCCATCGACACCTCCATCATCTGCATCTCAGAAGAAGCCCACGAAAAGGCGGCATTCGATCCCCCCTTTATGAATAGCTTTTACCTCAACGATCTCAACGGGCTGATCAATGATCCAAAAAACTATGGCCGCCCCCTGGAACAATATATCTCCGCCAAAGTCTATCTCAACGATCGTGTCAACCTGCTGACTCCCGAAAGTCTTTTCGCCTCTATCAACCCAAAATTCCATCCCCCCGGCCGCTGGCCCTCTCCCCCCGAACACGGTCTATACAGCGCCCAGCTGGCAGCCCTCAATCTGAGCCTATCGAATCTGCAACAACAACCTGGTCTGTGGGGGATCAACGGACCTCCCGGTACAGGCAAAACAACCCTCCTGCGCGAGATCATCGCCGATGCTATCATCCGGCGGGCAAAAAGACTCGCCGTCTCCAATCCTGAAAAACTGTTCGAGGCTAAAAGAAAAGAGATCGCACAATATTGTGAATACTTTACCTATAACGAAAAGGTGACAGGCAATGATGGCATCCTCGTCGCCAGCAACAATAACGGCGCCGTCGAAAACCTTTCCCGGGAACTTCCTGCTCTGAAAAGCATCGACAGTAAAACCTTCGCCGAAGCGAATTACTTCGCCGACACAGCCTGGAATCTTCTGCAGGAGGGGCCCTGCTGGGCCATGATCAGCGCCGTTCTCGGGAATGCAGCGAATCGGAATCAATTCAACAACCGCTTTTGGTTCGACCGGGATAAAGGCTTCAAAGCCGCTCTCAACGCAGGAAATACCCCGCAACAAAAGCAGCAGTATATCGACAGGTTCAAAACAGCCGCCAAAGAGCTGACCCTGCTGCTGGATGAATACCAGGAATTCAACCAGCTTGCAAAAGAACACTACGACATTTTATACAACTGGCTGAAAAAAGGTCCGCCCGATACCAGTATCCAAAAGAAATGGCGCCAGTTAAACGAACAACTCATTACCCAATACCAAATTTTTTCGGAAAACCTCCCTGGTCCGGACTTCCTCCAACAATCTCTCGAAACCATCCATAAAACAACACCCTACTCCTCAAAGAAACTCAACCATCTCAAAAGCTCTATTTTCCTGAAAAGCCTGCAGCTGCACGAGTACGCTATACTAGCCAATGCGAAGTCCTTCCGGGCAAACCTGAACGCCTTTGTCGATATGCTCGCCGGCAAGCATCCGGAAAAAATGACGCCGGATGTACGCGAGACGCTGTGGGGCACTTTTTTCTTTTGTGTCCCGATGGCCTCGGCCACCCTCGCTTCCATCGAAAGGCTCTTTGTCAATATGGGAAAAGGCTCTATCGGCTGGCTCCTGCTCGACGAAGCCGGACAAGCCTCTCCCGCCTCGGCCTGCGGAGCCATCTGGCGCGCGCAAAGAAGTATCCTCATAGGCGATACTCTTCAGATCCCACCCGTTGTCACGATCCCTGAAGGCCTGGCCCGGCTGCTGCAAGACCAATACGGCCTCGAAGACAGCTGCTGGTCTCCGCTCCGGAGTTCCGCGCAGACGCTGGCCGATCGTATCACCCCGATCGGCTCCTACATCCTCATAGCTGAGACGGAAGTCTGGACAGGCACTCCGCTGCGTGCCCACCGCCGCTGTCAGGAACCTATGTTTTCCATCGCCAACGGGATCGCGTACAACAACCAGATGGTCAAGCTGACCACAGAAGAAGAAGACCCGAGTTATCCCGCGAGCTGCTGGATCGACGTAAGGGGCATGACCGTAACAGACAGACACGTCGTCAAAGAAGAGATCGACACCCTGCAGCAAATGCTCGCTGTCCTGCTGCAAAAAACGGATCTGCGCGAAGTATTCGTCATTTCTCCTTTCCGTGCTGTCGCCAAGCACTGCAGGGAAAATCTCAAAGGCAACAAGCAGTTCTCCATCAAATCGGGCACCATCCATACTTTCCAGGGAAAGGAGACAGACGTTGTATTTCTCGTTCTTGGAAGCGACCAACAGAATTACCGCGCCCGGCAATGGGTATCGGAAACACCCAATATGCTCAACGTAGCCGTCACCCGGGCAAAGAAACGCCTCTATGTCATCGGTAACAGACAAACCTGGGGCGACTGCAGATATTTCAACGATCTGAAAAAAACGCTCCGCGCCGCCCGTCTCTAAAAAAACAGGATAACCGTTGATGATTGTTAAATGCTGCCTTCAGTGCGTTGCATTCGAGCTTATCAGGGTTGATCTCTCCGATCTTGCCGCCCTTGCTATTGATACCCACCAGACTTTTTGGCAATTTCCCGAAATTGTCCCTCCCTGACAATTTTTGTACATATTTCGTGATTTTGCCTATATTTATCAGCAAACAGGTTAAGACCAGATTGCCCCATACCCCTCTATATAACGAACCGTCGCTGGTGCAGGCCATGCAATCCGGCAGCCAGGAGGCTTTTACCACCCTCTACAGACACTACAGCCCCCTCCTTTATCTGAACATCAATAAAATGATCCGCGATTCCGAACTCTCCGAAGAGCTGGTACAGGAACTGTTCACCCGTATCTGGCAGCACCGGGAAAACAGGGGCATCACAGAAGACTTTACCGGTTATATGTACCGGATAGCCCTCAACCTTGTCCACGACTTTTTCCGTCGACTCAAACGCGACAGGAAGTTAAGACAACGCTACATTACGCTGGTCAGTGAATACTATGAGCACGTCGAACAGCAGCTGCACAGCCAGGAGCTCTCAGGAATATTGCACCAGGTGATCAAACAACTCCCGCGTCAGCAACAAAGAGCCTGGCAGCTGGTAAAGGTAGAGGGCAACACTTATAAGAAGGCGGCAGAACAAATGGGCATTTCCCCGCTGACTGTCAAAGAATACCTGGTCGCCGCTAATAAAAGCATCCGCACCAACCTTTCCGGCCGGTCCGGCTCGCTTATTTTGCTCGCTCTCGCCGCCCTTGATCATCTTTTTTAATTTTTTCAATCTTCCCCCCCATTCACTCCCCTTCTGCGTTGCTCATTAAAATAAAGCTCGCTAAGTGGAAACCCCTCAACCCTATTCCGACATTTTTAATCGCCTGCTGGAAGGCCGCGTCTCTCCACAGGAAGCAGAAACCCTGATCGAATGGATGTCCCATGACGAGCAGGTCCCCGAAGCAAAGGCCATGATCCTTGCCCAGCTGGAACGGGTCATCAGCAATGAGACCGGCGCCAGTGACCTCCGGGCAAGACTCGAAGCCCGGCTGCCAGCCATCCTGGCGGCAAGCGTTCCCTAAAAACATTCCATGCGCCGTCTCTGGCTCCGCCTCTCATCGGCAGCAGCCATCCTGCTGCTTGCAGGAGCAGCATTTTACCTTTTGGCCCGCCATCAGCAGCCGGCACAGATAACAGCTGCCGCAGCTGCAAAACATGCTATCGACATCCCGCCGGGAAGACAGGGCGCGATCCTGACGCTTGCCGACGGCAGCAAGGTATCTCTGGATAGCATGAACAACGGCGTCATCGCCACCCAACCCGGCACAAAGATCATACTGAACAAAGGCGGTCTGTCCTACTCCACTCAAACTGCGGGCTCCGAACCGATCGCCTATAATACGATGACCACGCCCAAAGGACGGCAGTTCCAGCTTACCCTGCCCGATGGCACCAAAGTATGGCTAAACGCGGCATCCTCCCTCCGGTATCCCACCCTCTTTGGAGGTAAAGACCGGATGGTAGAAGTAAGCGGTGAAGCCTACTTCGAAGTAGCGCCAAACAACCGCCCCTTCCGCGTAAAGATCGACAACACAACCGAAATACAGGTACTTGGTACGCATTTTAACGTAAATGCTTACACAGATGAATCATCCGTTAATACCACCCTGCTCGAAGGCGCCGTCCGTATCGTAAAAGGAGACAGGAAGATGATCCTTCCACCCGGCCAACAGGCGCTGACAGGACAAAGCCAGGCCATCACGCTAAACACAAACCCAGACCTGGAAAAAGTAATGGCCTGGAAGAACGGCATCTTCGATTTCCAGGATGCGACACTGGAAGAAGTAATGCGTCAGTTGCAGCGCTGGTACGACATCGACATCGTCTACGAAAAAAATATTCCAAAAATAGAATTCGTCGGTAAAATGGGCAGAGACCTTTCCCTTTCCGAAGTGCTTCATGGACTCGAGCTCTCCAAAGTGCACTTCCGGCTGGAAGAAGGAAGAAGGCTGATCGTTTTACCATGACCGGGACAGGCTGTCCAAAACGATTTTAACCGGTGGCCGCCGGCAGACCGACAGGACAGCCTTCCGGCTCCCCGACCTTGTCCTTAGAAATCAGGATCGACACAAAAAAACCGCCACGGATGGCAGTCCGGGCGGCGATAGTTTGAGTCAGTCTAAAGTTCGCCTGGAACGAAACGCTTCTTTCTTAATCAAACCAAAACGAATTTATGCAAAAAACTGCTTTTTGTAGCGGAGACCTTGCGCCATCCTTTACCAAAACATTGTTAGTCATGAAACTGACTATTGCGCTGCTGATCGTTGGGCTATTGAACGCCAATGCGAAAAGTTTCTCGCAGACCGTCACCTTCTCCGGAAGAAATGTCCCCTTGAAGAAGATTTTCTCTGCAATCGAAAAATCGACAGGCTACACCGTCTTCGCCAACAAGAACCTCCTCCAGGATATCAAACCGGTATCCGTCTCGGTAAAAGACATGCCGCTGAAAGACTTCCTGGCAGCCGTTCTGAAAGACCAGCCCATCGACTTTGCCATCGAGAATAAAACGATCTTTATCAAGGAAAAAAACACGCTTCCCGCAGCCGACCTTCCCCCGCCCCCGGTCACGATCACAGGTACCGTCCTCAATGCGGATGGACAACCGCTGCAAGGGGCAACCATACTCGTCAAAGGCACGAATACCACCGCCGTAACCGACGAAAAAGGGGAATTTACCCTCCATGCCAATGACAACCAAACCCTGAGCATCTCCTTTATCGGCTACCAAAGCCAGGAAATAGCGCTCAATGGACGCACGCATATCAACGTCGTCCTCCAGAAGGCGCTCGCAGAACTGAACCAGGTTGTCGTCACTGCCCTTGGCATCAAACGCCAGACAAAAGCGCTTACTTATAATGTCCAGGAAGTCGACGGCGGAGAGGTCAACAATGTCAAGGACGCCAATTTCATCAACGGTCTTACCGGAAAAGTAGCCGGCGTAACGATCAACAACGCCTCTGCCGGGATCGGCGGGTCGGTCCGCGTGGTCATGCGCGGCGCCAAATCGCTCACCGGCAACAACAACGCACTCTATGTAGTAGATGGTATCCCGCTGCCCAACCTGACCAGCAGCCAGGCAGGGGATATCTTCTCTGGCGCGGGCGCAACCGGCGACGGGATCTCCAATATCAACCCCGACGACATCGCCTCCATCTCGGTGCTGACAGGCCCGGCCGCCGCAGCGCTCTATGGCAACCAGGCCGCCAACGGTGTCGTCATCGTAACCACGAAAAAAGGCCTGGCAGGCAAAACGGCCATCAACGTTACCAATAACACCAATTTCTTCAGCCCCTTCGTACTGCCCCAGTTTCAAAATACCTACGGCAGCGATCAGAGCGACTTCGCCAGCTGGGGCGACAAACTGAAAACGCCCAGCTCTTATAACCCAAGAGATTTCTTTAACACCGGCTACAATGCGACCGAAGCCATCAACGTCTCCACCGGTACGGACAAGAACCAAACCTATCTCTCCGCCGCAAGAGTAGACGCAGCCGGTATTATCCCGAACAATACGCTTAGCAGAAATAATTTTTCTGTCCGTAACACCTCTTCCACCCTCGACGGGAAACTTAACCTCGACCTGGGCGCCTCTTATATCAACGTCACGGAACAGAATATGCTTTCTCAGGGCCAGTATTTCAACCCCTTGGTCCCTATCTATCTCTTTCCAAGAGGAGACGATATCGGGAAATACAAGATCTACGAACGCTATAACGCCACCCGCAACTTCAAAACGCAGTACTGGCCCTATGGCGACGAAGGATTCGAAATGCAGAACCCTTACTGGATAATAAACCGGGATTTTCTGATCAACCACAAAGACCGTTATGTCATCAACGCCGCTGCCAAATACAATGTCAACAGCTGGATCAATGTCACCGGCCGGGTAAAACTGGACGACAATACCACCATCGGCGAGAAGAAGTATTACGCATCGACCGCGGGACTCTTCGCATCGGATGCCGGCGCCTATTACCGTTCGACAGCCATCACCAAGCAGCTCTATGCCGATGTGCTGGTAAATATCAACAAGGCGCTGACCCGCACCATCACGCTGAACGCAAATATTGGAAGCAGCTATCTCGACACGAAATACAACCTGGACAGCTATGGCGGCAACCTGCTGAGCGTTCCAAACCTCTTCAGTTTTACCAATGTCAATCAAACCCTTGCAACCGTCACCCAGGATGGCTATCATGATCAATCCCAGGCAGTATTCGGCGCGGTCAATCTGTCCTGGCGCAATATGGTCTTTCTTGATCTTACCGGCAGAAACGACTGGTCCTCGGCGCTTGTTAACACAACAGCAGGCTCGATCTTCTACCCCTCTATCGGAGGTTCGGCGATCCTCAGCGACCTGCTGAAACTACACTCGGATGTTTTGTCTTTCGCAAAGATCAGGGGCTCCTACAGCGAAGTAGGCAACCCGCCTCAACGCTTTATCACCATCGAGACCTATCCTATCCAGGGTGGTTTCCCGGTGACGACCTCTTATATGCCGGCAGAAGGTCTGCAGCCGGAAAGAACAAAATCGACAGAAGCCGGTCTTAACCTGAAGTTCCTTCGGAACCACCTGAGCCTTGACGTCACGGCCTATAAGTAAAACACCTACAACCAGCTCTTCAACCCATCCCTTGCGCCAAGCACCGGCTACAGCAGCTTCTATATCAACGCCGGCCAGGTGACCAATAAGGGGATCGAAGCCTCGCTGAATTATAATGGTCCCATCGTAAAAGGGCTGGACTGGTCTTCCACCTTTACCTTCACCCTCAACCGCAACAAGATCGTCAAATTGCTGACCAATTATCACGACGCCGCCACAGGTGCGACGGTTAGCATGGATAGCCTCGCCGTCGGCGGAACAGGCAGCTACGAAATGTCCCTGGTCAAAGGCGGCTCCATCGGCGATATCTACGTCAACACGCTGGAGACGGACGAACACGGTTATATCTTTGTCGACGCCACATCAAAAACCGTCCTGGCCGACCCCAACAATACGTATGTGAAAGCAGGAAACGCCAGCCCTCGCTACAACCTGGGCTTCCGCAACAGCTTTACCTACAAACATTTCAACCTCAGTTTCCTGATAGCGGCACGCATTGGCGGTGTAGGCGTATCCGTCACCCAGGCGATCATGGATCGCTTTGGCGTGTCGAAAGCCTCCGCAGACGCCCGCAACGCCGGCGGCGTCAAAGTCAACGGCTACCTGATCCCGGCAGAACCTTATTACCAGGTCGTCGGTGGAGGCGTAGCAGGCATCGGCTCGATGTATGTATATAGCGCAACCAATGTCCGCCTGGGCGAAGCATCGCTGGGATATGAAATTCCCGCCGCATTCTTTCACAATAAGATACAGGGTGTGACGCTGTCTCTGACCGGCAGGAATCTGTTCATGTTCTACAACAGGGCGCCCTTCGATCCGGAAACGACCGCCAGCACCGATACCTACTGGCAAGGCATCGACTACTTTATGCAGCCCAGCCTGCGCAGCCTCGGCTTCAGCATAAAGGTTCAACTCTAACTCTTAAAAGCACTAGAAAAATGCACCACTATAAATCGAATTTACCTGGTAAAAACCTGATAGCCGGCCTGGCGCTTATCCTCTGCTTTGGGTGTACCAAGAATTTTAAAGAATACAATACCAATCCCAACAACGCCACCCAGCAAATGATGCAATATGATAACCTGGGTACCGGGGTATTCTTTTCTCAAATGGAACAAAACATTTTTCCAACCGCACAGGAGCCGGCTTTTGGCGATGAGATGTACCAGGAGGTCCAGAACCTTTGCGGCGACGTCTACTCGGGTTATATGGGCGCAAGCAACAACTGGTTCGGAGGAGTTAACAGCACCAACTATGCGATGACACCCAGCTGGTATGGCCAGGCCTTCAACCGGGCCTTTCTAAGCGTGATGCCCGCATGGCTGTCGATCAAAAAGCAGCTGCAGGGGGATGCCTCCCGTCAGCATATCTACGCGCTGGCCCAGATCATAAAGGTCGAATCGATATCCAGGACCACCGATATGTATGGCCCGCTGCCTTACAAACAGTTCGGCAACGGCGGCCTGTCGACCAGCTATGATCGGCAGGACACGATCTATCATTCGTTCTTCAACGACCTGGACTCGGCGATCAACACGCTCAGCGCCTACGTATCCGACAACCCTGGCTCCATGCCGCTTGCCAATTACGACCTGATCTATGGCGGTGACTATACAAAATGGATCAAATTCGCCAACTCGCTGAAACTGCGGCTCGCGATGCGTCTTGCCTATGCAGACGCAGCCAGCGCACAGAAATACGCAGAAGCGGCAGTCGGCAATTCCTATGGCGTGTTCACCACCGATGCCGATGACGCGCTTCTGCAAAGTGCCGACGGTGTCAACATTCACAACCCTCTTCAGATCATCTGCTTTAATTTCGACGACATCCGGATGGGCGCCAATATGGAATCCTTTCTTACCGGCTATAAAGACCCCCGGCTTCCGCTGATGTTTAATCCAGCCGTAACAGATGGCAAATACCACGGCATCCGCAACGGCATTACCATCACCAACAAATCGCTTTACACCGACCCGTTCTCAACGCTGAATGTAGCCACGACAACCCCGATCCGCTGGATGTCCGCCGCGGAGATGTATTTCCTGCGCGCAGAAGGGGCCCTGAGAGGCTGGAACATGGGCGGTACAGCACAAAGCCTCTACGAGACCGGCATCCAAACCTCCTTTACTCAATGGGGCGCCGGCTCAGCAGCCGCTTATATCGCAGACTCTGTCGACAAAGCCGCAGCCTATACAGATCCTTCCGTCAACGGCAATAGCATCAGCACCGGCCTGAGCACCGTCACGGTACACTGGAAGGCGACAGACGCAATGGAAACGCAGCTGGAAAGGATCATTACGCAGAAATGGATCGCCACCTACCCGGATGGTCAGGAAGCATGGACTGAATTCCGTCGCACCGGTTATCCAAAGATCTTCCCCGTAGCCGTTAACAACAGCGGCGGTCTTATCAGCACCTCCGTGCAGATCCGCAGACTTCCCTTTCCCTTATCGGAATATCAAAGCAACCCGCAGGGCGTAGCGACAGGCGTATCCGAACTCGGCGGCGCAGACAACGGCGGTACAAAATTGTGGTGGGACAAAAAATAAAAGCAAGACTATGACAAAAAAATTATTATATCCATTCTTCTTCCTGATAATAGCAGCAGGGCTGGTTCAATGCAAAAAGCAAACTACCCCACAGGCGCTGTCCATTCAAAAACCTACGCAAAAAAGCGCGGAATATTACGAGAACCTGAGAGCTTACAAAAACTCTCCGCACCAGATCTTCTATGGCTGGTACGCCGCCTATGGCAACGCAGAAGGCGTCGTCGGCAGCTATAAGCAATCAGCTTCGTGGGGCGAACACATCGCCGGCATGCCCGACAGCCTCGACTTCTGCAGCCTGTGGTCGGGTATTCCCTCGCTGAAACTCAACGACTCTACGACCACCTACAACCCCATCGCCTATAACGAAATGCGCAGCTCCATGTCGGTAAGAGGGATCAAGTTCGTGATTCCGGAGATCTGCCGCATCCAGAAATACAACGGCAGATTTGCCCTGTCTGTTCAGGGTATGCAGGATTATGCCCACTATCTGCTCGGCATGGTATTCGACAACGACCTCAACGGTCTGGATCTGGACTATGAACCGGATGGCGATTGGCTCAGCGGCAACAATTTTGCGCAGTTCGTGCAGATCCTCGGCGATTCCATCGGACCGAAGTCAGCCCACCCCGACAAATACCTGATCATCGATTATTACACCGACGCGATCCCCTCTTCTGTCGAACCCTATATCAATTATCTCGTCAATCAGTCTTATACACAAGGTACAACCACCACTTCGGCGTCTTTCCTCCAGGCGCGGTACAACGCTGTCAGCTTCTGCCCAACCCGGAAGTTTATCGTCACGGAAAATCTGGGCGACTGGTGGCAGACAGGCGGCGCTCCCTTTACCGAAGCCAGCGGCAACACGCTTACCGCCGAAGGAACGCAGATGTATTCGCTGGAAGGATTTGCCCGATGGAATCCCACCCAGGGACAAAAAGGCGGTTGGGGCGGTTATTATTTCGACCGGGACTACGACAATACACCACCCTATAATTATGTCCGCCGAAGCATACAGATCGTAAACCCATCGGTACAGTAACCAAAACAAAAACTGCAATTATGACTCCCAGCTATAATTTCAAATTTCTTCTTGCCGCAATGATCCTTCTTGTTTCGGTCATCGATCCGGCCTGCAAGAAATACAAACAACCCAGTGACGTCATCCTTATCACCGGCACCGAAAACGATAACCTGATAAAGTTTACCGTCGAGAATGCCCCCGCCGCCATCAATGTCACCGCCAGCTCCACAGGACTGGCCAACCAGGATATCACCGTAAACTTCGCAGTAGACACCACCCTTGTATCACAATACAACCAACAGGTCAGCGGCAATTACTTTGCAGCGCCTGCCAACACCTATACGGTATCCGGCACAACGCGTACAATAAAAACGGGCGCCAACGTATCAGACCCGATAACGATTACCGTGGTATCCACCGACAGCCTCAAAGACGGCCGCAACTACCTGATCCCGATCACGATCAAAGGCGTCACCGGTCCGCTTGCGGTACTGCCGACTTCGCGCACGGTATTCCTGAAGATTGCCCGCGTGACAAAGTTCAACTCGATCGACCTGTCCAACTATAATTTCTACGACGTCGATACCTTTGCGGCGCCGATCACTAATATCACGCAATTCACCTTCGAGGTCAAGTGCTTTATCAACTCCTGGCATACGGGCAACCCGCCCATCAGCCGCCTCTGCAACTGGGGCCCTGAAGACCAAAGCACCTTCAATCTCCTCCGTTTTGGCGAAGCAGGCAGCGATACCAACCAGCTGCAATGGATCAACTCTGCCGGCGGGATGTTTTCCAACACCCGTTTTGCCCTCAATACGTGGTATTCCAT
The DNA here is from genome assembly GCA_015654595.1 of Chitinophagales bacterium. Lineage (GTDB taxonomy): Bacteria > Bacteroidota > Bacteroidia > Chitinophagales > Chitinophagaceae > Puia. The sequence goes on along the minus strand of JAATGQ010000257.1, from coordinate 26,363 downwards.
CTCCTGTGTTTGCGACGGCAGCACCTATAAACTTTATATCAACGGAACACTCGACAACAGTTTCGCCGCTTCCGGACAAAGCTATACCTGGGGAGCTTTGGAACTGGGGATGTCCTACGCCGGCTACCAAAGCGCGCAGCGTTTCCTGGGCCGTACAGCGGAGATCCGGTTTTGGAACCGGCCCCTGTCCCAAACGGAGATCTCACAAAATCTATGCGGCGCCGATCCCACCTCGCCGGGACTGGTCTCCTACTGGAAGCTGAATGAAGGCTCCGGCCAGGAGTTCTATGACCTGACAGGCAACGGTCGTAATATCATCTGGCGAAAAGCAACCGTGGTCTGGAACTCGGACAGTGTCAATAAATGCGCACAATAGTTCACTCACAAAACTCTAATCTATGCACAAGTATATACGGCCCGCCAGCATCTATATCCTGCTGCTGTCCGGCCTCTTCATTTCCTTCGCGTCCTGTCATAAGAGCAATGGCCTTGACTCAAAAGATCTTCTCGTCTATATGCAGGGGGACTTCGGAGACGCTCACAACGCGATCAACGCAGCACTGACCCTTACCCCTGTATCCGTCTGGGGCAATACCAGTTTCCAGGCACGCGCCTATGCCACCCGCCAGATGGCCGCCGCCACAGACGTGTTTATCTATCCCGACTCTTCATCCGTCGCGGCCTTTAACCAGTCCGCCGGCAAAAAATGCAGGCTGCTTCCATCCGACACCTATAAGATCGACGCCAACCAGCACTCCATCGCCGCCGGCTCAATGGCATCAGATCCTATCACCATCACCCTCACCGACCCGATGTTACTGACCGATACCAATGGCTATGTGCTTCCTCTTTCCATCGAAAAGATCAACGGAAAGGACAAAGGGGTGTCCATCAGCACAAACAGGGCAACCGCCTATGTTTACATTCCCCATGTATTTACAAATGTAGACACCGTTCAGACGCCGCTGTCGGGGACACTGATGACAAGGACAGGCTGGAACGTGACCGTGAGCAACACTACCAACGGCAGTCCAGCGACTTCGATGACAGATGGCAGCAACAGCACCGCCTGGCGGTCGAGCAACAGCAGTACCGCTGCCAAATACGTTATCGTCAATATGAAAAGCCAGCAAACCATAAAGGGCTTCCAACTAACTCCTGACTATGTCAGCACCGGCGACAATCCCACCTCGATCCGCGTGTCGACCAGTACCGACAGCATCAGCTGGACAGTACAGGGTGTCTGGAAAGGAACGGCCCCTGCCTCCGGCACAAGCGCCGCGGCTCCCGACTTCAAAGGGATCAATTTCCTGGCTCCTGTAACTATGCAATACTTCCGCTTCGATATCCTGACATGGGTCAGCGGAAGCCGGACCGGCATCGGCGAACTGAATGTCGTCCAGTAAATTATGATCCGTCCAATGCAGAAGCCCCCTGCAGGGGGCTTCTCTTTTCGTATATATGACTATGTTATCAATCAATAGCCTGTAAAAAAAAGATCCCCGCAATGAGAACAATGCGGGGATGTACTAATCAAATACCAATAACCATTAAACCTTATCCTATGTGCAAAATACTTATTCGTCTGATATCCTGGTGTAGTATTTGTCCTACAATTTCATTTTTTTGGACGTCATTTCAACTAAAACCGTGCGCCATCGCCATCTCTACCAACTGCCTGTCATTCGTCGCTCCGGTCTTTTCATAGATACGTGACCGGTAGGTGGCAATCGTCTGCTTGCACTTATTCATCACATTGCAAATATCCGCTGGCCGCAAGCCTTGTAATGTATAGTGGAGTACCTGCAGCTCTCTTCCAGACAGCCGGGAAAAAGGACTCTTTGGCGGCTCGCTTGTAGCCGCGCACTTTAAAGTTTCGTTGTTTAAAAATTTCGATAGCAAAGACAAGGATTCCTCGTCACTGGCGCTTTTGGAGATATAATATTCGACCCCATGATGCCGGACAGCCTGTTGGTAGATCTCTTGCGGCTGCATCGAAAATATCGCCACCCTGATCCCAGGATACAGGCGGCGGATGACCGGCAGCAAGGATAAAACTAATCCATCCGGCAACGTGATATCCAGGATACAATGCGTATACCTGGTCCCGCTCAGCTCTTCCATGATCTGCGCACAGGAAGCAACCGCCTTTGCATTGGGATAACCCAATGTAGTCCGTACCATCATCATCAGACCACTCCTGATGATCGTGTGATCGTCAGCTATAAGAATATTCCTCTGCATAACTAAAACTAACCGGTAGGATAACCGTAAACCTGCTGCCAACCCCCAACTGACTGGCAACCTCGATCGATCCGTGCAACAACGTCACCAGCCGCTCACAAACCGTAAGCCCCAACCCCATCCCCTCCACATTTTCTTTACAGACCTCCGTCTCAAAAGGGTTGAAGATCTTCTGGAGCCTGTCCGGCGCTATCCCCTTTCCCTCGTCTTTCACCACTATCTTCCAGCAATGAGGGAATCTTTCCAGTAAAAGAAAAATGGATCCGCCGGGTTTTGAAAATTTGATCGCATTACTAAGCAGATTGGTGACGATCTGGGTAATCTTGACTTTGTCCACCAGCACATAATCGCCGAAGTCTCCAATAGCGTCATAATAGATCTTTACGTCTTTTTCATTGGCATCATAACGGGCGATCCCGGCCAACGTTTCAAAAAAAACTGACGCATCTACCGGCTCGTAACAAACCTTCTCCGCAACGCCAGCTTCATATCTGGACCATTCCAATATATTGTTCATCACGCCCTCGACATTATCGCTTGCCGCATTGGCATCCCTTAACACCCTCGCCATCTCCGGAATCGCTTTCACTTCCTTCATCCTGTCCATGACCATGATCATCATCTTTATTCCCTTGAACTGGCTCCTTATCTCGTGATAAGCAGTCCGGATAAAACTGTTTTTCCTGACATTGTTATTGAGTTGTTGTTCCAGCGATTCCTGGATAAAGGAGGAGTAAACCTGCTGATCGGTAAGGATCCGGTTGTGATTCCAGGAAAACAAACAGAATAATACCGCTACCAATGCCACAATAACAGGATAAGCAGACCACCGCATGAGATCTGAGATACCCATATCCAGTAGGATTGGTTGTATAAAATGAACTTTAAAGTTCCATTCCACGATACCCGATGCGGTCAAAGTACCCAAGACACATAAAACTCTTATGACCGGGTGCCCGAACGCAAAAAAGATAACGCCTATAATAAACACAACCATCAGCTGCGCTTCACCCGCGGGTCCGAGTACCGCACTGAAAAAAAACATCCCCGCATTGAGGACAATATAAAAAAAGGACTTAGCTAATTGATGATAGTCAAGGTAATTCAGCAATATAACGATCGATAATGCAAGCGCTTCCCCCAGCCCAACCCGGCAGACCCAAACGCCCCCGGTTATCGGGGCAAACGCCAACGCGGCGACAACATTGAGAAAAATAAGCAGCAGACTCAACAGATTAATACCCTTGGTTACGCCTAACCTTTGCTCTTTCTGCTCCATTTTCAGTGTGCCAGCCGACAATAATTTCGTCCAGCAGTTCTTCATCCGAAGCATGTCTTTTTAATCCTACTACGTCAAGAGCAAGGCATTAACCATCATCTTCCCATTATCCATTTTTTCATGACCGAAAGTATCGCCAGAAGCTGGCGTTCATCGATGATATAGGGAGGCATTAGATACAAAACGTTCCCAATCGGGCGCAGCCAGACTCCCGCTTCCATCGCGCTGACCTTGAAGCCATTCAGCAACGAAGCATCGGCCAGTTCTATCGCCCCGATCGCTCCTATCACACGCTTTTCGACTACCCATTCTCCCCGGATTTCAGCAAATTGGTCCCGGATCACCTCGTTGATCCGCTGCACTTTCTCCAGGTAATGATCCTCTTCTATCAGCCGGATACTTCGCAAGGCGATCTGGCAAGCCAGCGCATTCCCCATAAACGTCGGCCCATGCATCAGGGCCTTCTCATACCCGTCTCCCAGAAAACTATTGTACACCTCCGTCGTGGCAAGCGTCGCCGCATGTCCCATATACCCGGCTGTCAACGCTTTTCCAAGGATCATGATGTCCGGTACGACAGCCGCGTGTTCCGCGGCAAACAATCTGCCTGTCCTCCCAAACCCCGTCGCGACCTCATCAAAAACAAGCAGAACGTTATATTTCGAACAAAGCGACCGCGCCGCCTGCAGATACAAAGGCGAATAGATCCGGAACCCGCCGGCACACTGTACGATCGGTTCGACGATAAAAGCCGCGATCTGCTGGTGATGTTCCGCCAGCAGTTCCTGCAGACGATCAATTGCCGGCTGCACTATTTCTGCAGAAGCGTCAAAACCACCCTCCGGTATCTGCAGGAAAAAACCGCGATGCAGGACATCGGAAAAAGAGCGGGTGAAATCGGAATCATCACTGACCTCCATCGCTTTGAAGGTGTCGCCATGATAGCCATTCTTCAAGGATACCATCCGGTTCTTTCCCGAAACACCCTTATTCTTCCAGTACTGGATCGCCATCTTCAGGGCTACCTCGACGCCCACCGATCCGCTGTCCGAAAAAAACACATGATTCAGTCCCTCCGGCGTAATCCGGACCAAAGCCGCCGCCAGATCAAGAGCCGGTCCATGCGTCATGCCTCCCAGCATCACATGCGAAAATTTACCCGCCTGCTCCGTCAGGGCTGCATTTAAAGCAGGATGATTATAACCATGTATAACGGACCACCAGGAAGAGATACCATCGATCAGCGAGCGGCCATCTTCCAGATGCATCATTACCCCATCCCCTGCTACCATCTTTGGAAGATGCCCAACCAATTTCATCTGCGTATAAGGATACCACAATATTGACTGCATAATACCGACAAAGATAACAAAGTTGTAACTTCACTCCCGAACCCCATGTCTCCAAATTCAATTCATGTTTCATGTCATATTGCAGCGTCATTCCACTCATGTCTGAAGAAAAACAGGCGCTTCACAAAGCCTATCACGACCTCCAATACGGTTTTCCCATCCATGACGACAACGAACTCTTCTGCCGTCTCATATTGGAGATCAACCAGGCAGGGCTAAGCTGGGAAACCATTCTAAAAAAGCAGGAAACGTTCAGAAAGGCGTACGACAACTTTAATATCAAAAAGGTAGCCGCTTATACCGAAAAGGACAGGGAAAGACTGCTGGCCGACGCCGGCATCATCCGCAATAAACTCAAGATCAACGCCGCCATCGAGAACGCCAAAACGATCCTTACCCTTCAAAAGGAATATGGATCCTTTGAAAAATGGCTCGCGTCGCATCACCCCAGCTCGAAGGCGGAATGGATCAAACTGTTTAAGAAGACCTTCCGATTCACCGGCGGCGAGATCGTAAACGAATTCCTGATGAGCATCGGGATGCTGCCCGGCGCTCATACTGCTGATTGCCCCATTCATAAAAAAGTGTTGAGAGCAAGGCCTCTGTGGGCAGCAAAGTAGCCTGACTCCGATGGACGGATCCTCCAAAATCCGTAACTTGATCCCATGAAACTTTCTACCTACAGCTATTTCTTTCTTCGCCTGCCTATCGCGCTTTCCATGCTCGGGCACGGTCTGGTGCGTCTCCCAAAATTATCGGTTTTTGCCAATGGACTGGCCGCAAAAATGAGCGCCTCCTGGATTCCTCACGAACTGATCCTGGGCTTTAATTATCTTGTCCCATTTGTGGAATTCATCACGGGTCTGCTGCTGCTCCTTGGCCTCTTCACACGCCCCGCCCTTTACGCCATGCTGACGCTGATGGCTATCTTTATTTTTGGAAATACGACGATCGAAAACTTCGACGGGCTCACACCATTGCTGATCCACGCAGGCTATATGGCGATGCTGGTTATCCTTGCCGATCAGAATCCGGCCCCGTCTACTCGTGCAGCTTCTTAGACCGCAGATAACTAAGGAGCGCAACGGGTCTGTCCGTCTGGAGCACGGTGGCGCCGTGGTCGATCAACCAGCCCCAGCTATCGGCGATATCGCCCTCTTCCACGGCTTTATCGTCTTCATGCCCTCCATTCAATGAGGCCCACAACGAATTCATCCAGACCCGGGCGCCGGTCTGCCGGATAAATGTATTGTCGGTCAGTACACGGGAGCTGTCTGTTTTGAAGTTTAGCTCAAAAGCAAAGACCTTCATCTTTTGCAGATAACCGTCAATGGTATCTTTTGCACCCGCCTTGTCCAGGTCAACGACCGCCATATAAACAATGCTATCCTTTAACAAGGGATACTGCTGGTTTAACACTCCATATCCGGCTTCGGACTTGAACAGGGCCTGCTCCAGCGTGCCCGTCTCTTTCAGGATAGCCAGCGCTTCGTGATAGTATGGAAAGCTTTTATCGAGATTCACCAGCACTTTCCCTTTCAACGCGATCATCACCTCCCGCAGCGTGGGTATACGATTAGTCGTCACCCGCCCCAGCCCATTGCGCAATCCAAAAGTCTTCAATTCCTGCAGCGTATAATCCGAAACCCTGCCCTTTCCATTGGTCGTACGATCGATCGCATCATCGTGCATGACGACGATCTCGCCGTCCTTTGTTTTCTTCAGATCCAGTTCGACCATATCCACCCCCATCGCCGCAGCAGAAAGAAACCCGCGAACGGAATTCTCGGGTTCGTTACGCCAGTCCCCGCGATGCGCCACCACCCAGATCTTACTCTTCTTCAGCCGCTGCGCCAAAGGCCCAGTTTGTCCTCCCAATACAGGTTGCTGTGAAAAAGTTTTAGCAGCTATAGCCAATAGCAGAATTGTTAAAAAGGCATTTTTTTGAAGCATGTGCGCAAGTTAGCAAAAGACTCCTGACAACTGCCATTAATAATTTCTTACCTTAGACCCTCCAAAAGTTTTCGCCATGAAAAAAGTAGTCGTCTATTCCTTGCTCGCCCTTATCGGATCCGCCGCTCTTGCTCAAAAACCCAATACGCTTACTAAGAAAGAAAGAAGTGAAGGCTGGAAGCTGTTATTCGATGGAAAGACAACAACAGGATGGCATACCTATCTCCGTGATACGGTCGGCTCCAAATGGCAGGTAAAAGACGGCGCGATCGTATTCGATCCAACACAGCCTGCTGCAGGCGGCGGAGACCTCGTAACAAACGACAGCTACGAAAATTTTGAGCTGCGGCTCGAATGGAAAATTTCAAAAGGCGGTAACAGCGGTATCATCTTCGATATCCAGGAAGATCCCAAATACGGCGCGACCTATCTGACAGGCCCCGAAATGCAGGTGCTCGATAATAAAGATGCCGACGACAACAAAAAGCAAAACCATCTCGCCGGCTGCCTCTATGACCTTGCCGGTGATTCCAGCGTCTCCAAACCGCATCCCGTCGGGGAATGGAACCAGGTCCGTATTGTCCAGAACAAAGGCCATCTGACCTTCTGGCTGAACGGCGTCCAGACCTTCGACGGCCAGATCGGCAGCGACCAGTGGAATCAGATGGTCGCGGGTAGCAAGTTCAGCAAGAAGGCTTTCAGCGATTTTGCAAAGGTTGCCAAAGGTAAGATTGCGCTCCAGCAACACCCCGGCTCCAGCGAATGGAGAAATATAAAGATCCGCCCGCTATAATCGATATGCTGCGGACCGCACGCTCTGCAGCATCCCTTCCACTACAAGACCGTCACCTTTACCAGCGCCGCCCCATGTGCGGGGATCACCTGCCCGTAGGACCGGCTGAATACACCCGCGTCTGCTTTCTTCCAGCAGTCGCGCACAGCTGCCTTTCTCCGGATGCCCAGCGTCGCCCAATCAATCGTCACCTTCTTCGCGCTGTCACCTATATTAAAAAGGCCTACATAAAATACGTTGCCGTTTGCCCCATGAGAAAACCAAACCATTTTCCCATCCTGTTTGTACGCCTGGCGCGGATCCGTCCCCTGCTGATTGGCTTCCAGCACTTCGTCATTCGTAAACAAACGCTCTTCCCAGTCCCTGTTCTCCGGCAGATTGCCACCCAACATCAATGGAGACCGGAACAAGCTCCAGAATGTCATATGCGTAACCGACTCCGCTTCGGTGAACCTGCTATACCGCTGGGGACCGACAGGTCCCCTCTTTGAGATCTTCCCGATCTGGATCATGTCACAATCCGGCCAATGTCCGGGACCACCCCTGCCTTCCCAGCTCTTTGCATAATCAAACATCCGCAGCATAGCCTTCCACTCATCCCAGAAATCATCCGCCATCCGCCACATATTTGCATATTGCTCCACATGTGCAGCCTCCGCCAACGGAGTCTCCCCCGGAGAAATGCTCAACACGATCGGCCTACCGCAGCTGCCTATCGCCTTTTGATATCCTTCGACCTCCGCCTTGTGATAAGGTCTTGAAATATCATCCACCTTTATAAAATCGACGCCCCAGTCCGCGTAAAGCCGAAGCAGCGAATTCAGATAAGCCTGAGCCCCAGCCTTACGCATATCCAAACCATACATGTGATTCAGCCATTCACAGGTAGAACTGGTGTCAGCGATCTGATCCGCCGTTATCCCATCAGCCCCCATCACCGGCGTCCTGGCCCAAACAGCCTGTCTTGGGATACCCCGCATCACATGGATCCCGAATTTCAATCCCCTGGAGTGGACATAGTCCGCCAATGGCTTGAATCCCTTCCCGGCAAATGCAGACGGGAATTTATTGGGATCCGGTACAAGCCGCCCCCACTGGTCCATCGACAGCCATGGAATATAAGAACCATCATATAATCGCTGCTGAAAGGGATTGCCGATCAGACTACCCGGAGGATTATCGTAAGCCCACAAAAAATCAACGACGACATACTCCCATCCGTGTTGCTTTAACCGATCGGCCATATAATCCGTATTGGCTTTTACTTCGTCCTCATGGACGGCGGAGCCAAAACAATTGTAGCTGTTCCAGCCCATCGGCGGCCTTCCAGCCAAAGTCTGTGCATGTAAAGTAAAAGGAATAGCGGCCCATAAAAGAAAGCCGGCAAGCAGTCGTCTGTGTAACATATCAATGAATTTTTGCTTCAAGGCGATTCAGATCCGCACGGGAAAATACTTTTTGGAATTCGGACTCATGCTCCATGCGGGCCTTGTCCGTAAAACCATATTCGATAGCAACAGAAAGATCATGTTCTGCAATCTGCTTTTGCCCGCCGCGCGCATTGAGGATTGCCGAGAAGTACCAGGCCTCCGGATTGGTGGGATCAGCCAGCTTGTACAACTCTACAAAGTGTCCCGCCTCGCTATTGTACTCCTCTATAAGATGATTGCTGATGGTATAAAATGCAAGAGACAGATAAGCCAGCAGCCGCTGATACATTCCGCCTTCCGCCGTAGCCCCTGAAGTATTCGCTTTTATCTTAAGATCATTGATCGTCTTTATCCAATAGGGCATCTCACCCCGCTGAAACTCCTGCATGTACTCCGTCTTTATATTCTGCTCTCTCGTCAGCAGCGCAGCGTCCGCCTCTTGTTGGGTCTTGTAAGCGGCATCCGCAGACAAAGCCTTCTGCTGATCAACAAACCACTTTACCTCTTCCGATACGCCATCCAGCATACGGATCGATAACTGACAATCCCGCATCGCCCTGACCAGCGCATTCGACTGCTTATAAGCCGCCACACGCAGCTTGCTGTCCGCTGCATATTTGTCGATAAACGCGGCATTACGGCCAATCAATCCGGCCTGCATCGCATCCAGCTGAAGCGCGACAAAGGCGGTATTCATAATCTTTTCCGGCGCCCACTCGTGCTTTCCGTCAAAGAGGACCAGTCGGTGCCGGGTCCTGGTCTTGTCCAGGACCTGATTCAAATTGACCAGGTCGGTCATATTCATATCTCCCAGCCCGGCCAGGATCGTGACACCAAATGAAAAATCGGTACCCGAAACACCATCCGGCAAACCCGATCCACCCACAATGATCCCCTTGATACCCGGCGTCTCTATAGCGATAAAACTCGCTACTTTGGCGCCCCCCGAAAAACCGCAGGTATATACACGATTCACATCGATCTTCAGACGGTCCCTGGTATCTTCCCACAAACTCTTCCAGATCTTTTCCGACGTTTTCCAGTTATTGCCATTCCTGGAATTGTTACTGCCCACGAGGATAAAACCATACCGGTCCGCCAGAACTTTGTACTTGTTCAATGGAAGCGCCCCCGCCCCATGCGGGTCAAAAAAGTAAACAATTGGCAGCGCCGCGTTGTTACCTCTTTCAGGGATGTATAATGCATAACTCTGCGAAGGGTCCTTTTTACAACGGACGTTGCCGATAACCGGCCCGGCCAGGGCTGTGCTCAACTGAACACACAATAAAATAACGAATAAACCAATCCGCTTAAACTTCATATACCCAGCAAATTATGTATATTTCACCGAATTCAATGTATTGACCACTATCCAAATGCCGGGTAAGACTGATTCTCTTTACATTGCAAACATTAAACATAAACAACAGATATGGCAGTAAATACGACATCTGCAAACGTAACGGCCCTCTTTTTAGACGTCGGCGGAGTAATGGCCACCAATGGATGGGACAGAAAATCGCGTGAAGCAGCGGCAAAAAAATTCAACCTTGACCTCGACGAACTCAATGACCGTCATCGCATGACTTTCGACACCTATGAGCAAGGCAAACTCGACCTGGACGAATACCTGAAAAGGTCCGTTTTCTACCAGGACCGCTCCTTTAGCGTCGACGATTTCAAAAACTTCATGTATGACCAGTCTGTCGCATATCCCGATATGATCGAGCTTATACGCGGACTAAAAGCTAAGTATAAGTTGAAGATCGCCGTCGTCAACAACGAAGGACGCGAACTCAATGAACGCCGGATCCAGAAATTAAAGCTCAACGAATTCGTAGATTTCTTTATCTCCTCCTGCTTTGTACACTTTCGCAAACCGGATGCCGAGATCTGGAAGCTGGCGCTGGACGTTGCCCAGGTTCCAAAAGAAGAAGTAGTCTATATCGACGATCGCCCGATGTTTGTACAGGTAGCCGAAGGACTCGGCCTCCGCGGGATCACCCACAACTACAAGAATGTCGACGCCACCAGGACCGCACTGGCCAATATGGGGCTGACACTTGGCTAAAAGATAATTTTATCTACCAGATACAATAGGGCGGCTAAAAGGCCGCCTTATTGTGTTTCATACGTTCTTATGATATCAAACTTGTATCCGGCCTCACCGCTCCTAGCAAGCTTATACATCACCACCCGGTGGCCGCCGGTAGGCTTATCTGCTGCATCTCCATCCTTATAGATGGGAAACTTCAACAGCAGTGTCCCTTCCATCATCGAATACTCGTCCCCGCCCTTATACCCTTTGTTGATCTTCCCATCCATGGCAGCATCCCCCAGACGAACCGGGCTGACGGACTTATTCCCCTCAGATACAAGCGCAAACGCCATCCCATGCTGTGCGCTGGAATCAGTATAAATAAACAACATCAGATCCGGCCATCCATCGCCGTTGAGATCGTCCACCATCGTACTCGCCAGCCTTCCCGCGATCGGAAAGTTCATTTCTTTTACATCCGCATCAAAGCCGATCGGGCGGATCTGCAACTGATTTTCCTTGATACTCCTGTTCCGGCAACTAACCTTATAGCCTGCCTTTCCAATCTTCATCGTAGTATCTACTTTGTTGAAAATCACTTGTGCATCAACTTTAGACAGAAAGAGGACAGCCAGTATAAAAAGACTCCATTTTTGTTTCATGCCCCTAAAGATAAAGGGATTTTGGGCACAGATAACAGGCTCATTTTTAGATATTCTTCCCACTGTGGGAAGCTTTTTTTATAATCCGTTATTATAAAATACTGACAATCACAGAAGTAGTTATTTGGACTAATAATGGCATATAGGAAGTCCAATATATAAATTCCACCTATGGAACGACCTCTACCCTTTGTCGTCGCATTTATGCTTTTATTTAGCACGGTAAAAGCACAAACAAATTACACCTGGAACGGCTCCGTTTCTACCGCATGGTATACGGGCGCCAACTGGACGCCCAACGGTGTCCCCGGAGCTTCAGACAATGTAACCATTGTAACAGGCGGCAACGTCTGTGTCGTCAACCTCAACACAAGCATTAACAACCTGACCTTTACCAGCGGTACCCTTGACCTGGGAGGCAACACGCTTACTGCCAATGGCACGACAGCCAGCTTCTCCAATGGAACGGTCCAGAACGGCTCGCTTGTGGTTACAGGCGCCAGTACCTCCAGCATCGGCGGATCGGCCCTCACCTTTAATTGTAACGTCAACATCACGGCGGGCACGCTGACGACGAGAAACACGACCTACCAAAAAACAACGGTGCTGACAAAGACCGGCGCGACCAACGATTACTCTTCGGGTAATAATACCTTTAACGGCGCGCTGACGGTTACCAACAATGGCTCCGGATTGCTGGCCCTCGGCAATGGCATGCGAGACCAGTATAATGCGGCTGCCACCTTCAACAACACGGGGACGTCTTATATGTCCATCGCCCACAGCAGCGCAAATAATACTTTTGCCGCACCGGTGATCTTCAACAACAGCCCCAACGCCGCCGCAACGGGTTCAGCACTGATCTACGTCAGTTCCAACTCAACCGGTACTATCTTTGCCGATAACATTACCGTCACCTCGACGTTCGGACAAGGCGTTCAATTCTGTAACAATACCGCCTCTGCCTCTTTAGCCTCATGCAAATCCATCAGCATCGGCTCCGCTGGCTTCTCCTCCGGTACCCTGCTGCTGCGCCAGTTAACACAAATCAGCGCCACCGCTCAAAATCTTTCCCTTACAGGGACGGGCTACCTTAGCTTTGGGCCTTCTTCTTCTTTCGACGGAGACATCACAGCTTCGGTACCTTCTCTCTCTTTCAACGGCGCCATCTTCAATGGCGCGACCAACTTTACCAAAACGGGACCGACCGGCGACTGGGGTTCGGGAAACAACGTCTTCAACGGCGTATGCTCGATCACCAACAGCGGCTCCAGCTACCTGGTCATGGGCAACGGCAATCCTGATATCTGGAACAATGACGTTACGTTCACCGACAATGGTTCCGAACGGCTGCTGCCGGCCTGGAGCTCCGTCGGCAACCAGTTCAACGGGAATATATATGTCAACACTGCCGGCAGCGCCTCGGGTATCCAGTTCAACGGCGCTGATACCAATAGTACGGCAATCCTTGCTGCCGGAAAAACGATCTATGCAGGCACAACCGGTCTGACCGCCGGCTACCTGTATCTGAAACAGTTCACCCAGCTGGGCTCGACACCCATTACGCTCAACGCAACCGGCACCGCCTCTCTCTATCTGGGACCCAAAAGTAATTTTGGCGGCCCCGTTACACTTACGGCGCCTGATATCTGGCCACAGGGCGCCACGTACAACAGCGCAGCGGTCTTTACAAAGACGGGCGGTACCAACAACGGGAATAACCAGCGTCAGAACATCTTCAACTCAACCTGTACCATAAATCAGCAAAGCAGCACTGGCTACTTCCTGTTAGGTTATAGTAGCAATGATCAATTCAACGACAATATCACGTTGAACAGCACCGGGACCAGCGGTATCTATCTGGGTAATACCAGCAATACGGGAACTCCTACCCTGGCCGCAGGAAAAACGATCCTGATCGGCAGCGCAGGTTTTGCAACCGGCTTTTTGAACCTCAACGGTTTCACCCAACTGGGTAACGCTCCCATCAATCTTACCTTTACCGGTTCGGCTTCGCTTACGATCGGCACTGGCTGTACCTTTGGCGGAGACATCACGGTCACTACCCCCGCCATCTTTTTAAATGGAGGCACTTTCAACGGCGTCACCACCATTACGAAGACCGGAACCACCGGCGACTACAACCTGGGCGGCAATACATTTAACAAACCCTCTTATCTTACCAACAGCGGCAGTAATTTCTGGGTATTAGGCAATAGCAATCCCGATACGTGGAATGCGGATGTCACCTTTACCACCAACGGCTCCGAGCGTATCCTGCCGGCATGGAACTCGGTCGGCAACCAGTTCAACGGAAATATCTACGTAAACACATCCGGCAGCGCCACGGGTATACAGTTCTGCGGAAGCAGTACAGCAACCGCTATCCAGGCCGCAGGCTTTACGATAATGGCCGGCTCCGTCGGTCTCAATTCGGGATATCTGACGCTAAGACAATTTACACAGCAGGGAAATACGCCGGTCAACCTGACTCTCGCAAGTACCGCCACCAATCTGGTCTTCGGCCCATCGTCCAGCTTTGGCGGAAATGTCACGACTTCCAGCCCCGGTTTGTATTTTAATGGCGCGACCTTCAATGGTACAGTAACCTCGACCAAGTTCGGCGCCACCAATGACGCGGGTACCGGAGGGGATATCTTCGACGGCATCGTTAACCTGACCAATACCGGCAACGGCTATCTTCTTCTTGGCAATGGCAGTCCGGATCAGTTCAATGCGGCAGCCACCTTCAACAACAACGGCGCCAGCAATATCTATGTCGCGCACAACAGTACCGGTAATACCTTTAACGGTCTGACCACCTTTAACAATAACCCTACGGGTTCAGGATTCATCTACGTGAGCGCTTATGGAACAGGCACAACCTTCAACGGCAGTATCGTCGTCAATTCACCCTCGGGGAGCGGCGTTCAATTCGATAACAATGGCACCACTGCAACCACAACCCTTGCAGCCAACCAGACGATTACAGTCGGCTCTTCCGGCTTCTCTTCGGGTACGCTGCTCCTGAGACAGTTTACGCAGAACGGCTCTACGCCTCAGAGCCTGACGCTCACCGGAACCGGCGCGATGGTCTTTGGACCTTCCTCCAGCTTCAGCGGTGACGTCACGACTTCCAGTCCCACCCTCCAGCTTAACGGATGTACCTTCAACGGCGCTTCCAATTTAACCAAAACGGGATCTACCGGCGACTGGAGCTATGGCGGTAACGTATTCAACGGCATATCCACGATCACCAGCACGGGTACTAACTTTATCATACTCGGCAATACGAATCCTGATACCTGGAATAATGATGTCACGTTTACAAATAGCGGAACCGAAAGGATCTTACCCGCATGGGGTTCTACCGGTAACCAGTTCAACGGCAACATTTATGTCAATACAAGCGGCAGCGCATCGGGTATAGAGTTCTGCGGCGGCAATTCCACGGCTACCGCAACCCTTGCCGCCGGCAAAACCATCGCGGCTGGCTCTATTGGTCTGAACGCCGGTTATCTCATTCTCAAACAATTCACGCAGCTGGGCAACGCGCCCATCAACCTGACCCTTGCGAGCACGGCTACGACCCTGCAATTCGGCCCCTTGTCCAGCATCGGCGGCGATGTCACGGCGTCAAGTCCCGCTTTGTTATTCCATGGCTGTACTTTCAGCGGTGCATGTAATGCCACCAAAACAGGAACTACAAGTGACTATAGCAACGGGGGCAATATTTTTAATGGCGCCGCCACGATGACCGATGCCGGTACGGGTAGTTTTGTCTTCAGCAACACGACCGCCGATCAGTTCAACACGGTCTCTACCTTTAACAATACGGGTAAAGGCAATATTTATGTCGCCAATAATGGCGCCGGCAACGTATTTGGCGGCGTAGCGACTTTCAACAACAATCCGACAGCCAATACCACCATTTATGTCAGCCAGGCAGCCCAAGGCACCATCTTCAATGACAATATCGTCGTCAGCTCGCTGGCAGGCGGCGGTGTACAATTCTGTACCGGCAATACCACTGCCACGGCAACGCTTGCTGCAGGCAAGACCATCACCGTCGGCAGCGCCGGGTTCACCACAGGCTATCTTTGTCTGCGGCAGTTTACACAAGCCGGTGCAACAGCCCAAAACCTGACACTTACAGGAACCGGCATACTGGTCTTTGGACCGACCTCTGCTTTTGGCGGTGACGTCACTTCCTCGAGTCCATCCCTGCTGTTTCATGGCTGTACGTTCAGCGGTGCGGTTACTTCTGTAAAAACCGGCCCCAGCCAGGACAACAGCAATGGCAACAATATCTTTAACGGGATCACCAGTATTACCAATAACGGTAGCGGCAACCTGGCCCTCAGTAACTCTGTAGCCGATAAGTTTAATAATGCAGCCACCTTCAACAACACGGGCAGCGCCAACTTCTATGTTGCCAACAACAGCACAGGCAATGCTTTCGGAGGATTAACGACCTTTAACAACAGCCCCGGAGGCAACAACTATATCTACGTCAGCCAGTATTCCCAGGGTACGACCTTCGCCGACAACATCGTTGTCAACTCCACTTCTGGCTATGGCGTCGTCTTCTGTACGGGTAATACAACGGCTTCTGCAGCGCTGGCAGCGGGTAAGACCATCAGCGTAGGCAGCGCAGGCTTCTCTTCCGGCACGCTGCTTCTCCGCCAGTTCACCCAGACGGGCCCAACGCCTCAAAGCCTGACGCTCACCGGCACCGGTAACCTGACATTTGGCCCTTCCTCCGCTTTCGGGGGGGATGTCACAACCGTCAGTCCGGCAATTTATTTCAACGGCTGCAACTTCAGCGGTATCGTCAACTCCGCCAAGAATGGCGCAACGAATGACGCCTCTATCGGTAACAACACGTTTAATGGAACCTTTACCATCACCAATACCGGAACAGGTTATTTTATGATGGGGAACGGCAATCCTGACCTTTGGCAGTCCACGGCCACCTTCAACAACCAGAGCCCCAGCGCTCATATGTATACGGCCTATAACTGTACAGGCACCACGTTCAACGGCGATGTTTATATCAATAACACACCGGGTAGTACTGGCGCCTGGTTCTATTCCAACCAGAATGGCTACGGTACCCAATACAATGGAAATATCATTGTCAACAACGTCGGCGGCGCCGGTGTCTACTTCAGCAACGGCAGCGGTAACGCCACTCTTGCCAGCGGCAAGGCCATCAGCATAGGTTCGTCAGGCTTTACGACAGGAAGTCTGATATTCAGAAGCTTTACGCAGGCAGGTCCAGCAGTCATCAATCTGACCACCACCGGGAACAGCTATATCCAATATGCAACCGGCAGCGTATTCAACGGCACGATCACCTCTTCCAGTCCCGGCCTTCTTTTCAACACGGCAACGTTCAATGGTACGGGTAATTTTACAAAAACAGGAACAAACAATGACCAAAGTGCCGGCAACAATACCTTTAATGGCAGCAGCACCTTTACCAATACCGGAACAGGCTATCTGCTGATGAGCTACAGCGGTCCGGATGCCTATAACAACAACGTAACCTTCGTAAAAAGCGGAACCGGCAGCGTCTATCCTAACTACAACTACAACTGTAACTATACAGGCAGTATTACGGTAAATACGCCTTCCGCTTCCCCCATTACCTTTGGTGCTGGTTCCGGCTCAGCAACGCTCTCCGGATCTTCCAACCAGACGGTCAATGTCACTTCAGGATCCCCCAGCCCCATCTTTACAAGGCTGATCATTGCCAATACAAGCGGCGACGTTACCCTGAACACTCCGATCAGCGTACAAACCAGCATGAGCCTCAGCTCGGGACTGCTCAATACGACCACCACGAATATCCTGACGATGCTCAACGGCTCTACGACAGCAGCAGGTACCGCCCTTTCCACCAGCTATGTCAACGGTCCCATGCGCTATCAGAAGTCGGCAAGCGGCACGACCACCCTCAACTTCCCTATCGGAAGCTATCCCGACTGCCGGCCATTCGTTCTGACCGTCAATCATACTACGTCGGCCCTCTATAACTATACGG
The DNA here is from genome assembly GCA_015654595.1 of Chitinophagales bacterium. Lineage (GTDB taxonomy): Bacteria > Bacteroidota > Bacteroidia > Chitinophagales > Chitinophagaceae > Puia. Next base: position 8,563 of record JAATGQ010000257.1, on the reverse strand, counting down.
CGCAAGTTTACGACCTGAGCGCAGGCCTGTTATATTATACGCTTCCACCAAGTGTAACCAGGGTTTCCGGCGAGCACTATTATACCATCGCCAGAACTAACTCGGCCGGTACCAGCACGCCGGCAACGGACCTCAGCGGCAACCAGAGCATACAGCTATTCTTTGGTATCGATGACTACGTTACCGACGGCAGCACGCTGACGATCGTAAAGAATACTTATACTGCTCCCACCACGTGGATCAATATCGGAGGCTCGGGCGCACCCGCTGCCAGCGGCGGTTCTTTCCTTACCGGCAGCATCACCTCGACGTCTTCGCCTTCAGCGTTTAACTCGTTCTCAACCTTTGCGCTGGCCAACCAGATCGACGGCTCCAATACCCTGCCCGTCAACCTGGTCTATTTTACCGCTCAGCCTGATAACAATAACAAGGTTAACCTGGGCTGGGAGACAGCAACGGAATCCAACAACAGCTATTTCACAGTGGAAAGAAGTAAGGACGGCTCCAGCTTCGAAGATCTTCAGAAGGTAAATACGCAGGCGCCAGATGGCAATAGCTCACAGCCGCTGGACTATACTTCTGTCGACGCTTCACCCTATATGGGAACCAGCTTCTACAGACTCAGACAAACCGACCGTGACGGCAATTTCAAATACTCGAACGTGGTGACGGTCAATCTGACCAAAAAGACACCGATCTCGGTCTACCCCAACCCATCGGGCGGTACGGTCTATGTCAGCGGCCTTAACCCGAGCGCGGCTACGGTCAGAGTAGAATGGTATGACGCAGGCGGCAAATTTCTGCTCCAGGAAGAAGCAACCGTCAACGGCGGCATAGCCAGACTTAACCCAAGACTGACCAATGGGCTCTATTTTATCAAGGTCCAGGGCTCCGATGGCAGCATCAGTATGCAAAGCATCCTCATCATGAAGTAATACACCGCCTGCCTGCTTCCTTAACCGGAAACAGGCAGGCAATATTTTCGCGTATCTTTACGTTGTACCAAGTTGATTTCTATAAGTTGACCTATGACACGTAAAACACGCAAGATCCTGTTCCGCTTCCTGCTGCTTCCTGTCCTGCTCCTTATTCTGCTCGTCGGTATAGCAGTAGCCGTATTGATCAACCAGCACCATCGGCTCGTATCGATGGCTGTCAACGAACTCAACCAGAAGATCCCCGGCCGTCTGGCAGTTGAAGGCAGCGAGATTTCGGTCTTTCAGAATTTTCCCTACATTTCTATCGCGCTGAAAAACGTCCAGCTCTACCCGGACAAATTAAACACCCATGCCCTTTACGAAGCAGAACGGATGTTTGTGGGCTTCAGCCTTTCGGATATCCTGGCTCAAAAATACCACGTCAAGGTAATAGCACTTAAGAACGGGCATATCGACCTTGTCCAGGATACCACCGGCCAGCTGAATATCGCCGAAGCCGTCAAATTCAGCAAGGACACTACGGTTAAAGATACCAGCAGCCAGGTGCTCGACCTTGCCATAAAAAAACTGGTACTGAAAAACATAAAGGTTAGTTTCTTGAATGAAAAAGACGGCTGGCATTTCACGACGCAGATAGAAAAGATCCAGTCTGCACTAAAAGACGATAGCCAGGAGCTGGCTGCCGATCTCGAGGGCAAGATGGTCATCGACTATACGCGTCACGGCGACACTACCCTTTTCCGTCACAAGAGTTTCGAGCCTTCTATCAAGCTGACCTATAATAAAAACAGTCAACTGCTTACGATAAAAGAAGGCAAACTGCAGCTGGAAAAAGCGGTTTTCAATATCGCCGGTTCCGTCGACCTGCTCCACGACAACAGCATGGATCTGCACTTCTCAGCCGACAAACCGGATTTCAAACAACTCTTTTCCTTTGCGCCAAAAGAGGTCGCCAAGGAGTTGGATCACTTCCGATACGACGGCGTTCTCGCGTTCGCCGGAAAAGTAAAAGGCAAGCTCAAAGGAAAGGAAATGCCGCTGATCGAGCTGAACTTCTCCTGCAGCAATGCCTGGCTTCATAATACAAAGGCGAACAAAAAGCTCGATTCTCTCGCCTTTAGGGGCTATTATACCAATGGCGCCGAACACAACTTACACACTTCTGAACTACGGCTGCTCGACATGAGCGCCAAACCGGGAGAAGGCGTCTTCCATGGCAATTTCGTCCTTCGTGACTTTACCGATCCCAAAGTCCTGATGCAGGTCAATTCTGAACTGGAACTGGGGTTCGTTGGCGCCTTTCTCGGTATAAAGGATCTCCAGCGGGTTACGGGTCATATCAGTCTGAAAATGGATTTCAAGGAACTGGTCGATCTCAGCCTCCCCGCACAGTCAATGAACAAACTGACAGAAGGTATACAAAGTGAGCTGACCGTACGTGATCTGACCTTTAAAGTACCCAATGACCGCTACCTGGTGGAGCATCTCAATCTCCACGCCAATATGAAAAACGGGTTTGTGAAGCTGGACTCTCTTTCTTTTATCGTCGGCAGCTCTGACTTCCACCTCAATGGTACCCTTGACGATTTGCCCGCTATCTTTCACCACCAGGAAAAACCCATTATGCTAACCCTGGCGGCCCATAGCAACAAAATGGTGATGAAGGAACTGTTGGCCTACGACTCGGCCAAAAGCAATAAAGCAAAGGAAGAGATCCACGGCTTCAATATCGGGCTTTCCCTGGAAACATCCGTCAACGAACTTAATCATCCCAATCCGCTGCCAAAAGGGGTGCTCAAACTTCAGAATCTTAACGCTTCCTTTAAAAATTATCCTCACGCCTTCCATGATTTCGGCGCTGATCTGACCATCAATGATACCGCCCTGCTGCTCAAAAATTTTGCGGGGAATATCGACAGCAGCGATATCCGCTTCAACGGCCGCGTCATCAACTATGCGTTGTGGTTTGAAAAAGTAAAAAAAGGAAAGACACAGATAGCCTTTGACCTGAAGTCACAGCACCTGGCGATGAACGACCTGTTGGGACGCATCAGCCGGACCTATGTGCCAAAAGACTACCAACAGGAAGTCGGCTCCAATATCTGGCTGCGGTCGCGCTGGGACCTGCGGTATGATTCTGCCTTTCAGTTTGCCAGCATCCACATCGCCAATATCTCCGGTCAGCTGAAAAATCATTCGTTCCGGCTCGACAGCGTCAGCGGCAACGTCAAATTCGGCGTCGACAACTTTGTCCGGATCGACACGCTGAAAGGGCGCATCGGCAATAGCGATTTCAATGTCAGCATGCGGCTCTACAATGGGAAAGACACCAATCGTAGAAAGAAAGAGAACTACTTTCAGCTTGCTTCCCACTTCCTCGACGTAGACCAGCTGACCAACTACAAACTGACAGCCGAAGAACCCGTTGTCGTTGACACATAGGACGCGCCCCCCTCCTCCTCTGCCCTGGTTGGGGGTAAACCATCAGCCGCTCATGATTCCGGGTTCAACATTTTCCAGCTCCCCTTTATCGACTTTAATGCATCGGTAAACATCGACAAGATAAAATTCAAACGGCTCTGGCTAAAAAATGTGTCTTCTAAGCTTCGGATGACAGCCGGTCAGCAGCTCTATCTCGATACGCTGTCCATGGGCATCGCCGACGGAACGATCAATGCCCGGGCTCATTTCAATGGCAGCGATCCCAACAGGATCTATCTGCGCAGCAGGATCAATGTCGAGGACGTCAACATCGAAAAGATGATGCTGAAACTGGACTACCTGGGACAGGACTATGTGATCAATAAAAATATCATGGGTAACCTAAGCGGACAGGTGACCAGCTATGTTCAGGTTCACCCCGATCTCACCCCCATGATGGATCAGACAGAAGCTACGCTCGACCTGGAGATCATCAATGGGACGCTGGTCAACTTCGCCCCGATGCAGGCCATGTCGTCCTACTTTAAGGACAAGAACCTCAACAAAGTCAGATTCGATACCCTCCGCAATACGCTAACCTTCAAAAAAGGTACGCTGTTCATACCCGACATGAATATCAACTCTTCGCTTGGCTTTATGGAGATCGCGGGTACACAGGCAATGAACATGCAAATGGAATATTATCTGCGTATCCCGCTCAAAATGGTGACCCAGATAGGCTTTCATATGCTGTTCGGAAAGAAGCAGGAAGAAGTCGATCCCGATCAGGTTGATGCCATCGAATACCGGGACAAGAATAAACGGATCCGCTTTATGAATCTCAAAGTAGAAGGTACTCCCGACGCCTACAAGGTCAGTCTGGGCAAAGCCAAAAAGACGATATAACGCTGCCGTCCGCCAGTGAGGGCCTGGCAGCCAAAATAAAATCGAACGAAACGTCCGAAATCGGACGTTTTTTTTATGTCCCAGAAAGACAATACCCTATCCTTCATCTGATTGTGACCGGCATATTCCTTGAAACTATTCCAGCAACCAAACTCGCTCCATCATGGACAGGGAATTACCGGCACGGGTCATCCGACAAAAACGACTGCGTTTCTTTGCAACAACGCTTCTTATCCTGGCTATACTGGCTACGGGCTTTTGGGCTTTCCGCTCCTTTATCCAGCCGTCTGTGCCATTGGCCGATATCCACACCGCCGTTGTAGAAAAGGGCGATATAGAAAACACCATCACCGCTTCAGGTGAGGTGCTTCCAGAATTTGAAGAGGTGATGACGAGCCCCGTCAATGCTTCGATAAAAGAGATCCTGCGGCAGGCGGGCAGCCGGGTCGATGCCGGTCAATCCATCCTGACGCTGGACAAATCTGCTGCCCGCACCGAATACGAGAAAGAGAAATTCCAATGGGAGACCAGGCGTAACGAGATCAACAAACTCAAACTCGACCTTGGCAAGAGTTTCTACGATCTTCAGTCCAACAACGATATAAAACAACTGCATATCGGCAACCTGACGGATGCCGTCGAAAACGCAGACCGGCTTTACAAGGCTGGCGGGGGCACAAAAGAAAGCGTCGAACAGGCCCAGCTTAATCTCAAAGTCGCGCAGCTCGAAAAAAAGCAGCTCGAAAACGAGATCCATAACAAACAGGCCACGATGCAGCTGGAGATCAAGGAGGCGGAGATCGCCTGTGATATCGAAAAGAACAACCTCGACGAACTGGCCCGAAAGCTCCAGCTGGCCGACATCCGGGCCTCCCGATCCGGGGTCGTTACCTGGGTCAACCAAAACATCGGCGTTTCCGTCCATGAAGGCGAATCGCTTGCCCGGATCGCCAATCTCGACGCCTTTAAAGTACAAGGCACTGTCAGCGACAATTATCTTAGCTCCCTTCGTCTGGGTATGCCAGTCATCGTTCGTATCAACGACAGCTTGCTTAGAGGAAAGGTCGTCAATATTCATCCTGCCATAGAAAACAGCATTGCCACCTTCGATGTCCAGCTCTCCGACCCACACGACCCCCAACTCCATCCCAATATGAAAGCCGACGTCTACCTGGTCACCCAAATCCATTCCCAGGTCCTGCGGGTCGCCAACGGCCCTGCCCTTAAAGGCGTCAGCCCCGTCCCCCTTTTCCTCATCCACGGTCAAAAAGCCCAACGAGTCGAAGTCCATACCGGTCTCAGCAATTTCGACTATATCGAAATCCTCGATATCCTCCAACCCGGCGACCGTATCATCACCTCCGACATGAGTGAATATAAAAACAGCCCGCAAATCACCCTCAAATGAAACGAGCCGTCTATCTGCATATAGTAATTATCACAATCCAACTAATGGCCTTGACTGCCAGCACCAGCACAGCCTCCTCCATCCCCACCAACGCCAACACCAACAAAGCCATCAACACCACCATAGCCACCAACATCACCAACGTCACCAACGTCACCCACATCACCCACATCACCAACGTCACCAACATCACCAATGTCACCAACACCAATAACACCGCCAACTCCCTTGCCCCCACAACCATTTCCTCACCCCTTGCCCACTCCGTGGGCCCGGCCGGTGGCATGCCTCGCAAGGCGCCTTGCATGGATCGCCGGGCTATATCCCCCTGCCCATCCTCCCTCGGCCCCACAACCCTAAACCGCTCAATCACAGGAATGCACAGCGCCGGCGAGGACATGCCATCCGGCTACCAGCCAAGGAGCAATTCCCAACAAAGGCTGACTCCATCCGGCTACCAGCCAAGGAGCAATTCCCAACAAAGGCAGACTCCATCCGGCTATCAGCCAAGCAACGTTTCCAAACAAAGGCTGACTCCATCCGGCTATCAGCCAAGCAACGACTCTAACCAATGGCAAAAAGCCTCAGATACATTGATCTTAACTCTAGCCGAAGTCATCGAAATGGCTAAGGCGAATTCTATCGCCGCCAAACAAGCCTCTACTATCAAAGAGACAAAGTACTGGCAGTGGCGGACCTATAAATCGAACTATAAGCCGCAGCTTTCATTAACCGGCAACCTGCCTTATTACAGCAAGACCTTCTCTGAGGTGATCCAACCCGACGGCACCATTCAGTTTGAGAACATCCATAACGACAACTCCAATCTCCAGCTCAACTTCAGTCAAACCATTACCGCCACCGGCGGCACCATTTACGGCACTACGAGCATGCAGCGATACGACGACTTCGACGGCAACCACATCTCCTACAACGGCGTCCCCTATGCTATCGGCTATAACCAACCCTTATTTCAATACAATAGCCTGAAGTGGGATAATAAGATCGAACCGCTGAAATATCGCGAAAGCCGGCAGGCCTATATAGAAGCCATGGAACAACTATCCATCACCGTCGCGGGTTATTTCTTCGATCTGCTGCTTGGCCAGGTAAACCTGCATATGGCAGAAAACAATCTTGCCAATACCAGGAGCATTCTGAAAATAGCCAACCTGAAATTTGAACTGGGTAAAATATCAAGAAATGAGATCCTCCAACTAAGACTGGAGGAGTTGAAAGCCCAGAAGGCAGTGGGGACGGCCCGACGGGATATGGAGATTGCAACGCTCAACCTGAAAAGCAATACGGGCATTGCAGGCGAAGATATTATCCGGCTCAGCACACCCGAAAAGATCAGACCGGTGGAGATCTCTTCCGACAAAGTGCTGGCAGAGGCTTATGCCAACCGTTCCGATGCTATCGCCTTTATCCGGCAGATTATAGAAGCGCAGCGCGACGTGGCTGTCGCTCGTGGCCAGACGGGCGTTATCGCCAACCTGACGGCAAACCTCGGCTATTCCAAAAGCGCGTTTACCGTCGGCGGCGTCTATCAGCATCCCGATAACCAGCAGCTGCTGCAGTTGCAATTGACCGTTCCTATTCTGGATTGGGGAAGAGCCAAGGCCAAGATCTCTACCGCCCTGGCTAACGAAAAACTCGCCCGCTATACCGTCGAACAGGACAGACAGACCTTTGTCCAGCAGATCGTCACCCAGGTTACCCTGTTCAACGTGATGAAGGACCAGATACAACTGACGGCCATTGCCGACAGTATCGCCGGGGAAAAATATCAGATTGCCAGGGACCGCTACGTGCTTGGGGACCTCAGTATCACCGATCTCAGCATCGCCATACAGGAGAACGATCAGGCCAAACGGGATTTTATCAGTGCACTGCGGGACTTTTGGGGCGCTTTTTATGAATTGCGCTACTTATCCTTATATTATTTTGAAAAGAAAGAAAAGATACAATATATTAATCAATAAAACCGCGCTATGATACAGCTGCAAAACATCGAAAAAGTATATCGGACCAGCACGATCGAGACGCTCGCGCTTCACCGGATCAACCTGGACATCGCCAGGGGGGAGTTTCTATCGATCATGGGTCCCTCGGGCTGTGGGAAAAGCACCCTGCTGAATATCATTGGGCTGCTGGATGAGCCAACGACCGGTGTGGTCATCATCGACGACCGGTCGGCAGAAAAACTATCGGATGAAAAACTGGCAAGCTTCCGTAACAGCAAGATCGGCTTTATCTTCCAGAGCTATCACCTGATCAACGACCTCAATGTCGTCGACAATGTCGAGCTGCCATTGCTTTACCGAAAAAGCAGCGCCAAAGAAAGAAGAGAGCTGGCGACTACCGCGCTTACCAAAGTAGGCCTGGCAAACCGCATCAAGCATTTTCCTTCGCAGCTTTCCGGTGGTCAAAAACAGCGGGTTGCCATCGCGCGTGCCATCATCGGCCAACCCGAGATCATCCTGGCGGACGAACCAACCGGCAACCTCGACAGCACGATGGGCAACGAGATCATGGATATTCTTCTGCACCTGAACCAATCCGAAGGAACAACTATTGTCATGGTTACCCACGACGAACAAATGGCCCGGAAAACACACCGTCTTGTCCGCCTCTTCGACGGCGCCCAGGTTCAATAAAAACACTCAACATGCTTATCAACTACTTTAAAATTGCGATCGCCGTGCTGAAGAGAAGAAAATTCTTCACCTTTATCAGCCTCTTTGGCATCAGCTTTACCCTTACGATCCTGATGGTGCTGACTGCCTTTCTCGACAAGCTGGTCGGCTATAAATATCCCGACGCAAAGAGAGACCGCTGTCTCTATATCACGCATATCGAGGAGTCCGGACCACAATCGCTGAACTCC
>JAATGQ010000174.1 GCA_015654595.1 Chitinophagales bacterium | reverse complement strand
GGTAATAAGTCGTAGCATTCCTTGCTCCTGGGGGTGTATAGGTACGGCTGGTGGCCCCGGCGATAGCCGTCCAATTGCTTCCGTTTAGCGAAGAATCCCACTGATACGTGTAAGTTCCACTACCCCCAGTCGGGACTGCGGCCATAAACACACTTGCCGTCTTCCCGGCATTGACACCCTGTGATGAGGGGCTGATAGTCCCCGAAACCAATGGAGCATAAACCGTTACCGTAGCCGGATTGCTGTATGCACCGCCATCTATTAGCACTCTATACATCGTAGTGGCGGTCATTAGGCCGGCAGGGGTAAAAACAGTACTGGTAGCTCCGGAAATAGCCGTATAGGTCGACCCGCCATTCGTAGAAGAAAGCCATTGATAAGTCGTAGGTGTCGGCCCGCCGCTGGTCCCCGTGATCGTCATGGCAGCCGCCGCTTTACCATAATTGATCGCCTGCGAAGCAGGAGAAATAGTCCCAACCACCAATGGCGCCGACACAGTGACAGAATAAGTTGCCGTCTCATTACAGCCATCCGTCTCTTTAATAACAACCGTAGTATTAGCAGCCGACGAAGGAAAGGAGATCGTCGCAGTATAGCACTGCCCACAACTGCCTCCACCTGAAACCAATGGACTCGCAACCTGGGAAGATGCCGTTGCAGCAGCTGCACCGCCGGAGCAGCTCGCATTAACGATCGTGGCGCTCCCACTTTGAATACTCCAACAATAAATACTACCCGTATTATTCGAACAGGAAGTAGACTGTCCGGTGTAGGTATATGTCTGGCCGGCCGTTACCGCATTTGGCCCACTGATCGTAAGCTGCCCAAACGCCACCAAACGGCCAAACGACACCAATATCAGGAAAATCGGAAAAGTTCGTGTTATTACCCGCATTGCTTAATTCATTAAATGGTACTGGTATGTCTTGATGATATTTCCATTCAGATCTTTTATATCCGACAGCCTGCCTAAAAGATCGTATTCATAATAAGTGGTCCGCCCGGCTGGATCGGTTTTGCTTGTAACACCCAGCAACACATCATAAGTACAGCTCGTCACCAGCGCTTTCGTCCCGGCAAGCCCAGTTCTGACCTTGTTAAGCTCGGCTCTCATAGCAGTTGGGCTCGTATTCATATTATCCAATACAGACTGGCTGTATAAACCAGCAATAGTTGCCGAATCGCTGCCTTCTATCTGCGCGACTACGAGTCGATGAGCATACCCCCATAAATAATAGTATTTTTTATCGTTAACTTTTGCCTGTTTCACCATCCGCATCTGGGGGTCATAAGACTTCACAATCTCGTTCTTGTAGTACCCCTCGATATTGCCAAGGAAAGTAGATTTGGCTAAAGGCGCCTGCAATTCCGTCATCTGGATACCCGTAGACTTGGCCACACTCGCACCAGAGGAACTACCAACCATCGAATAACTATTCCTGATGGCAGACAATAAATACTCAACAGAATCGCTTTTCTTAACGCTTACATATTTCTCGATAACCGGACTAATTATGTTGCTGGCCTGCATCCAGTAAAGAGCCTTGGACAAAGGTTGGGCAGTTGCACCAGATGCCGAATCCAGGCTGTTCGTATAGGCTGCCCACCAGTTGTTGCGTGCCATAAAAACATTCAGCGACCCCGTTCGAAAATCGGACTCACAAGAATATCCATTCAGCACACTCTGAAATCCAGAAGCTGTAGAGGAGGAATAAGGTATATAAGGCCGCAGGGCCACATCCAAAGAATTATCACAGCTATTGAAGGTATTGATGACCTGTACAGAAGCTACCCCAAACATCGAATCGAGCATCGCCTGTGTGGGAACCGTAGACAATGCATAGTCTAAAGGATATTTCATCTGCGTCGTAACAGTTTCTCCTTTACTATTCGTCGTAATGGTACGCGTAGGAAAGAAATGACTAGGATTATCATAATAATAATCCGTTTCGGCGGTAACCGGGTTCTGACCATTCATATCCCACGCAATATCTATTGTGCTTTGTAAGACTTTTCGTCCAACAGAAAGCTGATTATGAATGACCCCATATAGATTCACGACGGTTGCAGAAGGATAACTAGGATCCGTTCCAGTAACATCCACCAATGGACAGCCATAACAGGCTGGCGGATCAGGATACTGCTGCTCGACAAGCGTAGAAGTAATCGTTTGAAAAGTCGTTGGATTTACTTTGGTATAGATGCTTTTAGACTGCTGCAAAGGAATAAACTGGCTATTCTTATAACCGTAGACCGTCTTCTGTTGCAGAAAAACATCTGGATCAATAGGCGCAAAGCAATTATAGACATAGTCGGTTCGCCCGATCGAATCACCGCCAATAGTCGTTTCCGTCACATTTCTATAAAAAAACTGGTTATTGGCAAGGTCATTTGTCGGGGTATTCAAGCTGGCCTGAAGAGTCATTGAAGTAAGATCATAAATAGCAACATGCGGACAACCATCGCCTTCAAAAATTTGAGTCTGACATGCCGATCCTCGCTGCATAGTATTGGTTACACTTACGGGATCGGAAAAATAAGTTTGTCCGTTACTATAACTATATTGTTTTTTCAATATAGCTCCGTTATGCATTCCATCATAGGTATCAATTTCCTGGATACGAATACCAGGACCTTTCGCAACCGTATCATCCTGCATTACCTGGTTTTGCTCATAAAATAAATTAGCATATCCGCCGGTGGGATATGTGATCTTTGACAATGCGTTAATCCTGCAATACTTTATATCCGGCTCTCGATTTGCATATACCCAAGTACAATACGAAAGATCATTTGCAGTAAATAGAATTTGATTATTAGCCCCATTATAATACCCCCAATGATCAACAGGATAAGCGTCAGGATCCAGAATTGCAATGGATCCATCCTCGTTGCTATACGTAAACTTATAAGAATCGATCGTTCCACTATCGGAATAAGGCATATCCACTTCTGTCAGATTAAGTCTGCCATTGAAATAGTCATGCTTGAAGACAAATGCCTTGCTAAATAAAGTACTTTGGTCTGTCACCGTCACTCCCGACATCGGGTACATATCCAAATCCTCCGGCGATATATCCTGTCGCAAATTATAATCCTGTCCAAAAGCAACGATTGTCGACTTATAGCTGATCGATTGCAGTTGTTTACTGTAAATCGAGTCGGAATTAGCCATAATAGTCAACGTCTGGCTCCCCATAATTGTCGAGCCAGAGAGGTAGGTACCTGCCTTAAACCTGGTAACCAACGTTTGAGAATAAGCCGGCAACTGATGGTATGTATAGGTATTGTACGTATAATTGATCGTATCCGCCAAATCCGCACTGATGATCTGCGTCAGGAAATAGGCCGATGCATGATCCGGAATACTTTCCGCGAACTGTGTCGATTGCTTATGATGCGTCAGTTCCTTATCGTGAAATATATAACGATCACCCTTTTCATTCGTGATGACAAAACCCAAAGAATTGGAGGTAATCTGGATATTCTGCTGCGGAAATATGTAAGCATGGCCCTGCATCAGAATAAACTTTCCTGTCAATCCGGGAGCGCTGAACACATAAAGATCCGGTTCTCCATCGATTTTCCCTTGGGCCAGCTTTTGGACGAAATCCTGCTTATAGGCAAGTTGATTGATATTGACATAATCATCATAATCGCCCGTATCGGATAAAACCACAGGATCCAGGTGATCCACCTTACTTTTTATAATCCTTGTGATCACTCCTCCCCCTTCGACATTCCATCCCAATCCCACAGAACTGGCTGTCTCGGCGATCTTGAAACCGCTAAAATTATACGACAGGGATATCGGAATGTCCAGGCTGGGCGTTTTAAGATCATAGAGGGGAATATTGATTTGGGGCAACCCAGAATAAAGCGAGACCGGCAACAAAGCGCTTTTTATCATCGCCTGCGCCTCTGGAGATTGGGGCAAAATATCAGACTGAAATTGGGACCCTGGCGTGGCAGTGCCCGATCCACCAGACACTAACGCATATGGTGCCCCCCTCCAATAAAGCGAATCCTTTACTGATGGCTGAGCATGAGTAATAAAGCTCAAAGCACACAAACATAATAAAAACAAAAGTCGTCCCATACCAGCACATTTTTTACGCGGATACATAGTCATCCTTGTTTTGGTCGATTATTAAAAACTAATTGAAATTATACCCCACCCGGAACTTCAGCCATTGCCCCGCTGGCTGTTCCTGTTTATAAAGCGCATCAAACAGCAGCTGAATATTCCCCTGCACCTTTGAGGAAACCCTGTATTTTTTCTCCAAACCTATAAGTGCGCTGGACTGCCAAAAGCCCTTATCATTCAACGACTCGATCCGGCTAAAAGCGCTCAGGTGATTCAACTCATATCCACCCGCTGCATACCAGGTCTTCTTCAGCTTCCAGTCCATAAAGCTCCTGAGTCCAATCCCCTGGTTACTGAACGCCATATGCCCCCAATCCTTTCCAAGCCCGAGATTGTAATTCACACCCACACCAGCAGTCCCATTGTCGTTGATCTTATAACCAACCGATAAACCAATCGCCGCCGTCGCCGGGAAATAATTCGTCGACTTGGATAATTGGAAGTTCGTCCCGTAACTAAGACGCTTTAAAAAAGTCTTCGTCTTCTGATTGTTGGGTTTAAAATCCGGCATATCCATGTCCTGGCCGCTGCTGCCATATTTGCTCAGACTATTCTGCATCTGGCTGACCTGGTCCTGCCCCTGCTGCATCTGCTGATTGACCGCGGCCGCGCCCGCCGAACCACCGCCAGCCACCTGCTGCTGCACGATCTGCTGGACCTGGTCCTTAGTCTGCAGTCCTTGCAACGCAGCGGCGCCATCATCACCCGAAGGAAGATGAAAAAGAGCGGCAAGCATCGAATGCCTGGCAATAAACTGCTGATAAGCCGGCAGCTTACTCAACTGCGCAATCGCCTTTTGTTCAAGCTTCTGAGGATCATTGATCTCGCTTTTCACTTCTTCCACCTGCCTGCGATAGTAAAAGGCCGTTGTCTTATAATCGTTAAACGCATTTGTAACACCCGGCGGCAATTGACTGTATTGGCTGAGATATTGCGATAACTGCTGCCTTCTTTCGGAAATAGCCTGGTTTATAAGCGAAGACTGATTGACATCCGACTGAAGCGTATTCAACCTGCCAGCTGTCTGCCCCAATGCACTGCTCAAGCCGGCACCACCCGAGCCACCACCTACAATGCCACCCGAGCTGCTCTCCGCGCTACCAATACCACCGCTGCCGGCGTCAACCCCGCCCTTCTCCGCCCAGTACTTCAGCGTCGTCTGCAATGTATCGAGATGAGAAACATAAGTCTCCCCCCCGCCGGCATGCGCCGCCGTATCCCAGCGATAACGATCAGCAGCATTGGCAAAAAAAGCCTTAGCCTTCACACTATCCACCTTGTGCAATTCCTTTTTCAGCCGTTCTTCCCGATCGGCCATCTGCTGTAAATATTTCTGCGACTGTCGCGTGAGCTTACGGTCAAGCTTGTCCGCACGCTGTCTGATCTTTGACAACAGATCCGGAGACGGCGCCACAGTATCAACCGACTGGGCGTATACGCCCAACCAGCCAAGGCATAGCAATGCCATTGGCCACAAAGCCATAATCTTCCTCATGGTGAAAGGTTCGGGGATTACAAGGTCATCTTGAAAATAAATTCGGGAAAGAAAAAATGATAAGAGGCGAAAGCCGCGTATGCAGCGGGATAGGACTTGATAAGCCGACTATCCATTGAAGGATGTTTCTCATTGTGTAGCAGGTTTAGAAGCGTGATTTAAGGTTATAGGCGGGAACGGAATTATATAGCGAAGTAAAATGATCTAATTGAAAAAACCTAACACTAATATACATGTTTTTACTTATATTATATAACTTCATCATTTTCTATATCTTCAACAATAAGCATACCCTTTGCTTAATCCTTCTTACCCGACCTTCGAAAGCCAATACGCATTCCTGTTTATCGTAATTCGCGATACACTTTGTGTCCGCGTACATGATAAAAACTTCCGCACATCCCTTGAAATCCGGATATTTATTTAGACATTTGTCTAAATATCTAAACGATCATTTGAACGAACTCTTTAAAGCGCTAAACGATCCGACACGACGCCGCATCCTCGAAATGCTGCGCGAAAAGGACCTCACAGCCGGCGAAATCGCCGCCCAGTTCGACATGTCCTGGCCCAGCGTATCCCATCACCTCGAACTGCTGCGAAAAGCCGGTCTTGTCGTATCCCAAAAAGAAGGACAATACCTCTACTACTCCATAAACACAACTGTGATGGACGAGATGCTGCAATGGCTTCTCCAACTCACCCAAAAACGTAAATCGAAATGAAAAAGAATTTCACCGCGGCAGACCTGATCCCACTTCTGATCTGGCTTTCTCCCCTGGCCTATCTCTTTATCGTCTACCAGCAGCTCGGAGACCATTTACCCCTCCACTTCGATATCAATGGAAACCCCGACCGCTATGGCAACAAGTCAGAGCTACTCACTACCATACTGATCATGTCCGCGGTAAGTCTCGGCGGTTCCCTGCTCATCCGTTTCGCACCGCGTATCGATCCAAAGAAAAGAGCATTAAACACCCAGGGTGTATTCATACGCATCAGCCATGCCATGATCCTGCTGCTCGCCCTGCTCTCCTGCGACATCATCTATTCCAGCGTAAAAGGACATTTTACGCTGCGCGCTAATCTCCTACTGCCCTTCATAGGCCTCTTCTTCGCCTATCTCGGCAATCTTCTCAATAGCGTAAAACCCAACTACTTCGTTGGAATCCGAACGCCCTGGACGCTCGAAAACGAAGAAGTCTGGCGAAAGACACACCGGCTCGCAGCAAAGATCTGGCTGCCGGGCGGCATTATCCTCGCAATTATCGGCCTGATCGTTAAAGAACCGCTTGTACACTATCTTTTTATAACGATCATTCTGACCATGGCGCTCATCCCGGTTGTCTATTCTTACATTTTCTACAAAAGACTTACAAACTAATTTATATGAAACGTCTAATCATTCTCTTTACTGTCTTCCTCGCAAGCCAGCTTCATGCTCAAACCATCCCGTCCGGAAAAGACACGATCTCCGGCGTCTGGGCCGGCCAGATCGGAAAAAAGCTGACACTCGTCTTCCATTTCAGCCCAACAGCCGATGGGCACATCCAAGGCATAATGGATAGTCCCGACCAGGGCATCTCCGACCTGCCCATCCAGTCGATCGCCTTTCAGCAGGACAGCATCACTTGCATGCTGACAAAACCCGTCTCACATTATACCGCCAGGCGGACCGACGACACAACCCTCTCCGGTCTCTGGTATCAGTCCGGCCTGCATTTTCCGCTAACCGTACATCGGCTGTCGGATAACGCAGCACTCGCCTATGAACCGCCGCCGCATCCTCAGACACCACATCCGCCATACCCCTACAACAGCGATAGCGTAGAATACGACAACACCGACAAAACCGTCCACCTTGGCGCCACCCTAACCTATCCCAAGACAAAAGGCCCCTTCCCCGCAGCCATTCTGATCACCGGCAGCGGCATACAGGACCGCGACGAAGCCCTGCTGGGACATAAACCATTTGCAGTTATCGCCGACTACCTAACCCGTCACGGCTATGCCGTATTGCGCGTAGACGACCGGCAAGCCGGCCTTTCCAAAGGAGATTTAGACAGCGCGACCAGCGCAGACTTTGCCGACGACGTAGCGACCAGCCTCGCCTGGCTCAAAAAACAAAAAGAAATAGACCCGAAAAAGATCGGCCTCATCGGTCATAGCGAAGGAGCCGCCATCGCTCCCATCCTCGCCTCCAGGAATAAAGACGTGGCTTTCATCATCTCTCTCGCGGGACCATCTGATGGCTATAAAACGTTGATGTACCAAACAGAAAAAGCAATGCTTGCAGCCGACTCTTCTGATGCGCAGGTCGGCTACGCGTTGAAAAAAGAATCGATCCTGCTTACCGCCATCGAAACGGCAAAGACAAGAGAAGAATTTGTCCAACAGGCAGACCATAACTATCAAGCCTACTATAAGGCCCTCCCCGACGATGCAAAGGCCATCCTTCCCTTTATCGCCACACCGGAAGTCTATGCAAAAAGTATCCAGGAACTGTCTCCAAGAATCTTTACCCCCTGGTGGAGATTTCTGATTACTTATAAAGCGGATCCCTATTATGAAAAGGTCAAATGCCCCGTCCTGTTACTTGGAGGAGCAAAAGATTTCCAGGTTAACAACAGCTATGATATCAAAACCATCACCGCAATCCTGAAAAACAGCGGCAACAATCACGTTGAATCAAAACTCTTCCCTGACCTCAACCACCTCTTTCAGCACTGCCACACCTGCACCTTTGCCGAATACAGCAAGCTCGAAGAAACCTTTGCCCCCGAAGCCCTTTCAACCATGACCGACTGGCTCGACAAAACCATAAAACACTAACCACCGTCCTCTAAAACTAAAAAGGTTCCAGATACTGTCTGGAACCTTTTTTACATCCGCAAACCTTCTTTATTTTCTAAACAACATTTTCAATACAACCAAACAACAATTAACAAACTCATTTCAACATTTTCTATGTCGATTAGACTTTACTCTTACTTCATGGTGCTTAACACGTTTCTCTAATTTGTTTTAAATTACTTAAATTGTGAGTATAAATTGGATAATATGTATTCCGAAGCTAGAAAAATTCACCTGATTGAAGAATTGCTCAAAGTCAAAAACGAAGCCGTCTTGATTGAACTGGAAAGCGTATTGAATAAAGCAGCTCAGAACGAAAAGACTAGCCGCCCCTCTGCCCATGAGTTTGCAGGTTTGTGGAGTAAAGAGGATGCTGAAGCTATCGAAAAAGCAATTCAGGAAGGCTGCGAGCAAATTCATCCAGATGATTGGAAATAGATTTATACTCGATACTAATATTATGTCTGCATGGCTCAAAGGAGAAGTGGCTATAGCAGATAAGATAGATGCTGCGCGTGCAGTATTTTTCCCTATAGTAGCATTAGGGGAGCTTTACTACGGTGCTTCATTTTCAACGCAAGTCGAGAAAAATTACGCAGATATAAAGAAGGTTCTCAAGCAATATCCAATTTTAACCTTGGATGGAGAAACAACTTCCATTTATGGTTCAATAAAATCAAATCTACGCAAAAAGGGTAAGCCCATTCCGGAAAATGACATTTGGATCGCGGCCATTGCCATTCAAAATGATTTACCACTCGTTACCCGCGACGCCCATTTTAAAGAAATAGAAGAGATTCTAACCCTTACATGGTGATCACGACTTCTCTCGACCAAACCGAATAACTTTAAGTTTGGAATAGCTCATCCCAAACATGAATTCCCAAGAAATACGCTAAAATCTAAATCGACAAATTATGGACTGCGACTCAAGCGTCTAACTCACAGAACAAGAGATCAGATAACTGGAAGAACGGACAACAAAAAGAAAAAATAACGAAAGCCAAATCTACGATTGGCACACAGCGAAAGAAATTATAACAAGGAATAAGAAATCCACTCCTTCTGCTAAATAGCCTGGCTTGTATCTTCCGCCTACTCAATTCGTGAGACACTGTCTCGCAAATTGGCGGAGAAACAAAAAAGCCAACGCAATCAGCCCTCACCTCTTGCGCAAACCCGCGCGCCAGCGCCAAGCAACACCTGCCCCAACACCCGCTAGCGCGTCAGCGCCAAAACAATCTCCCGCACCCAACACCCGCCAGCACCAGCGCCCCCCCCCAATTTATGGAACACCGTCCCTCAAATTATCTAAGCCGAATTCCTCGCTGCATTAATTATCCCAAAACTCGCCCGGATAATCAACTTCTCATAAACCTCCTTCATCGCCTTATTATCCCCACTCTTCTCCAACTCCTGGAACTTCGTCAACGCATACTGCTGTATCGTACTCAAAGGCAAACAAATCCTCTCCCGCATCTGTATCGACAACTGCTCCACCGGATAATCCGCCATCAACTCATTCTTACCCGACAACCGCAAAATATATCGCTTCGTCAACTCAAACTCGTTATAGATCATCGTCCAAAGCTCCCCATAAACAGGATGCCCGGAAAAATGCTCCGTCAACGGAAAGAAACACTTCTTCATCGCCATCTCACAGTTATCCAGCAAAGTTTTAAAGAAAGGGGAGTTGTCATACAAATGCTTTACTTCCTGCCACTTCCCAGCTTGATCGAGCTTCTGCAACGCCGCTCCCACACCATAATAACCCGTCACATTCTGCTTCAGCTGACTCCAGGAACCCACATAAGGGATAGCCCGCAAATCCTTCAACTCCAACCTTCCGGAACTCTTCCTCTTTGTAGGACGGGAGGCGATATTGGTTTCGTTATAAAACCGCAAGGGACTCACTTCATTCAGATACTGCAGGAAATAAGGATGCCCCTTCAACTCGGTATATGCCTTGTAGCTCGCTTCGGACAACTCCTGCAACAAACATTCCTCATCACACTCCAGCGTGATATCCTTCGTAGAGAACAGATCATTGGAGATGCCCGCATGCAGCAGCTGCTCGAAATTAAACTGCGCCGTATCGATCGTACCAAAGTTCGAACTCACCGTCTGCCCCTGTATCGTCAGCTGGATCTGCTTGTTGGCAATATTCTTCCCCATAGAAGCATAGAACTTATGCGTCTTCCCCCCGCCGCGCGCTGGAGGACCGCCGCGACCATCAAAGAAGACGACGTCTACATCATATTGCTTCGAGATACGCGTTAACTCTTCCTTTGCCTTATAGATCGCCCAGTTGGCCATCAGATAACCGCCATCCTTGGTCCCGTCAGAAAAACCAAGCATGATCGTCTGCGTATCGCCACGACGCCCGAGATGCGCCCGATAGGTCTCATTCTCGTATAACTCCTTCATTACAGCAGCTGCAGAACGAAGGTCATCAACCGTCTCAAATAAAGGCACAATGTCCACCGACAATTCCTCTTTCTTCCAGCCGCCTAACAGGAACAGCCCGAATACCTCGATCACATTCAACGCGCTGTTACACTGACTGATAATATATCTGCTACAGCCATCCTCCCCATTCAACTGCTGGATCGTACGGATCGCGTCGATCGAATCTATCGTATCTTTTATCAATTCGTCCTCAAAATGTCCCGGATCAACCCGCCCGGACGCCGAAGTCAACAAATCTATCTTCTTACTATCCGGCAGCGATGCATAGTCGGCAGGCAAAAGCCCTTCTGTCGAAGCGATGGCATTCAGCGCATTCCCATGCACCGAACTGTCCTGGCGAACGTCCAGCGTCGCAAAGTAAAGTCCGAAGATCATCACCTTGCTGATCAACCCATCCACCAGGTGCAGGAATAAACCATTGTGCTGGTAAATGATGATCTCCTTTATCTGAACCAGTACGGAGAGGATCTCTTCTTTCGTCAGATCGGTCCGCTGGTTGGGAATAAAGATGCTGTTGTAAAGCTTTTGCTCCAGCTCGGCAACCAAAACATCAACACCTTTAAAGGTAAGCCTGCGCTTCAGCCGCCTTACATCGAAATAGTAACAGCGGATGATAGCTCCCTGCAGCGCCTCTGCAACCCGCAGCGTCGTCTCAGACTTTACAAAGGGATTGCCATCACGGTCGCCCCCAGGCCAGAAACCCATCTTAAGTACCGGGTTACGCGCATCCAGCACATGCGGGAACTGCTCACGCAGCGTCGAGATGATCCGGCCGCAGGCATGGTAAAAGACATTTTCCAGGTACCAGATCAGGCTGATCGCTTCGTCGTAAGGAGTAGGCTTCTGCTTCTTCAGGAAAGGCGTCTTGCCCAGCTGTTGCAGATATAGATTGATATCGGCAGCATTATTTTCGATCACCGCACGCGAAAGATCATTGATGATACCCAGGACGGGACCGGGATAGAACTGCGTCGGATGCGCCGTCAACACGATCCGCACCGAATAATCCTTCAGCTTCTCCGTCAACTCCTCTTCCTTGTTCGTCTGTATCACTTCAGAGATCAGATGCTTCAGCGTTCCGGGACCGCCCATGTCGTTGACATTACGAAAAGCCGCATCTTCAAGCGCGTCGAAGAGTACGATCTGGCGTTCTACATATTGTACGAAGCGGAACAAGACGTCCGCCCGCTCCCGTTCCCCAGCCAGCGCCGTATGTTTCTTAAAAAACTCCTCCAGTATCTGTTCAGGACTCTGCTTCTTCATATACCCTTCTTCACAAATGGTCAACAACAAAGACAACATAATACCCGTCTTCTCAATCCGATGAAAAGGAAGAGACGTAAACAGGCTATTATATAACTGAAACTTGATGCCGACCAGGTTCTTGAATTGCTGCAACCCCTGGGATGGTTGATAATTCATAACAACGATTTAATACAGTTCAAAGAAATCACCTTAAACGCAGTAAACTTTCAATGCGGCCCCGAAATTACTTTATTTGAATTAAAGAATTGGGCATTTTTTTGTTTTTAAACCGATAACTCCTATCTTAGCACTGCATAAGTTAAAGTCTTAACGAAAGAGTTAAGCCAGGTGATCAGCCAAAAACACGATATCATCCTCTCCTCCGCTACAACCAGCTCCACGCAGGATGTGACATCGCTTGCTGCTCAAATTACAACTATTATCTCCATTATTACAACCCGTTAAGGGTTGTACATTACCATATCGCCAATTGGGCTCTCTAGCAGCTGTTCTTCCAAAGGAAAACACGTTAACCCCTATGTTTTCCAAACTTCAGAAAATCACAATACCTTATCCAACAAATAAAAAATCTATAAAAAAGATAGACTATGCAGGTTCTAAAATTCGGCGGTTCCTCGGTTGCCAATGCTGACAATATAATAAAGGTCACGGAACTCGTCCGGCAAGCCATAAAGAAAGACAGGACAGTCCTCATCGTCAGCGCCCTCGGCGGCGTTACTGATATGTTGATACAGGCAGGCCAGACAGCCGCAGCAGGCGACGAATCCTATAAGGAAAAATTACAGGAGATCGAACGCCGTCACCTCGATACGGTAAAAGCCCTGCTCCCCATAACAAGACAAAGCGCAACCCTCAGCCTTGTCAAGACCAGGTGCAACGAAATAGAAGATATCTGCAGCGGTATCTTTCTGTTAGGCGAACTGTCCGCGCGCAGCCAGGACAAGATCGTCAGCTATGGCGAACTGCTCTCTTCTCTCATTATCGCCGCCAGCTTTAGTATCGCAGGCGTAGCCTCCGTGTGGAAAGACTCGAGAGAAGTGATCACGACCGACAGCAGATTCGGTCACGCCGCAGTCGACTTCAAACGTACCAACCAGCAGATACTCGACTTTATACTCGCCAACCCGGAATCACCCTTGTTTATCTTTCCCGGCTTTGTTGCCGCAGACGAAAAAGGGATCACCACGACGCTGGGACGCGGCGGCTCCGACTACACCGCAGCCATCCTGGCTGCAGCCGTAGACGCCAAGGTACTCGAGATCTGGACCGACGTCTCCGGTATGATGACCGCCGACCCGAGACTGGTCTCCAACGTAAAACTCATCCCCCATATCTCCTACCAGGAAGCAATGGAACTCTCGCACTTTGGCGCCAAAGTGATCTATCCCCCCACCATCCAGCCAGTGATGAAAAAACATATCCCCGTCTGGATAAAAAATACCTTTGCCCCCACTGATCCCGGAACCGTGATCGAACGTGAAGCCATCCCCAACGGCGGCAGCATCCGCGGTATATCCAGTATCTCCGACATCGCATTGCTAAGCCTCGAAGGCAGCGGAATGGTTGGCATACCCGGTTTCTCAAAACGCCTCTTCGAAGCGCTTTCCAGCCAGCACATCAACGTGATCCTGATCACACAGGGCTCGTCGGAACACAGCATCTGCGTCGGCGTCGACGAGAGCAACGCCCGCCAGGCAAAAGAGGCCGTTGACGAAGCCTTCCAGCCCGAGATAAAAGGCGGCACCCTCGAACCGCTGATCATCGAAAGCAGCCTGGCCGTCGTCGCCCTCGTCGGCGAACACATGAAAAGCCATCCCGGCGTCAGCGGTAAAATGTTTGGCGCACTGGGCCGCAACGGCGTCAACGTTCGCGCCATCGCCCAAGGCTCCTCGGAAAGAAATATCAGCGCCGTCATCGCAGCCGCCGACGTTAAAAAAGCGATCAATGTACTCCACGAAGAATTTTTCGAGACCTCTTACCGCCAGCTTAACCTCTTTATAACCGGTACCGGCAACGTAGGCCGCCGACTCATCGACCAGCTCCGGCAACAACAGCCCTATCTGCTTGAACAGCTGCGTATCCAGCTTCGCGTAGTCGGTCTCGCCAACAGCCGGAAATTTGTATTCAACAACGACGGTCTTGACCTCGACCACTGGAAAGAAGCCCTCGACGGCGGCGAACCCATGGACCTTGCCAAATGGGTAGAAGGCATCACCAGCCGCAACCTGCGCAACACTGTATTTGCAGACGTGACCGCCAACGCCGACGTTGCTTCCATCTATGGCGCGCTGCTTCAAAAAAGCATCTCCGTCGTAGCCTGCAACAAGATCGCCTGCAGCTCCCCCTATGGTTACTATCGCCAGTTAAAAGAGCAGGCGAGAGAATACAACGCCCGTTTCTTGTTTGAAACCAATGTCGGCGCCGGCCTGCCCGTGATCGGCTCTCTGAACGACCTGCTGCGCAGCGGCGACAAGGTACACCGCATCGAAGCCGTCCTCAGTGGAACCCTCAACTTCGTTTTCAATAACTATAATGGTGAACGTCTCTTTACCGAAGTCGTCCGCCAGGCCCAGGAAGAAGGCTATACTGAACCCGATCCAAGACTCGATCTCAGCGGCACGGATGTCATGCGCAAGATCATGATCCTCGCACGCGAAGCCGGCGAAAAGATAGAAATGGAAGACATCGAGAACCGCACTTTTATGCCCGAATCCTGTATGAAAGGCAGCGTCGAAGACTTCTATAAGGCGATGAAGACCGAAGAAGAACATTTCAAGGCGCTCTACGAATCGGCAGCAAAAGAAGGCAGGAAATTGAAATTCGTTGCCCGCTTCGACAAAGGCAAGGCCTCCGTCGGATTACAACACATCGACCCATCCCAGGATATGTACCACCTGTATGGAAAAGACAATGTCGTGTTGTTCTATACCGACCGCTATGCCGAACAGCCCCTCGTGATCAAAGGCGCCGGCGCAGGAGCCGAAGTCACCGCCTCGGGCGTATTTGCAGATATCTTGAGAACCGTAAACAATTAAACCAGAACCAGTTTGCCGCGCAAGCGACAGGCGGCCAAAGCCCCGCTTACCGGCAACAAACAGCATCAGCCAAATGAATCAAGTTACCGTACATGCACCAGGCACCGTCGCCAACCTCGTCTGCGGATTCGATGTCCTCGGAATGTGCCTCGACAAACCCTACGATATTATGGACGTCCGGCTCCTCAACGCACCCGGCATCATCATCACCAGCCGTGACGGCTTCCCCCTGCCCACCGACCCCGCCCAGAATACCGCAGGCGCTCCGCTGCTTGCCATGCTCGAAGAACTGGGCCAGCCCATCGGCTTCGAAGTCATCATCGATAAAAAGATAAAACCCGGCAGCGGCATCGGAAGCAGCGCAGCCAGCGCCGCCGGCGCCGTGGTAGCCGCCAACCACCTGCTCGGGAATATCTTCACAAAAGAAGACCTGGTAAGATTCGCGCTGTTCGGAGAAAAGGTCGCCTCCGGCGTAAAACACGCCGACAACATCGCCCCCTGTATCTATGGCGGTATCACCCTTATCCGCAGCATCTTCCCGCTGGACATAGTGTCTATACCCGCGCCCCCGCTGCACGTCACCGCCGTCCATCCACAAATCGAAGTACGAACAGCCGACGCCCGCCAGATCCTGCGCAAACAGGTTCTGCTAAAAGACGCGATCCGCCAATGGGGTAATATCGCCGGACTCGTTGCAGGGTTTATGAAGAACGACTACGACCTCATCGGCCGTTCACTCGAAGACGTACTCATCGAACCCGTCAGAAGTATGCTGATACCCGGATTCGACGAGGTCAAAACAAAATGCAAAGCCGCAGGCGCACTGGGCGGCGGTATCTCGGGATCGGGACCTTCGATATTTATGCTGAGTAAAGACGCGGCAGCCGCAACGGAAGTCGAAAAAGTCATGCAGGAAGTCTTCACCCGCATCGGCATCGACCACCATACCTATGTAACCACCATCAATCAACAAGGAGTAAAAATCATTTAACACAACACCGGCAATCCCAACCATCATCGCCGCCACAAGCATCATACCACCATCATCACCACCGCCACAAGCACAACCACCATGTTATACTATAGTCTCAACGACCCATCCGCAAAAGTTTCCTTCAGCGAAGCGACGATCCGCGGCCAGGCCCCCGACAAGGGTTTATATTTCCCAACGAGCATCCCACGTCTATCAAAAAACTTACTCGACAGCCTCGCCAGCCTCAGCCGCGAAGAACTCGCCGCCGCCGTCATACTTCCCTACGTCGGCGACGCACTGCCCGAAAAGGAATTACAACGCATCGTTGCAGAGACGATCAACTTTGACTTCCCTCTGAAACCTGTTTCATCCGGCATCAGCTCCCTCGAACTCTTCCACGGCCCCACTCTCGCCTTCAAAGACGTAGGCGCCCGATTCATGAGCCGGTGCCTGGGTTACTTCGTTCGCGGCAACAACCGCCCCGTCACCGTACTCGTCGCCACCTCCGGTGATACCGGCGGCGCCGTAGCCAACGGATTCTATGACGTGGAAGGCGTCAACGTCGTGATCCTCTACCCCTCCGGTAAAGTCAGCAGCGTACAGGAACTGCAATTAACCACCCTCGGAAAGAACATCAAAGCCCTCGAAGTGGAAGGCAGCTTCGACGACTGCCAGCGCATGGTCAAAGAGGCGTTTGCAGATCCCCACCTGCAAGAGAAGCTATTCCTCACCTCAGCCAACTCCATCAACGTAGCCCGCTGGCTCCCCCAACAGTTCTACTATTTCTTCGCGCTGCAGCAATGGCTGGCAGATAACGCCAACGAAGAACCGCCCGTCATCAGCGTACCCAGCGGC
>JAATGQ010000049.1 GCA_015654595.1 Chitinophagales bacterium | reverse complement strand
GGTCCTTTACCCTCGTAAAAGCAACACAGGAATGGGATCCCACGGAAACCGCCATCATCATCTGCGATATGTGGGACCGTCACTGGTGCCGCGGAGCCACTGCAAGGGTTGCGGAGCTGGCGCCAAGGCTTAACCAGGTCATTGCGGCGGCACGCAAAAAGGGTGTGCTGATCGTGCATGCCCCCAGCGATTGCATGGAATATTACAAAGACCATCCCGCCAGGAAAATGGTACTGCAGTACCGCGATAAAAAGTATGATACGCTGATCAACAACAGTAAGCTGGATTCGGAAAAGGGCGCCGTATGGCCTATTGATGACTCAGACGGGGGCTGCGATGACAGTATACCTTGCAAGCAAGGCAACCCCTGGAAGAAAGAGATCGATGCGCTGGAGATCAAAGACGGCGACGGCATCAGTGATTCCGGCGCCGAAATAGCCGCGCTTTTCCATAAAAAAGGCATTAAAAATGTGATCCTGACCGGGGTGCATACCAATATCTGTGTGATAGGGCGCACCTTCGGGCTGCGCAGCATGGTGCGCCTGGGGATGAATGTAGTACTTATGCGCGACATGACGGATGCCATGTATAATTCAAGAATGTGGCCGAAGGTCGATCATTTTACCGGCGTCAGGCTGATGATCGCGTACATCGAGAAGTATGTGAGCCCCACCATCTTATCGACAGACCTGGTAGGCGGAAGACCCTTCCGGTTCAGTGCAGACAAGCAGTCCTCCAATGCCGCCGCTGCCTTCATTACTCCCGGTAAGGGCACACCGGTGGCCCGGAATGTTTCCGGCGTTTGCGGGCTGGCCGCCGCTTTGTAAAAGGCGGGCTGGCAGATCCGGGTCAACAGCAAACAGGGTTATGAAACAGATCGCCTGATGGACGGTTCCGCGGCGATCTGTTTCGCTCCCTTCCTTGAGGACGACTCCCGCACAATAATAGCGCTTTCGATGGTCAGCTTCGAGAATTTGTCCGTTTTCCTGGTGGGCTTTGGCGTGAGGATGTGATTAAAATAAATATTGGCCGCTTCTTTACCCAATTCTTTGCTCTGTTGCACAACGGACGAAAGCGTTGGAGAGGTAACCTCAGTAAAGGCCTCATTGGAAAAGCCAATGATGCCCACATCCTCCGGAACGCGGAGCCCAAGGGAACGGGCTGCTTTCAGCACCCCTAGCGCGGCATAGTCCGACACCGTGAAAAATGCGTCCGGCGGATTTTTGCATTGAAACAACTCCATAGCCTTCGCCATGGCGGTTTCTGTTTTTATGGCGTTGTCCACAAGATAGTTATAGGGAATATCCAGGTCTGCTTCTTTGATCGCTCTTATATACCCCTCCTTACGGTCTTTGTACAGAGGAAGATGGTCCGGCCCCCCAAGGAATGCAATTCTGGTATATCCTTCCTCAACCAGATGTTTGACAGCTTTATAAGATACATCCATATTGTCGTTTACCACAATATGGCTTTTGAAATCATCATCTACCCTGTCAAACTGTATGAGATGAATATGGTGCCTGGTCACCTCTCCCAGATGATCAGTGGATGTAGTATCCTGGGAAAGCGAGATCAGAATACAATCAACATTTTGCTGAATAAGCGTCTCAACCGCTTGTACCTCCCTAACAAAGGACTCACCGGACTGGCAGATGATCAGCCGGTGGTTATTCTCAAAGCAGATTTCTTCCATTCCTGCAATGACATCCGAAAAAAAAGCAACATTGATCTTTGGAACAACGACTCCAATTGTTCTGGACGAACCCCTTCTCAAATTGGCAGCGCTGGAATTATGCTTGTAATTGAGCTCTTTGGCTTTTGCTTTTACAAGTGTTTTTATTTTTTCACTGATGGTAGGAAGGTCGTTCAACGCCTTGGATACGGAAGAAGGGGCTATGCCTATTTCTCTTGCTATATCATGGATCGTTATTCTTTTTTCCTTAATGCTCTTTTTATTCATCATATGAGGCGCCATTTTTATTTGAACGCATGGGGTACGCGCTATGGCATGGGCAAATATAATAAAAATGAAATCGATTTTTTAAGCCCGGAAAAAAATTGTATTTCCCATGTAATATATAGCCAGCACCGTAAAAAAGTTATTTGTTTTAAAAAAAAATTTGTAGTTTAGGAAATCGATTTCCAATTCCATTTTTTAATGGGCAATGCAGTTGTTATGATAAAAGACTTGAAACCGCTATTTAAACAGGTCTCCTGGAATAATAGCAGCCGCTTCAATGCGATAACCTACAGCGGGCACCACCTGGTCAACCAATGGCATTACCATCCTGAGATCGAGCTGATCCTCCTCAAACGGTCGGGAGGAACCCGGATAGTGGGCAATTCTGTCGAGACATTTGGAGATAATGACGTGGTGCTTATCGGAAAGAATACGCCCCATGCCTTTTTGCACGAAGAGAAGTACCTGTGCCAGCAGGACCCGGCGCCGGAAGCGCTGGTGGTCCAGTTTAGCGAGGGCTTTCTTGGTAACGAGTTTTTAAGGTTCCCGGATCTCATGGCCGTAAATGATTTGCTGGTGAAGGCAAGGCACGGTCTGTGCATAACGGAATCCGGCAAGGAGGTCATCATCCCGCTCATCGAGCGGATCTTCCAGGTTCCCTCATTTGATGGGCTCGTACTGCTGCTGGAAATATTGAAGTGGCTGACCGGGCAGGGAACGTACCAGTACCTGGTTAAAAATACATTCGATCCATACACTTTAAGCGCAAACGACCATCGTTTTAATAGTATAATGGAGTACACCTATGCAAATTATGAAGAGCATATCAGCATCGACGATGTGGCGCGGGTAGCAAATCTCACAAAAGAATCATTTTGCAGGTACTTTAAATTGCGCATGAACAAAACATACCTGGAATTTCTCATGGAGTACCGGATCAATAAAGCCTGCCAGATGATAAGAGAAACCAATAAATCTGTAAAAGAGATCGGTTATTCCTGTGGATTTGACAGTTTATCCAATTTTTACTATCAATTTAAGAAGATCATGAAATTAAGTCCCTTGCAATTAACCGGTAAGGGCCGTACCAGGGGGAAAAGCCAGGAAATGACCTGAACGGGTGTTCCGGGCGCCGATAAGTGAATGATCAGCGCCCGACCCTTCTGCCGCAACAGCAAGCCCTAGCCCAGCACGATCTTAAACCCATAGGCCAGTGATTGGGGACCCGTAAATTTCTCTTTCCATTCCGCGGGAATATCAATAACAAGCCCCTTTACACTGTCGCGCCTCCATTTCAGCGGCACATCGCTGCCCAGGAAACTGATCCTGCCTTTTTTGCCGGGGTCTACGGAAGTTAAGACCAGCTGTTCCCCCGGCCAGTCGTAAGAAAAAACATAGATCGTTTTATTGTCTTTAGACCTGGTGAACCGAATATTGTCCCCCTCTTTCCACTTATCCGTATCCCGGGGCCTTGTAGCGTAAATGCCTTCTCCGTGCCGGCGTAACCATTCCCCCGTTTGCTTCAGTTGGGCAATGGCGGCTGGGTGAAATTTGCCATTTCCGTCCGGACCGATGCCTGCCATAAAATTCCCTCCCTTCGCCACCGAATCGATCAGGTTCCTTACGATACAGGACGCACCCTTGTATTTATTCTCATCCGCTTCATACGAAAAGCTGCTGCCAAGCGGATAGATCACAAACCAGGGAGTATCTGAATTTTCCTTACTGCCGGGCACATATCCTTCGGGCGT
>JAATGQ010000118.1 GCA_015654595.1 Chitinophagales bacterium | reverse complement strand
GGGGAAAAGAGCTTATAAAGCTATACAACGATCCCTATAAGGCCATCGTCGGCGGCAAACACCCCTGGGCGCTTGGACAGCCCGCATCGGTCGTCTGGAAAGATATCTGGCGCGAGATCGGTCCGATGCTGCAGCATGTCAGCGAGGAAGATGAAGGGACCTATGTCGAATCGCAGCTGCTGATCATGGTCCGGAATGGCTACCCCGAAGAGACCTATTATACCTTTAGTTATACGCCGATCCCCGGTGACGACGGAACGACAGCAGGAATGATCTGTTTTAACACCGACGACACCGAGCGGATCATCAGCGAAAGACAGTTAAAGACGCTGAGCCAGCTCAGCAAGAGTCTGACGGATTCACAATCCTACATGGAAGTGATGGAAAAAACGATGGTGGCGTTAGGGGATAATCCTTACGACTTTCCGTTTGCGCATAAGTATGCAGCGGATACGGTCGACGAGAAGCTAGAGCCCTATTTTAAAAAGGCTGCCGAAAGCCGCAAGCCCGTGCTGGTAGATGAAATCCAATCGAAGCTGTCTTACGTATCTAAGGGCGCCTGGGAAATCGCGCCCGAGCAGGCGATACTGCTGCCCCTGTTTCTGCCGGGCGAAAAGACCCTTTATGGGTTTTTACTGACCGGGGTAAATCCCTACCGGCTGCCGGATGAAAAATACTGGAACTTTTTTAACCTTATCGTCGACCAGCTGTCCAACAGCTTTGCAGATATCCATGTACTGGAAGCCAAACGCAAAGAGGTGGAGGCGCTGGCGGAGATCGATCGGGCAAAGACACAGTTCTTTTCTAATATCAGTCATGAGTTTCGCACCCCGCTGACCCTGCTTTTGGGGCCGGTAGAAGACGTTCTCAACGATCCTGAAACATTGGATCAGAACCGCGCACGCATGGAGATGGCGTATCGCAACGTGCTTCGGATGCAGAAGCTCGTCAATACGCTGCTAGAGTTCTCGCAGATCGAAGCCGGCCGGATGGAAGGCAGGTACCGGCAGGTGGAAATGGGGCTCTTTACGAACGACCTGGTCACGAGTTTTCGAAGTGCCGTCGAGAAGGCGAACATGCAGTTGATGATCCACATCGGTAAGATCGAGGGGCAGGTCTTTGTCGATGTCGATATGTGGGAACAGATCGTCCTCAATCTTGTTTCCAACGCGCTTAAATATACCCGCAGCGGATCGATCTCCGTCTCCCTCTTCCAGGAAGGCGAGCAGTTGATTTTGCAGGTAGTGGATACGGGAGTGGGTATCCCGGCGGATCAGCTGGAAAAGATATTTGACAGGTTCCATAGGGTGGAGAACAGCCGTGGACGCAGCCAGGAAGGAACGGGTATCGGGCTGGCGATGGTACGCGAACTGGTGAGGCTGCATCATGGCACTATCTCCGTGACCAGCCGGCTGGGCAAGGGGTCGACCTTTACCGTTGCGCTTCCGATGGGTAAGGAACATTTGCCTGCCGACAGGATCCTGACTTCGGTCAACGGTTCGCTGGCGCTCAATCATGAAGAGGCGTATATCTCGGAGGCGTTGAAGTGGCTGCCGGAAGAAGGCGCGGCGATCGAGCTTGAGCTGGCGGTCGCCGACGGAATGCCGGAAGACGGAGAAGAGGTCACGGCCATAAAGCGTACCGTTTTACTGGCCGACGACAACGCCGATATGCGCGAGTATGTCCGGAGGCTCTTGTCCGGTCATTACACCGTCATCACGGCGGCGGATGGTCTGGAAGGATATGAAAAACTATTGCGGCATCAACCCGACCTGGTGCTTTCCGATATCATGATGCCAAGACTCGATGGGCTTGGCTTCCTGGCAAAGATCAGGAGCAACCAGCGGACAAAGAATATCCCTGTCATCTTCCTGTCGGCAAGGGCTGGGGAGGAAGCAAAGGTCGATGGGATCGCGGCAGGGGCCGACGACTACCTGGTCAAACCTTTTTCAGCAAGAGAGCTGATGGCCAGGGTAGACGCCAATATAAGACTGGCGGTAAGCCGTGTCGCAACCGAGAAACATTTGCAGCAACTGGCGGACAGTCTGGAGGCGGAGGTAGCGAGACGTACAGACCAGCTGCAGCATGCTAACCAATCTTTGATACAGTCGAATGAAGATCTGCAGCGTTTTGCACACGTCGCCAGCCATGATCTGAAGGAGCCCGTCCGTAAGATCAGGACCTTCAGCGACCGGCTGAAAGAAGAATATGGCGAAGAACTGCCGCCGCAGGCAAGGGTCTTTGTCGATAAGATCCTGCATGCGACAGAAAGGATGTATTCGATGATCGAAGGCGTCTTGTCCTGGTCATCGCTGAACAATACGGAGACAACCGTCGAGTCGATCGACCTGGCCCAGGTGTTAAGGGATGTAGAAATGGATCTCGAATTGAGCATCACCGAGAAGAAGGCGGTGATCATCAGGGAAGGTGACTTCCCGGTGATTGAAGGGGCGGCGGTATTGATCTATCAGCTCCTGTACAATCTTGTTAACAATGCGCTGAAGTTTGTGCGCATGGATACTACACCGATCATTGCCATAAACGCGAGGAAAGCAACACAGGATGGGGAAGATCTTGCCGAAATCGTCGTTTCGGATAATGGCATTGGCTTTGATCAGGTATATGCGGAGCAGATATTCGACACGTTTACGCGTTTGAACTCGAAAGATAAATATGAGGGGACCGGTCTTGGGCTGGCCTTGTGCAAAAAGATCGTCGAGCGCCATCATGGAAGCATACAGGCGTCGGGTGAAAAGGACAGGGGGGCTTCATTCATGATACAACTACCAATAAAGCAACATCAACAACACATCTAAATACAACAGACGAATCAATGAATACCCGATTTCTTTTGATCGACGACGATGCAGATGACCGGAGCCTGTTTTCAGAGGCTTTGGCGATGGTAAATCCTGTAATCGTCTGCGACCAGGCGGCCGACGGAGAAGAGGCCCTGAGTCGCCTCCACCAGACCGGCCCGGACGGTCTGGATATCATCTTCCTCGATATCAATATGCCAGTTATGAATGGCTGGCAGTTGCTGAAGATCCTGAAAAGAGAGGAAGCCTATCGTAACATACCGGTGGTGATCTATTCTACGTCTTCGAATAAGAGGGACATCAGTACCGCCTACGACCTTGGGGCGCTGTGTTTCGTGACGAAGCCGCATGCGTTCAGGCTCCTGCAAAAGATCCTGGGAGTTGTGGTGGACAGCGTGAAGAGCAAAAAGATCGACTCCATGTGCGACGCGATCCATTCGCTGAAGACGGCGTAAAAGCATCTATGCGGGCCGTGCGACGTATAAATTTCATTTGCATTTTAGTGAAAAATAAATTAATTTAGAATGTTAGCCCCGCCCGCCCTTTTTTTACCTTTTATCCCTTACGGAGAAATTGCTGCAACGCAGCTTTCGGAAAAAATGCTTATCATGAACGCACGGTTTCTTCGAGTTCATCGAGGAAAGATATCTGTGCCGGATTGATAAACTGCCTGGCGTTGGCAAGGGAGAACCATCCTCCCTTGTCGATCTCCGGGAATGTCTTCATCTTACCTGATTTTCGCGGCCATTCGATCTCGAAGGTATTACTGACCAGGGTCTCGGGGTCGAGATCCCCGGCTATCGCCCATGCATAAACTTTTTTCCCGCCTTTTTGCTTTATAAAACTAAGAGGTTGAAAACGGCCCTTCAACTGCACGCCCGTTTCTTCGCGAAATTCGCGGATGGCGGCGTCGAGTGCGGGTTCGTCGTTGGTAAATTCACCTTTGGGGATGGTCCAGCTGCCTTCGTTCTTGTTGCGCCAGAAAGGGCCGCCGGGATGCACGAGAAAGACTTCGAGGGCGCGTTCCGCGCCCTCGAAGTCTGAGGTCTGACGATATAGTAAGATGCCCGCGCTTTGCTTGCTGGTCATAGGTGCCATGCGGCAAAAAATCGGCCAGAAATAGCCGTAAAGTTTTCTTATCTTGCCACGCATCCCCAAAACCTATGCTACATCTATGTTCCGCCCCTTTCCTGACCTTAAGCCATTCTTGACGGGTATCTGCCTGTTATTCAGCTTCTTGCAGGGTTTTGGCCAGCTGAGAGCAGATTTCAGCTTCGACAAGAGCGGCGGCTGCTCCCCCCTCCTTATTCATCTCACTCCCCAGGTCAGCGGTGCTTCCGGCGCGGCGGTTTACTCCTGGGATCTGGGTAACGGTAATACCTCAGCGGTGTCGAATCCCGAGGCGGTCTATGTCCAGACCGGAACCTATACCGTCACGCTGACCGTCACCGACGGCGGCAGCACGACTACCGCCAGCCATACCGTCACGGTCTATAACCAACCCACCGCCAGCTTTACAGCCGGCCCTTCAAAGGTCTGCTCGACCCCCATTACCTTCACCAGCACATCGACCGCCGGCAGCGGAACCGTGAACACCTTCCTCTGGGACTTTGGCGACGGCATAACGCAAACCTCTTATTCGGCATCGACGACCCATTCCTATTCGCAGCTGGGTGTCTTCCCGGTTTCTCTAACGGTGACCAATAGCGACGGCTGCTCGGCGGTGATCCAGAAAAACAATGTAGTCACGATCCTGGCGCCCCTGATCGCTTCCTTTACGTCCGACAGATCGGTGTTATGCAACGTCACGGACCCCGTCATCTTTACGAACGCGAGTTACGGCCCCGGCACGCTCAGCTATGCCTGGGATTTTGGCGACGGCGGCAAGTCTACGGCTGTCAGCCCCACCTACTCTTATTCAAAAAAAGGAACCTATCCCGTTGGTTTGACGGTTACGAGTACCGAGGGCTGTGTGACGTCAACGACGCTGCCCTCCAGTCTTAACGTGGCGAACTACAGTTCGGACTTTACGATGAGCGCCAACCCGGTTTGCGCAAACGACATTGTATATTTCACGTCGACGAGCAATCCTTATCCGACTTCTTCTTACTATACCGTCAACGGGGCGAGCAACTATGGCGGCTATGCCAGCTTCCCGGCGGCGGGAACCTATACGGTCACGCTGAACAATACCTTTGGCAGCTGTCCGCAGACCGCTGTGCATACCATCACGGTCAATCCTACGCCGGCCCCACAGCCTTTTACGGCTGTCGTCAATAACGTTTGCGGTCCGCCTACCACCGTGAACTTTACCGATGCGACACCCGCTGTCACGGCCTGGGCCTGGAACTTTAATCCCGGCAACTCCTATACCGGGGAGGTCACTCCTGCGTCTTCTTCGAGCGGCCCCAAGGCAAGCGCGGCTTATACACCTGCGGGGTATTATCAGGCCAACCTGACCGTGACGAATAAATACGGGTGCAGTGCGACGACCTATAATTCCTTTCAGATCACTTATCCAAGCTATAGTATCACGTATACCGGCTCTCCCCAGATCACCTGTAACACGCCGATCACCGCCAATTTTTCGATCACGAACACCGCGGGGCTTGTATCCTATAGCTGGAATTTTGGAGATGGGACGACGAATACGACGAGTCTGACGCCGACGCATACCTATAACACACCCGGCGCCTATAATGTCACGCTGAGCTGGAAGGATAACAACGGCTGTACAGGGACCTCCAACAGCATATCCTTTATCATTTCCAAACCTATCCCGACCAATCTCGATTTCAGCGGCAGTCCAACGACGCTGTGCATCGGTCAGTCGGCCGCCTTCTCCTCCTCCAATACCGGGGATGCGAACTCCATCATCTGGAATTATGGGGACGGCGATAGCTATGATACGCACAACACCCATTCCTATACGTCGGCGGGAACCTATCCGGTCACGCTGACGGCTTCCAATATCGGTTGCAGCAATAGCGTGACGAAGACGAGTTATATCACCGTGCTTCCTGCGCCGGGCTCCTTTGGCGGTCATACCAATACCTGCGCGGATACGAGGGGTCTTGTTACGTTCGCGTTCAACCCCAGTGGTACGACTAGCGAGACCTGGTCCTGGGGAGATGGGACTGCGTCGACGACCGTTGCCGGCACCACTACTTCCATCACGCATACCTATGCAAAGACCGGTACCTTTTATCCATCGGTCAGTTATACCAATGGGACCTGCAGTGCATCGAGCTCCGATGTCGTGTACGTACTGCTAAAGCAGCATCCAACCATCTCCGCATCTGCTGCGAAGGTCTGCAGCAACGGCTCTATCAATGTCACCACCAATCTGACGATAAACCCGGCGGATTACTATTCCGGCAACTACTACGACTATACCCCGCATTTCCTGTATTCCGATGGTACGCCCTTCAACGGACAGGTCAACTACCCTTATAATGGATACAACAACGGTTCTTATACCTGGTCACTGATTAATTTCGATGCGACAAAGTCGGGACTCCAGCTGGTCACCACTTCCTATTATTTTGGGTGTAACGATACCAGCAATGTGATCCCGCTGACCTATGTGTCGCCGGCAACCGCGGCAATTTCCGTCGTTACCGATAACCAATGTTATACCCAGCCCGTGGTGATAAAGGACGCGTCCGATCCTGGCGCAAACAATACGATAAAGTCCTGGTCATGGAGCTGGGGGGATGGGTCTGCCGGTTCGACGCAGGCGGGGGGAACCTTGTCGCATACCTACACGAATCCCGGCGGCTATACCGTTGGATTGACCGTTACCGATGCGCAGGGCTGTGTTAGTTCGTCGACCGCGACCAGCTCGCTTGTCCGGGCCAATGGTCCAAAGGCGAGTTTCTATCCATCACCGGGCACTACCGTGCATCTGAATACCGATGTATTTTTCTCCAATACCACCAATGCTTATGGCGCCCCGAATACCCAGTATACCTGGGACTTTGGGGATGGCACTTCCTCGACGGCGTTTAGCCCCGATCATCTCTATGCGGTTGCGGGGACCTATACTGTCGTGCTTGTCGCGAGTAACCCCGATGACAAGTCATGTACGTCGGTGTATTGGACGACGATAACCGTCGTAAACTTCAACAGCCACTTCCAGGTGTCGGCGCAGTCTGCTGTGCAGTCAAAGTGTCCGCCTGTCCTGGCTTCCTTTGTGAACACTTCCTACGACTATACCAGCTATACCTGGGACTTCGGGGATGGCACGACGTTGAGTAATGTGTGGGCGCCGAGCCATGTGTATACGCAGCCCGGTCGTTATATCGTCACGCTGAACGTTTATGGGTATAATGGGCTCACGGGTTCCTATGTCGATTCCGTGATCGTCGATAAGCCGGCGGCGAGTCTTTCTATAAAGACGTCGGCTCTTTGCGAAGGGCAGACCGGTACGCTGCTTGCCGCAGCCGCCAACACCGGTCAGTATACCTGGGACTTTGGAGACGGGGCGGGGAGCAGTACGAACTATCCCGATACCGTGGTGTCGCATGTCTATGCTGCTTCGGGGGATTATGAGGCGCAGGTCCTGGTGACCGATGCGAATGGCTGTGTAGCGGCCGGCAATGCGCCCGTCGAGATGAAGGTGAATCCGCCGCCAACCGTGGACATCACGCCCAAGGATCCTTATCTGTGTCTGGGGCAGTCGCAGGAGTTGACGGCCACCGGCGGGGTGATCTATTCCTGGTCGCCCGTCGCGGGTCTTGATCTGGATAATGTGGCGACAGTGCTGGCGATGCCTTCCGTCACGACGACTTATAAAGTGCTGGTGACCGATGGCAATGGCTGTCAGAATTCCAACAGCGTGACGCTGCAGGTGGTGACGCCGCCGACGATCACCGTGACGCCGGCCGATACGACCGTGTGTTCGAGTCAGCCCGTTCAGATGAAGGCGACGGGGGCCGATGTATGGAACTGGACCGATGCGCAGGCGACCCTGACGAGTACGACGATCGGCGATCCCGTTGCGACGCTGGTAGAGACTACTACTTATGTGGTGGAGGGAAGCGATTCGCATTCCTGTTTTACCAGTACCGCAACGGCCAGGATCACCGTGCTGGCCGTCCCGCGTGTGGATGCGGGCAGCGATATCGATGTGCTGGCCGCCGAGCCGATGCAGATCTTTGCTTCGGGCAGTTCCGATATCGTGAAGTGGAGCTGGAGCCCTGCCGATTACCTGAGCTGTACGGACTGTGAGCAGCCCATTACGTCGCCCAAAAAGCCCTTGAGCTATATCGTTACCGTGACCGGCGAAGACGGCTGTAAAGCCTCCGATACGGTTAATGTGCATATCATTTGCGAAGAGGTCAAGGTCCGGATCCCCGAGGCCTTCTCGCCGAACGGGGATGGAAATAACGACAGGTTTATGGTCATGGGGATCGGGGAGGTCGATCACATGGTGATCTATGACCGCTGGGGCGCCAAGATGTTCGAGCGGAGTAATTTTTATCCTGCGGATGCCAGTGGACAGTGGGATGGGACGCTGAATGGGAAGCCGCAGCCGGCTGCGGCGTATATCTACTTTGTCGAGATGACCTGCCCCGCCGGAGGGAAGTTTTATCGCCGCGGGACTGTAGTACTAGTTCGATGATTCCAGGATTCGGCGAATAATAAAGAGTGCCTTTGACACCCTTTATTATTCGCACCCGATAAAAGAAAAAGCCTCCCGAAGGAGGCTTTTTCTTTTATCGCTAGTACTGATAGACTAGGGGATGAGAGGGCTCTTCTTTGCAGGAGCAGCCTTCTTAGCGGCTTTCTTAGCAGCCTTCTTAGGAGCGGCTTTCTTAGCGGCTTTCTTTGCAGCTTTTTTAGGAGCAGCCTTCTTAGCGGCTTTCTTAGGAGCAGCTTTCTTAGCAGCCTTCTTTACTGCTTTTTTCGGAGCAGCCTTTTTTGCTGCTTTTTTTGCTTTTGCCATTTTTTTAGAATTTAATAGTTAGTAAATATGCTACCTCAAAATTGAGGCCAATACAAAAATAGTGGATTCAATATACTTATGCAAACAATTTCGATGTTTTCTGCGGTGATGATCAGGTAGGTTGTGAAATTTTAATCCCGTTACTTCACCTTTAGAATAAATCCTACGCCATAAATGTTCTCGATGCTTACACGGGACGATGCGGAAAAATATTTTCTCAGCCGCGAGATGAAGACGTCGACGCTTCTTCCACCAAAGACCTCGTATTCGCCCCAAACATGTGCCAGTAGCTCTTCCCGCTTCACTATGCGGTTCTCGTTCCTGAATAAATATTCGATCAGGCGAGCCTCTCTCGAGGTCAATTCGACGGGTGTCTGCGATGCGACGGAGAGGGTCAGGGTTTCCCGATTGAAGTGAATATCACCTTTGATGAGCTGTTGTCCGTTTGTGGAAATATTTTCCTTCTGATTCTTATTCCGGCGGATAATATTCTGGATACGGAGTACCAATTCGTCGATATCGAAGGGTTTCGCGATGTAATCGTCGGCGCCTAGCTTCAATCCATGGATGCGATCCTGCTTTTCATTACGGGCGGTGAGGAAGAGGAATGGGACATTTACGCCGAGCGCGGTAATCTTCTCGGTCAACTCAAACCCACTGAAATCAGGCATTGACACGTCTATCACCAGCATATCGAAGGTGTCGGCATGGCCCATGATCAGTTGTCCAAGGGCGGATTTGGCGTCGGTGCACCAGGTTACGGAAAAGTTAAAGGCTTCGAGGTATTGGCTGACCAGTTGACCGAGATCCTGTTCGTCTTCGATCAGCAAAATGTGTGATTTCATAAGTTAGTTGTTTTGGTGTGCGGCATCCTCGTTAGTAGGGGATAAAAATGCTGAACGTGCTGCCCTGTCCTGGTTTGCTATAGACCTGTATCTTCCAGTGGTGTGCGATAACCGCCATTTGAACGAAGTAGAGACCAAGACCGAGGCCTTTGCTTTCCTTCTTCACCTGCTCAGGAGCGCGGTAAAACTTCTCGAAGATATGTTTCCGGGTGGAGGCAGCCATTCCGCTGCCATTATCGCGCAGCTCGAGGATAAGATATTTTCGGGTGCTACGGGTCGAGACCACAATGGACTTATGGGTTTTGTCGTTATACTTGACGGCGTTGTCGAGGAGGTTCAACAGGATGGTGGTAAACCAGAAGTTGTCCGCCATGATCACGTCGAAGTGGGCAGCAGGAATGAATGCAATTTCGATGCCCGGCGCAGCGCTTGCGCCCGTTGCATTCGCGATCGTGGCGGAACCCATGCTTGTCGCAGAGCCTATGCTCGTTGCGGACCCCATGCTCGTCGCAGAACCCACGCTCGTCGCAGAACCCGTGGTCGCCGCAGAACCCGTGGTCGCCGCAGAACCCGTGGTCGCCGCAGAACTCACGCTTGCCCCAGAACCCATGCTTCCCGCTGGATTAGCACTGGCTGCACTCGCGAGTTTGACCCGATAGTCCTGTATGATCTGTTCGAGTAGCCGATGCATCGTCACGGTTTGCAGGTCGGGTATGATCCGGTTGATGGTGGTGATATCGAGGACGCGGGAGATCATCGTCTTCAGCCGATGGGTCTGCCTATCGATAACATTGGACAAAGGTTGGATCTGTTCGATATTTGTCGTCAGCACCGGGTTCGAAAGCGTCCGGTTGGCCACGATGATAGTGGCCAGCGGTGTATGAAATTCATGCGTGATGCTGTTGATAAAATCCGACTTCATCTCCGACAGGTGCTTTTGTTTTACCCAGTTCCGGAAGGCCAGGAAAGAGATCACCGTCACCGATAAGATCGACAGCACCGAGAGCAGAAAGGTGGGCAGCATAAGCTGGATGATCGCAGACCGGCGATCTGCGGTTTCGGCGAAGAGCTGAGTCCTTACCCGGTAGCTGCGTGGCTTCCCCGTTCCGATCGACAGCGATCCGATCGCATTGCCGGTGGCTGGACGTGCCAGCGTCCCACCGATCAACACGCCCCAGGGCGAGGACGCATTCCCCAGATACAACGGATAATAGTTTGTCCCGTCGATGGTCACTTCGAGATTGGTCAAAAATAACCCATAGTCCATACTTCCGACCCGCGGGTTTTTTTGCAGCGGTTTAAACACGCTGTCAAGGTTATTGCTTTTCTGCAGGGCCGCAATGATACTATCGCCGATCAGGAGCAATCGTTGTTTTAATGCGGCCGTATCGCTGATATGCACCAGCGAATTCATATTGCCATTAATGAATTGGCCGAGGATCTGCGCGCCGCCGGGAAAGACCTGGTCGTCGGATATGCTATGTCCATAGGTCTTTTCGATCAAAGAGGCATTGCTCAGCCTATAGCGTTCGTTCTTTAACTCGTATGTATTATAGAGCAGGAAGAACTGCACGCTGCTGAGGATCACAAAGCTGATGATCGCGATAGTGGTATGGATGACAATCTTCCGCCTGAACATGGCAGATTTTAAATTTCGTTTACAATGTTTTAGAAGAGCGTTGACAACTTGAGGTTGAAGATAGAGGTAATTTCATTTTGAAATTCGAAATACCGTATGCAAATTTTTCTAAACCGTTGTGTTACAGTGGGTTTTTTTGTATTGTCCGTACTTGCCGGGAAGGGGCAGGGGCCGTCGGTCTCTGCGGCTGCGAATGCGCCGTCGCCGTCCTCCGCCAGTGTGTCAACCGCTGCGACCACAGGCACGCCGTCATCCGCGAGTGTGCCTGCGACAAAGATGGATTGGTGGCGCGAAGCGCGATTCGGGATGTTTATCCACTGGGGCGTGTATTCGGTTCCGGCCGGCGTCTATAACGGCCAGCCGCATGACGGTCTTGGCGAATGGCTGATGCAGGATGCCCATATCCCGCGCGCCGAATACGCACAATTCGCAACGCAATTCAACCCGGTCGACTATAACCCGGAACAGTGGGTATTGCTGGCGAAGGCAGCAGGGATGAAATATATCGTGATCACGGCAAAGCATCATGACGGCTTTGCTCTTTTTGGTTCGAAGGCGTCGGGTTGGAATATCGTCGATGCCTCACCCTATAAGAAAGATCTGCTCGAGCCACTGGTTGCCGCCTGTCGCAAGTATGGAATGAAGATCGGCTTTTACTATTCGCAGGCCAATGACTGGTATAATCCCGGCGGCGCCGCTGCGTTTGGGCATTGGGATAGCACGCAAACGACCCGATCCATGGATGAATACCTGGACAAAGTGGCGGTGCCCCAGTTGAAAGACCTGCTCACCAACTATGGCGATGTCGCCGAGCTTTGGTTTGACGTGCCCACCGATATGACACCGGAAAGAGCGGCAAAGATCAGATCCTTGCTGGCGCTGCAACCCAATATGATCATCAACGATCGTCTTGGCGGTGGTGTGGCGGGCGACATCACGACTCCCGAACAATATGTGCCCGCAACGGGCATCCCCGGCAGAGACTGGGAGACCTGTATGACGATCAACGATACCTGGGGCTATAAGAAATACGACAGCGACTGGAAGAGCACCCAAATGCTTGTTCGTAACCTGGCGGATGCGGCGAGTAAGGGCGGCAACTACCTGCTCAATATAGGACCCGAGGCTGATGGCAGCCTGCCGCCGGCAATAGTCGATCGTCTCAAGGGTATCGGCGACTGGATGTCGACCCACAGGGAATCGATCTATGGGACAACGGCGAGTCCTTTTGCGTACCTGCCCTGGGGCCGCTGTACGGTAAAAGCCGGTGGAAAAACCGCCAGCGGAAATACGACGCTCTTCTTTCACGTCTTCCAATGGCCGGCCAACGGGCGATTGCTTGTCCCCGGTCTGACGAATGAAATCATCAGCGCCGACGTGCCCACGACCCCAACCCCTGACGGGCTTGAACTCAAGGTTCCCGCACAACCCACCGACAGCCTGCTTTCTGTTATAAAGGTTGTCGTAAAAGGCGCGGTGAAGAAACCGGAATATATCGTAAAACCGGAAGGGCTGGAAGTCTTTAATCTGCTGCCCGAATTAGCGACGCTGGACAATCCGACGGGTGCGGATCAGGGCGGCGGCGCCGTCAGCGGAGACTATGCGCGTGTCGAAGGCGATGAGCGGAAGAATATTGGTTTCTGGACAAACGACAAAAGCACGGCCCACTGGAAGATCAGGGTCGCAAAACCCGGTACGTATACGATCTGGATAAAGATGGCGACAACCGCCAATATCAGCAGGTTCCTGATCACGGTCGGCGACCAGCAATTCCCTTGCTGGGTCAGTAATACCGGTGGATACAACGACTATCGGGAAGTGGAATTCGGACAGGTGAAGATCGATAAAGCCGGCGAATACACGGTGAGCATGTCGCCGAAACAAGGGGAGTGGAAACCGGTCAACGTAAGCAATCTGCAGCTCGAATATAAGTACTAGCCGCCATCGCCCAAGGGGCGGCCCATTATAAACCAAAACTCATCAGCTTATGAGAAACTCCCCCTTGCCGGGACGGGTAAGGCATATACTATGCCTGCTGCTAACCCTGTCCTGGTTGTATGGAACTGCGCAGGATAACACCATCCTGGTCCATGGCACGGTCCGTAATGATAGCAGTAATCTCGCCGGCGTAACGATTGCGCTAAAAACGAATCCGACAAAGTCCACCTCCACAGATGAAAAGGGTATCTACTCTTTGAGAGTCCCCGCCAACGGGACCCTCGTCTTTTCTTTTGTAGGCTACAAGAAACAGGAGATCGACATCAATGGGAACCCGGTCCTCAATGTAACGCTCAAAGCGGAAGGCAATTCGATGGATGAAGTGGCGGTCGTCGCATACGGCACGCAAAAGAAATCGAGCATGGTCAGCGCGATCACCACCGTCGATCCAAAGGAATTAAAAGGACCGACGAGTAACCTGACGACGATGCTCGCGGGGAATGTCGCGGGTCTTATCGGGTTTCAAAGAAGCGGTGAACCGGGGCGGGACAATGCGTCGTTCTTTATCCGCGGCATCACGACCTTCGGAACGGGTAACGTAAACCCCCTTATCCTCATCGATGGAATGGAAGTCCAGCCTACCGATCTGGCGCGGCTTCAACCGGATGATATCGCGGGTTTCTCCATCCTGAAAGACGCCACAGCGGCATCTCTGTATGGAGCGCGGGGCGCCAACGGCGTAATACTTGTCACCACCAAGACCGGCACCGAAGGAAAGACGAAATTCTATGTCCGCGGCGAAAACTCGGTCTCCTCCAACACCCGCAACTTTAAGCTGGCCGACAATATCACCTATATGACCCTCAACAACGAGGCCGTCGGTACGCGTGATCCTTCTCTGGCCCTGCCTTACAGCGACCAGAAGATCGCGATGACAAAGTCGCACGCCGACCCTTATCTCTATCCCTCCAACGACTGGATCCATCAGCTGATAAAGAACAACACGGATAACCAGCGCTATAATATGAGTATCTCGGGTGGGACCAGCAAGGTCACCTACTATGTGTCGGGGACCTATAATATCGACAACGGGGTGTTGAAAGTAGACCGGCTCAATAATTTCAACAGCAATATCCGGCTCGCCAACTACGAGATCCGCAGCGATGTGAGTCTGCAGCTGACGCCGACGACACAGGCTGTCGTTCGTACTTCGGGCCAGTTCGATGGCTATCAGGGACCGGTTGGCGGCGGCGCCCAGATCTTTAACAATGCACTGCTGGCGAACCCGGTGGCTTTTGCGTCGATCTATCCAAAGAATTTCGCGCCTTTGTTGAATCATCCGCTGTTTGGCTCCGCCTTCTCCAATGGGACACTTTATGACAATCCCTATGCCGACATGGTTTCGGGTTATCAGCAATACAACAACTCGACGATGGTCGCGCAGCTGGAGTTGAAACAGGACCTGCGTTTTATCCTGCCCGGACTCAATGCGCGGATGATGACCTATACCAATCGTTATTCTTATTGGGATGTGACGAGAGGGTATCATCCTTTTTATTATTCTTATTCAGTATTGCCGGGGCAAAAGCAGGGTACGCTTACCTCCCTCAACGCCGACGGAACGGAATACCTGAACTACGCACAGTCGGATCGAACGGTGCAGACCACCAACTATCTCGAAGTTGCGACGAGTTACAATCACAATTTTGCGGTCAGGCATTCGGTGAGCGGGATGTTGATCGGCATCCTGTACAACAGCCAGTCGGGTGGTTCGGGTTCGCTGGATTCTTCGCTGGCACACCGCAATGAAGGGGTGTCGGGCCGCTTTACGTATGGGTACGACAGCCGCTATATGATGGAGTTCAACTTTGGGTATAATGGTTCGGAGCGGTTTGCGGAGAACCACCGATTTGGGTTCTTTCCGTCGATCGGCATAGGCTATAATATCTCGAATGAAGACTTTTTTGTGCCCCTGAAGAATGTATTCACGCGACTCAAATTCCGCGCTACTTATGGGTTGGTGGGGAATGACCAGAT
This sequence comes from Chitinophagales bacterium, assembly GCA_015654595.1. GTDB lineage: Bacteria > Bacteroidota > Bacteroidia > Chitinophagales > Chitinophagaceae > Puia. Next base: position 9,312 of record JAATGQ010000118.1, on the reverse strand, counting down.
CGGGGATGCGAATGATCGTTTCTTTTATTTGTCGAATGTCAACCCGAATGATCCTTCCCGGGCGCAATATTTTGGGACGAACTATGGCAATACCTACAACGGCGTAACGGTTGGCCGCGATGCCGATCCCAACGTGACCTGGGAGAAGTCGTACAAGACGAATGTGGGTTTTGAAGGGCGACTGTTCGATCTGTTGAATGTGGATGTCAACTTCTATAAGGAGAAGCGCGACAATATCCTGATGACGCGCGCCAATCTGCCGAGCACCATGGGACTGAGCTATCAGCCGCTGGCGAATGCGGGTAAGGCTTCCAGCAAAGGGTTGGAAGTGGAGGCGAATTTCCAGAAGACCTTTACAAAGAATGTCTGGATGGCTTTCCGAGGTACGTTCACCTATGCCACCAACAAGCTGCTGGTCAACGAAGATCCCAAATATCCCGAACCCTACGCCAACAAGGTCGGTCATCCGCTGGATCAGCAGTGGGGGCTTATCGCAGAGCGGCTTTTTGTCGACGACGCGGAGGTTCAGAACTCCCCTTCACAGCCCTGGGGACAGGTGCGGGGCGGCGATATAAAATATCATGACGTGAATCATGACGGGCAGATCGCCGGCGAAGGCGACCAGGTTCCGATCGGGCTGCCGACGACGCCGGAGATCACCTATGGCTTTGGGTTTACGCTTGGCTACAAACACTGGGAGTTCTCTACTTTCTGGGAAGGGAATGCCAGGACCTCGTTGTTTATCTCGCCGGGTTCGATCCAGCCTTATAAGGTGGCGACCAATAGCGCGAATGGCCTGGTGAACGAGAACGGCTTGTTGGATGTCATCGCAAAGAGTCACTGGTCCGAGTCCAATCAAAATCTCTATGCCTTCTGGCCGCGGCTTAGCACCGTCGACGAGACCAATAACGAGTGGACCTCGACCTGGTGGATGCACAACGGCAGCTTTATGCGATTGAAGACGGTGGAGTTGGCGTACAACTTTTCGCCAGCCTGGCTGAAGACCGTCAAACTGAGCAGCGCGCGTTTCTACTGTAATGGTCTAAATCTGTTCAGCATCAGCGCCTTTAAGTTGTGGGACCCCGAGATGGGCGGCAATGGATTGGGTTATCCCGTACAAAGAGTTTTCAACACCGGCCTGCAGCTGACCTTTTAATTATTTGAACCATGAAAAAATTAATCCTCTTCTCGATATGCGGGCTAACCTTGATGGGCTGTAAAAAGTACATCGACGTGGTCCCCGATGATGTCGCCACGATCAACAGCGTGTTTACGCTGCGTCAGGAGGCGATAAAGTATCTCTATACCTGTTATTCCTACCTTCCGCAAGACGGAGACTATGCGGGCACGCCGGCTTTTGGGGCTGGTGATGAATGCTGGCAGAGTCCGAACTGGACGAATGTGGACCAGGACCCGATAAAAATTGCGACTGGCCAGCAGAATGCCGATGCACCGCTGATGGGAACCTGGTCGTCGATGTTCGAGGCGATCCGCGACTGTAATACTTTCCTCGCGAATGTGGGGAATGTGACAGATCTCCAGCCCTATGAGCGGACGCGCTGGATTGCCGAGGTAACCTTTCTAAAGGCCTACTATCACTGGATGCTGTTTCGCCAATATGGACCGATCCCGGTGGTGGATGTGAATATCCCGATCTCGGCTTCACTTGACGAGATGAAGATCAAACGCGTGTCGGTCGACTCCGCGGTGAACTATATCGTAAAGCTGCTGGATACTGCGGCTGTGAATCTGCCCTTGACGATCACTTCGCAGAGCGATGAGCTGGGGCGGATCACCAGGCCTATCGCGATGGGGATAAAGGCGCGGGTGCTGGTGACGGCAGCGAGTCCTTTATTTAATGGGAATACGGACTATGCCGGTTTTAAGAATGTAGATGGTTCCCCTTTCTTTGACCAGGCGGTACAAACTGCAAAGTGGGCGAGGGCGGCGGATGCGGCAAAGGCGGCGATCGATGTGTGTACGCAGGCGGGTATAAAGCTCTATACCTTTTCCAGCACCAATACGACCCTGTCGCCGGCGATGTTTACCGAGATGAGTATCCGCAATGCGATCTGCGAGAAATGGAATGTGGAAGAGATCTGGGGTAACCCGAATAGCCGGCCTAGCACGGGCGGCGGGAGCGGATCCACCAACCTACAGAACTTCTGTGCGCCGCGTCTGGACCCCAGCCGGTTGGCCAATCAGATCCCACAGGGGCAGTATGCGCCGACGATGAAGATGGTGGAGCTGTTTTATAGCAAGAATGGCGTGCCGATCAACGAGGATATCACTTATGACTATGCCGATCGCTACAACCTTCGTACCGCGGTAGATTCCGAGAGCGAATACCTGCAGTCCGGGGACTCGACGGCGATATTGAACTTTGACCGCGAGCCCAGGTTTTATGCCGATATGGCTTTTGACGGAGGGCAGTATTTTATGTTTAACCAGACCTGGCCGATCAACGCGTTGCTGGGCGAAGCACAATCTCAAAAGAATGAGAGCGGCTACAGCATTACCGGATACTTCACAAAAAAGCTCGTCAACTGGAACTATGTCGTGCAGGATGGGCAGTCTACCTCGACCAACGACTATCCCTGGCCCGAGCTGCGGCTGGCCGATCTGTATCTCTTATACGCCGAGGCGCTGAACGAGTCACAGGGACCAGTAGCCGATGTGTATACCTATCTGAACCTGATCCGGGCACGGGCGGGACTGGGAACGGTGCAGGACGCATGGACCAACTTCTCGAACAATCCTTCCAAGTTTACGACCCAGACGGGGCTGCGGTCGATCATCCGCCAGGAGCGGGGGATCGAGATGGCTTTCGAGGGTTCCCGTTTCTGGGATATCCTGCGCTGGAAGACGGCGACGACGGAGTGGAACAAACAGGTCGTCGGATGGGATGTGTCGCAAAGCGATCCGGATTTATACTATCGCAAACGCGTACTGTATACCCAGAACTTCCAGCCGCGTCAATACTTATGGCCGTTGAAAAACTATGATGTCACCGTGAACCCCAACCTCGAGCAAAACCAGGGTTGGTAACCAAAACCATTTTTTATGCGTTATATACTATTTCTTGTGGGGTTGAGTTTCCTTGCCTGCAAAAAAGAGGACCACGGCCCCTATTCCACCGGCGGCCCCAAACCGGGTGTCGTCACCAATGTGCAGTCGACTGCACTGCCCGGAGGCGCGCAGCTTACCTATTCCCTGCCCAATAGCGAGGGGCTGCTTTATGTGCTTGCTACTTTTGACCGTACGCCGGGCAATCCGCAGCAGGTAAAAGCCTCTTATTATAACAACAGTCTGCAGGTGCAGGGTTTTCCCGATACTTTGCCGCATGTGGTTACCCTTTATGCCGTCACGCGAAGCGAGGTAAAGAGCGATCCTGTTACCGTGACGGTCCACCCCGGTCTTCCTCCCGTCACAAAGGTGTTTCGCAGCCTGCAGGTCAGCGTCGACTTTGGGGGCATCAACATCCATTTCACCAACCCCGATACCGCGAATATCGATATCGTGACGCTGAGCAACGACTCTTTAGGTATCTATTCGCCGGTGGACAACCACTATACAAAGTCGGCGGAAGACTCTTTTGCGGTACATGGTTTCGATACTACGCGGCGTAAGTTCGGGGTCTTTATCCTCGATCAGTACGGCAATCATAGCGATACCGTGACGGTCTATTTGTCGCCGTTGTTCGAGAAGTTTGTGGACAAGAGCACGTTTGCCGAACTCGATCTGCCTGGTGATATCAACTACGACTGGGGGCTTCCGATGCCAAATCTCTGGGATGGCATTTACGACAACCCCGATGGCAATATCTGGCATTCCCAGCCGGTGCCTGCGGGCGGCTGGCCGGTGTGGATCACCTTTGACATGGGTAAGGTGGTCAAACTCTCGCGTTGTGCCCTCTGGCAGCGTCCTTCCGACCAGTGGATCTATGCGCAAAACAACCTGATCAACTTCGAGCTTTGGGGTTCTACCGCGCCAAATCCCGATGGGTCCTGGGATGCCAGCTGGACAAAGATCCTTTCCCATACCATCAAAAAGCCATCCGGTTTGCCCGAGGGGCAGGTCAGCACCGCCGATGAGGCTGCTGCTGCCGCGGGTGAGCAGATGAATGTGTCGCTGGATGTGCCGGCGGTGCGTTATATCCGGATAAAGATCTATTCCACCTGGTCGATGAATGCGGCCAATATTGCCGAAGTGTCGTTCTGGGGAACCTATTAAACTATCACTTATGAAGAAGATCCTTTTGTTTGTGTGTGTGGGCGTCTTTGTTCTTTCCTGCACCAAATACAACGACTATAAAAAATACATTTCCGCGGGCGAGGATACCTATCCCGGCAAGCCCGATTCCCTCGTCGCCTACGCCGGCCACAATCGGGTACTGCTGTCCTTTATCCTTTCGCCCGATCCTTCGATCATCGGCGCGCGGGTTTATTGGAGTAACAAGGCCGACTCGCTGACGCTCTCCATCAAAGCCGGCAGCGCCGCCGCCGATACGATCCGCACCTATATCTCGGGGCTCGCCGAAGGCACCGTTAATTTCCAGGTCCAGACTTTCGATGCGGCGGGGAATATGTCGGTTCCTTCCCTTTATACCTGTAACGTGTATGGCGACAACTATGCCGCGACCCTGCTGAACATCGGGACCCAGTCCGTGGCGCCGATTCCGCCGGATATGGCTATGGTCGTGTTCGGGCCCCTCGACTTCGAAGATGGTCTTGTCGGCGTTCGCGTTTCGTATACCGATGATTCCGGCGCCGCCGTCGACACGGTTGCGGCGTTGACGCAGGCTGCGCCTTTTGTGATGTTCCCCGGCGCGACGGATGGGACGGTGCTGACGTACAGCGCGCTTTACCTGCCTGAGCCGACGGCGATCGACACGTTTGCGGTGGCGCCGACAAGCGTGGTGGTGCCCTAGTTTTTTTGCAGCCTATCAATAAGCGAGAGCCCCCTGAGCATTCAGGGGGCTCTCGCGTTTAAATACCGTGAAAACACCCTACCGTAAATCAGTAGATGATATTATTTTGGCCTCCTGCTATATGCTCTTTTTAAAAGCTTAAAAATTTTTACGATGAAATTGATAGCCATTTTATTAATGTTCTCTACTTCGAATTTGATTGCTTTAGCCCAAACAGGTACACCTGTCTCTTCAAAGCGAAACGATTGCAAAATCATAGATATGACTAAAATCCCCGGTTATTCCCAAAGGAGCAGATATTTTAACTTGGAAAAGGGAATAAGACTATAGAATTTGGAGATTCCGCACACCTTCAGCAATTTAGGATAGATGAGATTAAGGTAGATCTCATCGATCACTCAGAACTATTTCTTGCGACTGAAATGCAAAATGGTAGCCCTGTCACGGGGAGTAAACAACAGTTCTTGATTAAACATGGGCTGAAACAGACAATATTGTTGTTTGGTGCTAATCAGCCTGAAATGTTCCCATATTACTGGATAACAAAAATATAATCCTTCCTTGTACAACCATAAAAAGCTAACATGAAATCCCTAATAACTTTTCTTTTACTTAGTCTGATCATTCATAAATCCTTTGCTCAAATTACAGGAACTTCTGCGCCAACAACAGAGGAAGAATATAACTACTTGACAAAAGGCTATCAGGTTCAGGTTTCTGAAGGGTTGGATATGAAAAAAGGATACCAATTCAAGGACGTAGGCACTTTGAAACAAAGTAATTATGAGTTTACATTCAAGTTGTTAGTCAGAGAAGCGACCAATGAGATAGGAGGGATACTTGTTATTACAAAGTCGCTTATGTGGAACAAGACGTACCATTTTTGCATCCCTCACGGCAATCAAGCCTTGACTGAACGATATTGGGCTGATCTTAATTCGTGGGACCGACCAATTTCCATTGCTTATAGCCAGGTTATATCTGCTTTGTTCGGAGGCCTTATGACTGAAGCTTATAACATGGAAAAGAAATTGAAGAACTAAATAGTTAGGCTATTAATTTCAATATTTTATGGAATATTGATCCTTTCGCATCACCTGTTGAAACCATTCAACTACTATGCGAAAGGCCTTTTTTTGTCTATTCCTTTTTGGCGCACTCCGTGCCAGCGCTCAACCTTTAGTCGAAGACCCGGCGGCACAGCCGGGCGGCGCTCCCGCCAATAATCAGGCACAAGCAAGCTCCGGCCAGCGCAGGTCAGCCACCGCAGCCTCGGATCAAGCTAGGTCAACCGTTGCAGCCTCGGATCAAGCCGGGCCGGCTGGCACAGCCGCGGACCAGCCTCAGCCCGGCGTCGATAAATCCCGGGTCATGGACTATTTTCAGTCCCAGAACTTCGATGACGCGATATCATATCTATCTCCCCTGCTCAAGGCGGATTCCAACAATATTTCCGCGCTTGGCTATGCCGGCTATGCCTACTATATGAGCGATGACAGCCGAAATTCGGCGGCCTGCTTCCGTCATCTCCTTACCCTTGACTCTAATAATGTCAACGCGCTGCATTACCTGGTTTTGCTGACCAGTAACGACGACAGCTATGACGCATTGCGCTACGGCCGGCGTCTGGTCAATCTTCAACCCGAAAGGGCAGGCTGGTGGCGGACGATGGGGGAGCTATGGCATCGAAAAAACAAGCCCGATTCGGCGCTGTTCTGGTTTGATTCTGCTTATGCGATGGCTCCAATGGATCTTAGGACGATGAATGACCTGGCGGAAGTTCTTGTTGAACAAAAGACCTACGATCGCGCCGACAGCATCATCGCACTGGGACTGATAAAGGACTCGTTAAATATCGGGCTCTTACGATTACAGGTAAAAAGCGCTTATCAAACCAAGAATTATAATGCAGTCCTGAAGCCAGGCCAGCGGCTTTTAGGATTAGAAGATCCCAATATTGCTTCGTTGACCTCACTGGCACTGGCTTATTATAATCTCAAATCTTATGGCGAATCTATCCGCGTCTGCGAGGCCATGCAGGCGCTGGGACTTCAGTCGGAGGCGATCTACTACTATGAATCGCGCGCTTATGCCAGGTCGAAAGATTATGTAAAAAGCAACGAGCTGCTGCGGCTCGCTCTTGCGAAGGCGATCAACAAAACCGCCGAATGGTACTACGACGATCTCGGTAATAATTGTGAATCATTAAAAGACTATAAAAAGGCCGTTGCAAACTATGACACCGCCTACTATCTCTTCAAAGACCCCTTGACACTCTACACCTGCGGACGCATTTGTGAAACCGAACTGCATAATCAATCGCTCGCTCGTGCCTACTATCGCCGCTATCTTGCTTTGGCAAATCCTGTGTCTGCAGAAGAGAAACAAGCCTATCGCTACGTAAAACAACGCTGGGGCGCTCATGCATCTAAGTAAGCGCATCACTTAGTCTTTCTGTTTGAGTTGATTTTACCCTAATAGGCTATCCCTTTACCCCGCGCGGCTTTCAGCCTGCGTAAATGCACGTGACGTATAACGTATTGAGCTACTTGAATTAGCTGTTTTGGGCGTATTTTATGGCCTATGCGTATCGTAGATCTACGATACAAAATTTCGGGAAGCCCTCGACCCTAGGTACTTTAACCTAACGGGGTATAAGTTTCCTGAGGACATGGTCAAATAGGACGACCTATTCTTTGGGTAGACCCTATCCGCAATGCTATCTTTGTACTGTCAATAGCAAATGATCCAATATCCAATCAAGTAAAAAAATCCAATGTCCAAAAGCTAATCCGTATCCAATGTCCAAAAGTTGATCCGTATCCGATGCCTAAAAATAGTCCGTATCCAAAGTCCAAAAGTTAATCCGTATCCGATGTTCGCAATGTAAATGTTCTAAACCCTTAGCAACTCATACGCAAAATCCAATGTCCTATTAGAATCGCTTGTTTTTAGTTTAGTTTTTCCGAAAGTCCACCCCTTAACCCTGTCCGTAGCATTGTTCACTCCTATGCAAAACCAAGTCCATCCGTGTCCATGAAGACCCGTTTTTAGATCCGAGCCCTTTAGAACAATCCGACTCTATGGAAGCCACTGTATCACACGCGACCCTTTGCAGTGAATTATTTATCCGCCGGTGTAGAGATATGCCGGCGGGTTTTTATTTTATGGCGGGGTCTAAGCGGGGCCCATGCAGGGTCCAAGCGGGGTCCAATCGGGGCCCATGCTCTTAATGTTTCATCAGCAGCCCCAACAGACTCTGTACAAGACCGGAAAGGAACGGACTTGCCGCGATCAATCCTCCCCTCAGCCAGCTGAAGGGCTGTTCGAGAAATCCATACCACTTGCTGTCGTCATCATCGTGCTCTCCCTCTTCGTGTGGAAGCTGCAGCTGTACGTCTCCAAATTGCATTTTTGCCGGTAGATAAACCAACAGCAAGATGGCTGTAAAAATGCCGCCAAACAAGTATACGGCATCTTCGCCCGCGGGGCTATATCCCCAATTGACCTTCAGCAGCTGCAGGAAGCTCATCGAATTTGCCGCATTGTACAAAGCGCCGGAGCATAGTACTACCAGCGATAGCAGGATAGCTGATAAGATAAAATATCGGTGAAAGAACCCCAGCAGCCTTCGGAACTGATCGGCGTATTCTTTGTGTTTTGCCTCTTCTTCGTCAGAACATTCTTTGGCCTTTAGTTCTGCTGGGGTAGCCGTCAGGCCCGAAGTGGCCTGCTGAAAGGCCATCGTTTTCTTTACTTCCTCCCGCTGCTGCTTCACCTTTGTCGTCTGTGTCTTGAGTTTATCGGCAAAAAAGACCAGCATCGAAGCGCTATGGATAAATCCGGCAAGGCAGAAGGCGCCTGAAATACAGCCCAGCGCATTGGCAAACCATAGAAAAGCGCCCAGCGTCCGCATAAAGTAAAGATCCTTTATCGGCGCTTCATCCCCGAATGTATTGAAGAGAACGGCGAGAAAGAACAGCAGGCTTCCGGCTACTATGCCGGTAGACACCCAATACCCTTTTTGATTGGGCCGTTCTTCCGGCAGGAAAAGCGCCTGCACCTGTTTCATGATATATATGCAGGCCGGTATCGCGATAAAACAGAAACCGCAAAAGATCACCATCAGAAACAGCCAGGACCCCGCGTCAGGATATTTGGCCATGAACTGGATATTGCTCTTGTAAGGAACGATCTTGAATTTGGCCATCCCCTTATGTATGAATTGCCGGCCGTTCACAGGAATACAGGCGACGTAATGAACGCTATCGCGCCAGCTATTGCCTTGTTCATTATAAGCCTCGTCCCATTGTCTGATTTTGTACGGACGTATCCCGAAATGCACCCATCTTGTCACAATGCGTATCGCATTCGTGTCGGTG